>DATBYP010000241.1:0-7118 GCA_036513675.1 Candidatus Acidiferrum sp.
GGGTGCGTCTTGGCAATGGTGGCGACGAGTGGAGGTTGGCGCAATAGGCTCGGGGTACTGGCGTGGCGGAAGCGATAACTGCGAAGGGACCGTTTGAACGTTGGCAGATTGAAGGTTTGAACGTTCGGCGAAGAGGGTACCACCCGGGGGTGTTTTGCCAAAAGAGGCTGCAAGCGATTGAAAACAAATGACGGAAGTGTGGAAAAGAGGGCAAAGAGTAAACCCGCGGAGGGTGTTGTATGGATGTGAATACAAAGGGTTTGCGGGAAAGGGATTTGTAAGATGATGAAAACAAAGGACGGCAGAAAGTGGGTCGTCAGCAGTGAACCGTGGGACAGTGGAAAGAGGGTAACCTCACCGCGGGTGTTTTGGCGAAAGAGTGTGGATTTGCTTGATTCCAAAGGAGTTGACTTTTTTGGGAGCGACAAAGAGTTTGCAACAGTATCGGACTAAAGGAGTTAGCTTGGTGGGAGAGTGTCGAGGAAGGATTATCTGTCTATCCAACATGACGTACGTTATCATACTAGTATACAACCTGTCAAGCGATTCCTTGGGGCGAGCAACCTAAGGTGGGGGTTGGCTGTGCTTTTGGAGGAAGGCCGAGCGAAGCTCGGTGTTCAAAATTGAACAGACGGCTAACGGGGTCGAAACGTATGCTGCATCGGCCCAGAAGTAGGCTCTTGCCGCGTCCCAGCAAGCCGGGAGCTACCTATGCCCTCTTTCCATGTGTTGAAACTTGAACCCGACGGCAGTTCGTTGTGGGTCGAATCCATTGCTGAGTTGGAAAAAGCGAAAGCGCGTATTCAGGAACTGGGTTCGCAAAACCCTGGCCGGTCATTCTTCGTTTTCGATTCGACAAATGCGACGGTAATTGCTGAATTTCCCAAGGCAGAACATTCCACGGAAGCGGCTTGAGGCTTCCCACGTACATAAAGAACTCTTTTTCGCGATCGCCATAAGAGTGTGTCCCGGAGGAGATGGCGAACTGGAGTTCAGTTCAATTCAGAACGACGTCCACCATACGCGTTAGGCGCTGCCATAGCAGGGCCGGGTGTCCGATTCGCGCATCGCGGCCAAAGCGAAAGCTCAAGCTAAGGCCAGTGAGATGGACCGAACGCAAACCGCCGGGATAACTTTGTCCCGCGAGACGAGAGGCGCGCATACCGGCAGGGCCAAGTTGGCCGTTCTGAATGTGAAGCGTGCTCTGAAAGGCATCCAGTTGGAGGCGCCCGCCCCAGAATTGGACGAGGGGCAGGCTCGACTGGTTGAGAATCAAAGTCCTAACCTCGTCCATTGGCGAAAAATGCTCGAGGCGGTAGTCACGTGGGTACGCTGCCGCGAACGGGAAACTGAAATGGGCATTGGATTTTTCGGGGTCCTGGGATACCAGGAAGGAAAAGGATGGCAAAGCGGTCGATATCGTTGGGAGTATGGTGATGATCGGCGCGACGTGTTCTTGAGCGAGAACGATGCGTGGTGCGAGTGTTTGTGCCAGGGCCGGCCGGTAGCTACCCAGAAATATTCCGAGCAGCAAAATAAACGGCTTGTACATCATTGTTGTCTCTTCTCTTTGATTCCTGCTTTTCACGAATGCCGCGAAGGAATGGCTCCGCCCTCTGGGTCCCCTTCGCTATCACCTGAAAATGAGCGGCCGGATTTGCAATCGAGAGGAACTAGAGTGCGGATGACGAAATAAGACTACCGCGTGTGGATTCGCCAGTCTGTTCAGATACGGACACATTTCAAGGATGGAATAACTTTGACGGAATCGCCCTGCGCCGTTCTTTCGTACTGAACACGAGGCGGATTATGTTGCGCGTACGAGTTGCGATAGGTGCCGCACATCTGTTGGGTACCCGACACGCCAGAGTGGTGGGATAATCGCTCCGCTTTGTCCGGAGTAGTTCCCCCATTGGAGTTTGGATGGGCTTGCCCTATGCGTTTTTAAGGTGCAACGAGACGGCTGCCTGCATTTTGTAGAGGCGACACCAACGCTCGCCGATGCTAAAGCGCGTGGGCAAGAACTTGGCGAGGCATGGCCCGGCGAGTACGTCATCCATTGAGGCCACAGGCAGCGGGTGTCCATTACGGCAGGCCGGAAAACGAAACAACGGTTTTGACTAAACGGCCCGAATCAGGCTTCAGGAGCCGGTGCGAGACAAGCCGAGGCGCCTCATTTTATAGAGCAGGGTAGTGCGTTTAACGCCAAGCCGTGCCGCCGCGCCATCCGGTCCGCCGATAACCCAATCTGTGGTTCGCAACGCTTGCAGAATGTGATCGCGTTGTACTTCGGCGAGGGAGCGAACCTCGAGGGAGTCGTTCGGCTCCGGAGGCTCTGAATCACCCAGGATGGGATGAGCAAGAACTGTATTGGATGACAAGATCACGCAGCGCTCGATAACGTTCTGTAACTCTCGCACATTGCCCGGCCAATGATGGTTGGCCAGCGCGTCCATATCGTCTGCCCGAATGGTTTCAATGCGCTTGTTCATGCGCTTCGCGTACCGGGCAACGAAATGCCACACAAGGTCGTGGATATCTTCGGGACGATCGCGAAGAGCGGGAAGTTGGATGGGAAAGACGTTGAGCCGGTAGTACAAGTCGATGCGAAAACGCCTGTGCGCAACCAATTCGGGTAGATTCCAGTGCGTGGCCGCTATCAAGCGAAAATCCACGTGCAAAGTCTGCGAGCTGCCTAGCCTTTCGATTTTCTGCTCTTGGAGGACGCGCAGGAGTTTGGGCTGTAGCTCCAGCGGGATGTCACCCACTTCGTCAAGGAAAATGGTTCCTTTGTCGGCCAGTTCAAAACGACCGACGGTGCGCGCGACTGCGCCGGTAAATGCGCCCTTCTCGTGTCCGAATAATTCGCTTTCGAGAAGTCCCGCAGGAATGGAAGCGCAGTTGGCGGAGACAAATGGGCGGTCGTGGCGTGAACTGACTTTATGAATCGCTCTAGCAATAAGCTCTTTGCCGGTGCCGGTTTCTCCCAAGATGAGCACGGGCGAATCCGTGGTGGCAACAGTTTCGACCTGGCCGAGGACGTGCTTCAGACTGCGACCCTTGCCGACAATCGCGTCGAGCTCGCGTTTCTGAGTCACGGGGGACACCATCCGTGCCGTCGCCCAGAGAGTCATCTACCACACTCCGTCAGACCATGCGCAGCGGTTGAGTGCAGTATAGAAAGTGATTTAGGAAGTTCTTGCTTTCGGTGGAAGGAAATTGCGACTTTTTGAATTCTAAAAATGTATTCAGAGAATGCGAATCAAGCATCTGCGCGCCAGCGTGCCGGGGTTGTCCCAACTAATCTACGGAAGACCATGGTGAAGTGGCTCTGGTCAGAAAAACCGAGACGGTTGGCCACGTCAGAGATGGCGAGCGTGGTTTTCTTAAGCAAGCGCTGGGCCTCTTCAATGCGTAACTGAAGGATGTACCGGTGTGGAGATTGGCCGGTGCTCTGCTTGAATGACCGGCAAAAGTGAAAAAGGCTGACGTTGGCCAAGTCTGCCAACGCCTGAAGGCTATTATCTTGCGCTAAGTTCGCCTGGATGTGGTCCACGACGTGGCGGAGCTGGTACTTTGGCAAACCACCCCTGTACTCCACAGTTCTGGGTGGAAATACGGCGTATGTGCGAAGCACATGTGCAGCCAAAGCCATGCCCAGGAACTCGCCATAGAGGCGGCCGGTCGGGCAACCCGCTCTCACCTCTGTTTCCAGGAGTGATCCAATGGCGCGAATCTTGCGGTCTCGTGTGTGCTTTAATGCCTGAAGTTCCACTTTTGCGCTGGATGCTGCATCGGCTACTGCCGCATTGAGGAGGTTAGGACTGAAAGAAATAATCAGGATATCGCTAGGCGCGAAGCAGCGGCCCCATACGGGAGTATCTTTGGCCGTGATGCCAATTTCACCGGGCTGCATAGACCTTTGTTTCAGTGAACTGCCTGCGATGCGCCATTCCACGGGGCACGGCTCTTTCATTCTGTCACTGAAAAAATGGACATTCGCCTCAGGCAGGACAATCTCCATCTGCTCGTGCGCGGGCCGGCGATGATGTTCTACCTTGAATGAATCACGCCACGGAGAGTTCGAACTGGAGAGGATGACCCCTTCGGGCCGTACCAAGGGTACGGTCTCATTAGTGGTGACACGTCGGCCGAGTATTTCGGATTTGGGCATAGAATGCAGGGCCCGTCCTGGTAGATTTGCGTAGACGGCACGACGAGTGGCGCTTGTATCTGGCGTTTCTAGCATCGTGCTTGCTATCGACGCCAAGGAACACATGGCAACACATGCACTCGGTTTTGTCAATTTAATGGGGGGATGGAGAAACCCTACATGCGCACCTCGTGACGCGGAAGAGAGCCGATTCAGGACACGACGTGTATAGGAACTTTAATTGTTGCGCTTAGCAGGCTTTGCTGTGGTGGCCTCTGGTTCGGCTTCGACGGTAACCTCGACCTCAGCACCTTTTTTCAAGCGCACTTCCTTGCCTTTACTGTCGATCAAAGTATTGTCGATACGAATCTCTTGGTACAGTTCATCGGCGCCTTCGACAGCAATCTGGGCCTTTTCCGGGATGGTCGGGTGGGGAGATTCGATGATTTGTTCCACGACTCCCGGTAAAGTGACGCTCGGGTTTTCTATAGAGGCCTTTTCTGGCATAGGTTGCTCCTCGGGGCGTAACCATACCAGCTTGAGCTTGGGTGACAATACGGCGAAACTGGTAGCACGAAACTGGTATTGCCGCAGGGAAAGGGAATATTTCCGCAACCTGCACGTCAGGGCTTGAGGTTCAGGACGGCTTTGCCGGTGTCGAGATCAATAGGGACGGAAATGTGGTCATGGATGGCTAGCCATCGGCCGTGCGTTTTGCGGTAGCACTCGGTAAAGCGCACCCAGGCGTCAAATTGTTGGCCGTTTTTCAATGCGCCAGTCATGCGCTCGAGTCCGCGGCTGAAGGCGACCGTGTCGCCGGCGAAGATTTTCAAGTCGCGATATTCAATATCGACAGGACCCTGAAATTGATCGAGGAATTCCTGGTAATCCTTCTTGTACGCTTCAAACCCGGTGTATTGGAGCGGGGGCACGACGTCATACGAGACGAGTGCGCCTCCCGGCTCGTAGATGGACATAATCCCATTCAAATCCTTGGCGTGGAAAGCCTTGGCCCAGTGGTCCAAGAGTTGGCGGATTTCGGCTTCATCGTTCGCGGCGGTGCGTGCTTTAGGGATCCAGGGAATGCTGGCGCATGCCAGAATCAGCGCAAAAAGCGGGACGAATCTTCTCATAACCGGGGTCATTGTCGGGCGCTCCTTTCGGTGCGTGATTACAATATGCGTGACCAGGTAGCTGGGACCAGGCCGGGAGTATACGAGGAAACGGCTGGATTATCTGGCGGGCGTTCGGCGCCGTCAAGCGAACGAGAAGCTCGATCCTGACCAGGAACGGCGAGGGCAAAAAATTAAGGGCGCAACGACCGGTTAAGGTTATTGCGCCCTCTTAAACTGAAGCCGTAAAGTTTTTCAAGCTTCTTGGTTCAAGTCTGGTGGCGCAACCGCCGTTAGGCTGAAGCGCCCTCTAAACTGAGCCGTAAAGTTTTCAAGCTTTTCGGTTCAATCTGGCGTGGAAGATATTCGTTGTGCTGCGAGGCGTCAATCGAAATCGGCGGAGAAGTCTGTGCAAATTTGTGGATGGGTGTGCAAAAACGAGGCGATGCGTTCTGACCGCAAAAGCAAAGGGCGAAGAAGCCGGTAAAGCACGGCGCGGGCACGGCAGTGCCGGCCCCTACGAAGATTATTCGTGCACGGCGGCAGCTACTTGCCGGGTAGCGGGTTTGGGTTTGCGGCGCAGGGCGGACATGGCGGTATCGTCGGCGGGGAGGAAGTAGCCTACGACGATGCCCATGGCGCCGGCTGGCAGGGGCTTGCCGGTGGTGTTGTCGTAAGTGGCGGTGATGCGCAGCTCGTCGCCAGCGGCGAATTTGTAGCCACCGCGGTCGAAGAAGGTAACTACCGGCATGCTGACCAGCTGGCCCTTTTCGTCAACGTTGGCGTTGAGGGTGGCGACAGTTTCCTTGCGGGTGGCGTCTTCGAGCGTGATTTGCTTGGCGTAATCGTGCATGTGGCCGCCCACGCCGAGGAGTATGCCGTTGTATTTCACGATGACCGTGCCGGTGTTTTCGTTTTTGCCGGCGTGGAGGTCGTAGCCGGAATTGCGGCAGGATTGCACGTCCATCCAGGTGGGGTAAACGCCTTTGGTGGAGGCGGTGGAGTCCGCGTAGGGAATTTTTACCTCGAGGTAGACGTTGTTATAGGCGGTGCCGGTGGGATTGTGGACCATGGTCTCGATGCGGATTTTGTCGCCCTTTTGCAAGCGATAGCCGTAGCCGGGGATTTCCATCCAGTCGGTGAGCTCGCTGCCGGCTCCGAAGATGTGCTCTTCCTTATTCGGGCAGAGGAAGTCGGAGCGGTCGGTGTTCCAGAATGCAGTGTGATGGAGGACGGTGCCGGGGACGGCGTTGCCATTGGCGTCGACCAGGCGCGGGGTGTAGGCGCGGAGGAAGGCGTCGATGGGGATGGTCCAGAAGACGTCGGGAGGTTGCGGCATCTTCATGTGGTCGGTGTTGGCGGGGAGGGTGAGCGGGCCTTCGCGGAGGGTGATGGTGTGGGCGGCGGCGTCGACTTGCTGGTCGAGCTTGATGCCTTTGGCGACGGGGTGGTGCATGCCTTGCTGCATGAAGCCGCCGTGGTTGTGCTGCATGTGGTCCATGTCGTGTGAGGGTGGCGCGGGCTGCGGTTGTTGTTGCGCGGCGGGGGCAGCGAGCGGCAGGAGCGCGAGGGCGGTGCTCAGCAGCGCCACGGCTGCGGCTCCGGCGAAACGAATCTCTGTTTTGCGCTGGGAAGACTTCATAGTGGCACCTCGCTTGTTCGTCACGGACACGTTCATCAATGGAGAAGGCGTGCTGGTTGGGCACACCGCTATCTCTATGATAAGCCTGCGGCGTGGTAGAATCCCGCCGCTCGTTTGGGAAGGATTCTCATGCGGAAACGCTGCCTGATTGCTTTGATGCAGATGACGGCTGTGACGTTTGCGCCAATCGAACGCGGGGCGGGCGTAACGG
>DATBYP010000242.1:0-11432 GCA_036513675.1 Candidatus Acidiferrum sp.
ACGACCTGGTATGCGAGCAATCGGGAAGTGTTCGTGGAAGCGGGACAGGGCAAGCTGGGTGAAATACGAAAAGTGGTGGTGCACGATGGGCACGAGGGACCTAAAGAAATCGGAGTCGAGCCAGAATTTCTGTCGTGGCTCACTGATCCCGTAAAAAACGGGGCGGGGGCGTTATTTGACTTTGGCTGCTACGGAGCCGATCTGATGACGGTGCTGATGCATGGGGAAGCGCCGCTCAGTGTAACGGCCGTGACGCAAACCGACAAACCTGAAATTTATCCGAAGGTGGATGATGACGCGACGTTGATTCTGCGTTATCCGAAAGCGCAGGCGGTGCTGATGCCATCGTGGAACTGGTCGTTTTCGCGCAAGGACATGGAAGTGTACGGGACCGGTGGTTACGCGATCACGGTTGGTTCCGATGGGCTGCGCGTGCGTTACCGCGGGCAAACCGCGGAGTCGCAGACAACGGCTGCTCCCTTAGCGAAGGCGGAGAGCAATTCGTTGAGTTACCTGGCTGCGGTGCTGCACGGCCACGTTGATCGCGACGGTGATCTTTCGTCGCTGGATACGAATATGGTGGTGATGCAGATTTTGGATGCTGGGGTGCGGTCGGCGCAGACGCGTAGAACGGTGGCGATTGCGCCTTTACCTAAATAGAAGGAAAAAACCTCAGGTCCAAAAGGCGGACCCTTCGAGACTCAGGTACACCTGAGCTACAGATGCGGAGTCGGAAGTACACGGTATGCGACAAGGAAGCGTACAGCGCCAGCCTGAAGACCGCCGCTACGTTGTTTCGCCGCGCTTGGCTAGGGCGGTGATGCGGTCGGCGGCGCGGAAGGCTAGGGCTTCGATGGTCATGGTGGGTTGACCGCGGCCGGAGGTTACGAGGCTGCTGCCGTCGCAGAGGAAGAGATTTTTGACGTCGTGCGTGCGGTGGTCGGGATTGATTACGGAGGTTTTGGGATCAGTGCCCATGCGGCAGGTGCCGAGGAGATGCACGGCGAATTGAGCTTCCTGGACCGGCTGAGCCCATTTTTTTTGCGCGCCGGCGGCGTCGAGCAACTCGTCACCACGCTGGTTTAGCCAGGCCCAAAGCTTCAGGTCATCCGGGTGGTCCTTGTAGGTGAGACAGAGCGCGGGGAGTCCCCAGGCATCCTTTAGGTCGGGATCGAGAGAGAAGCTGTTGGTTTCTACAGGTAGAGAGGTGCCGTGAGAAAAGACTTCCAAGGTGCGGGTGAAATTGTGAGCCAATGCCTGCTTAAAGCCCGAGCCCCAGCGTGGGGTATCCGGAGGGAGCGCGCCGAGGGCAAAAAGTACGGGCGTGAGGTCGAAACGGGCGTCGAGTCCGCCACCACCGTAGAAGCCGACCTTGTGAGGGTCGAGTTCGTAAAAGTCATGGAGGATGCGGCTGACGGCAAAACCCTTGTAGTCGTTGATGGGATGCTCGAAAACGGCGGTGGTGACCCCGCCGCTGTTTAGCATGAGGTATTTGCCGACGACGCCGCTGGAATTGGCGAGGCCATTGGGGAATTGTTTGTTGGCGGAGAGCAGAAGCAGGCGCGGAGTTTCCGCGCCGTTGGCGCAGACGATGACGGCTTTAGCTTTTTGCAAGTGTGTGCTGCGCTTTTCGTCGAAGTAAACGGCGCCGGTGACGCGGCCGTTGCTGTCGAGCTCGATGCGGTGGACGTAGGAGTTGGGGCGGATTTCGCAGCGGCCGGTTTTCTCGGCTACGGGAATGGCAGCGGCCAAAGAGCTGGACTTGGCGCCGACTTCGCAGCCGAACAGCATGCAAAAACCGCATTTCACGCAGGCGCTGCGTCCCGGGCGTGGCTGGGACAGAATGGCCATGGGCGCGGGGAATGGATGCCATCCGAGCTTGCGAGCAGCGCGCTCGAAAATTACGCCGGAACCTTTCACGGGAAGCGGCGGCATGGGATAGGGCTTGGAGCGCGGGGGATCGAAAGGGCTGGCCCCTGCTAGGCCGGAAACGCCAATTTCCCATTCGACTTTGGTGTAGTAAGGCTCGAGATCGGCGTAGGTGATGGGCCAATCCCGTAGGTCGGCGCCGGGAACGGGACCGACTTTGCTGCGCTCGACGAAATCGATTTCGTGGAAGCGCCAGAAATTGGCGGTGAAATGCACGCTCGTGCCGCCGACGCAACGTCCGTACAGGACGGAACGCTGGGGTTTTGCTTTTTCGTTGGGCGTTTTGCGGAAGGAGGTGGGCTGAAGCTTGGGTTTGTTGGTGAGGAAATCTTCGTTGAGGATCTTTACTTCGTCATGGACGAAATCGGCTTCTGTGAGATAGGGGCCTTGTTCGAGGACGACGACGCGAAAGCCGTTGGTGGAAAGCTCCTTGGCCATGATGCCGCCGGCGGCACCGGAGCCGACGATTACAAAATCGACTTCGTCGGAGGTTTTATATTTCGGTGTATCGCGCTTCATGCTTTGGTCTTTTCCGCGTCGGGAGGATTGGGCTGCCAGCCGGCATAGTCTTTGTCGTAGTAGCCGAACGGCGATTGGAACATGTGGTCGGGGTCGCGGCCGATCACTTTCCAGCCGACGCCGTCGCGATTGCCGCCGTGGGCGGAGTCGGGATCGACTAGGAAACCGATGACGGTATGCGCGCGCAGAATTCCAAAGAAGGAGTTGGCCATGGCTCTGCGGCGAGGATTCCCGCGCCCCGGGCCCGTTTGGTCGTCGAAGGAATGCAGGACCTGATCTTGCTGTTCCGGCGTAGCGTTGGAAAATTTCGCGACATTCGGAAATAGTTCGCGTACGCGGGCTTGCGAGGCAGGAAGGCCCTCGCGATAGGTTTTCTGGTCGTCGAGGGCGAAGGTGGTGAGCGCGCGATCGATGAAATAGACGACGCCGGCTTCGTGGGCGCCGGGAGTTTCGTCGGACGGAATGATGCGCGCGGTGATAGCGTCGATTTCGACGCCTTCCTCTGGCGTCAAGAATTCGAATTTCTGGGGCGAGGAAGATTTTGCGGCTTGGTGCGCGTGTTCGGCGGCGGCAACGATCGCGGGCCAATGCGTGGAAAGCCATACCGCGCTGGCGGCGCCCCCTGCGCGGGTCAAGAAATTGCGACGGCTAAGATCGTTGATCATGAAAATGAAGTACAGGGAGCAATTAGGAATTTAGGATGGTGGTGACGCGACGTCAAGGAGAAAGGGCAGGACTGGCGTATTCGAATTTTCCCTGCGACGTACCAAATTGGCTCGCGGTTTGCGGGACGCGGCAACGCTGGTGTACGATTTTGCGGAAGCTGCACAGGCTACGTTGTGGAACTCGCATTCCTGGTGAATGACGCGCGCGAATGGCTACGCTTACTGGAGCGATTGGGACGGGGAGTAAATGGCTGCTGGACCGCATTGTCGGGGCGCTGGCCGCTACCGGCGTAAATCCTAACTTTCTGACATTTTTAGGGCTGGTGGTGAATTTCGCCGCGGCGGCGATGTTTGCGATCGGCCGTTTTCGCACTGGGGCGCTGATCATTCTTTTCGCGGGCTTCCTGGACATGTTGGATGGGCAGGTGGCGCGGCGGCAGAATCGCGTGACGGCGTTCGGCGCGTTCTATGATTCGACGCTGGACCGTTATGCGGACATGGCGCTGTACATGGGATTGCTCGTTTATTACTCGGTGAGCGGGCGCACGCCGTACGTGGTGCTGGCGGCGGTGGCGACGGCGGGTTCGGTGATGGTGAGTTACGCGCGGGCGCGGGCGGAGTCGCTGATCCCGTTGTGCAAGGTGGGATTCATGGAGCGACCGGAGCGGTTGGTGCTGTTGATTATCGGGGGATTGTTCAACCGCATGGGGCCGGTGCTTTGGGTGATCGCGGTGGTGTCGACGATCACGGTGATTCACCGGATCGTTTATACGTGGCAGGAGACGCGGGCTGGACGGGTGTTGCCGGGAATTCGGCTGAGCTTGTGATTGCGCTCTTCTTTCATTGTAGCTACAATGGTGCGTGAGGTAGCTACATGCAGAAAGTGGGTAGCCGCGAATTCAAAAACCGCCTCGGACGATATTTACTCGCAGTCCGCAAAGGACAAACTCTACTTATTACTGATCGGGGAAACCCGGTAGCGAAAGTCAGTCCACCCGACCGCAATGGTGATAGCGATCTTACGTTCAGCGATGTACTAAAGAGGTTAGAGGCAGAGGGCAAGATTCGACTGCCTAAGCGTCCACTAGGAAAATTTCGAGCGGTGCCAACGCGCGGGAAGCCGGCGTCCCAAATGATCATTGAGGATCGCAGGTAGTGCTTTACCTAGATTCATCCGCCCTCATAAAACGATACCAAAATGAGCCGGGCACAGAGGCCCTCAACGCCCGGCTGCAAGCGGAAGCAAAAGGTCTTCGAGTGGTATTCACATCAGTTCTCACGTATGCGGAGATACATGCCGCTTTGGCGCGGCGAGGTCGAGAACAACTTCTTTCGCCGGAGGAAGCGGAAGTTGTATCAGATGCGTTTGACGCTGATTGGGTTTTGAGCCTCGGGCCCATAGAACTTGGGACAAACGTGTTGGGATTTGTACGAGACATCGTAAGAGGCTTCTCCTTACGCGGCGCGGATGCCATTCATCTTGCTTCGGCGCTTTGGCTCCGCGACATGGCAAGGTTGGGTGTGAAAGCCGACCAGTACAGAGGACCGCTAGTTTTCGTGTCTTCAAACAAGCAGTTAACCCGTGCCGCTTCCAAGCACAAAATAGAAGTCTTTGATCCCACAACCGCACAATAAGAGCGTTTTAAGCCCGCGATTGTAATGATGCTTCGACCGGGGCGGAGATTGTTGTGCGGACGCGGTTGCGTAGGGCGGGGACTGCTTCTTTGGTTAGGCCTTTGGTTTCGATGGTGTCGTGGAGATGGACGGTGATGGTGGCGGGCCAGAGCATCCAGTGGCCGGTGCGGTGATGCTGGAAGGAGCCGACCAGGCTTACGGGAACGATGGGGACACCGAGTTGTTGGGCTAGGCGGAAGCCACCATCTTGGAATTCGTTGATGTGGCCATCGCGGGTGCGCTTGGCTTCGGGAAAAATGATGAGACTGGTGCCGCTGTTGATGGCGTCCTGTGTGAGGCGCCACATGCGCTTGAGGTCGGAGGGGCGGCGCACGTCGGGGACGGGGACGTTGCCGAAGCGTTTCATTAGCCAGCCGTAGGCGGGAATTTTGAAATGAGACTCGAGCTCCCAGCCGCGCACGAGTTGTGGGATGGCGCAGTAGAGGACGAAAGGATCGAAGAGATTGACATGATTGACCATGAAGAAGGAGGTGCGGTGGGGATCGAAGCCGGGTGCGCGGCAAACTTTCACGCGAGCGCCGGAGAGAAAGGCGATGCGACGACAGAAGGCGCGCTGCAGCCAGTCGTGCTTGCGCATGTCCAGGAAAATATTGAGAAAGACGAGAATGGGCACGGCGATGAAGAAATGTAAAAAGCTGAGAGTCCAGAGTATGGCGCTGCGCAGCGCGAAGAGGGCGCGCTTCATATGTGCACGTCCAGGGCGGCGGGGATGATGTCGAGACGGCGGATTTCGAGAGTGGTGATTTCGCCGTCGATCATTACGTCGACGGGAGCGGCCAGGTTGAATTCGACGCGGCGGACGGAGCGGCGCGAGGCTAGCGGATGCTGGATGTGCGTGCCGTCGTAAAGCTTTGGCAGCATGCGCAGAAGACCGAGGCGGCCGATGGGGCCCCAGCGGACGAATTCGATTAGGCCGTCGGTGGGATCGGAGTACGGGGCGATGAGCATGGTGCCGCCGGTGTATTTGCTGTTGTTGAAGGTTAGAAAGAGGCAGCGGCGCTCGTCCCAATTCTTGTCGTCGTCGCAGCGGAGCGGAAAGGCACGGCGATGAAGCTGGGCGACACGGACGAAGACTCCGAGAAGATAGCCTACTGGGCCTAGCGGTTTGAAGTAGCGATTGGTCAGAGTTGCGACGTCGGCTGTAAATCCCACGCTAAGCAAATTGAAGGCGTAGATTTCGCCCTTCGAATGCGTGAGGCGTAGGAGATCGACTGGGCGCTTGCGATTTTCCAGCAGGGCTTGCAGGGCGGCTTCGGCACCGTTTTGTGTGAAGTCGCGGAGGAAGGAGTTGCCGGTGCCTAACGGAAGAAACCCGAGGGAGACACGGGCGTTTGCTCCACCGTGGTTGAAGATGCCGTTGAGGATTTCGTGAGCGGTGCCGTCGCCGCCTACGGCGATGAAGCGGCGGTAGCGTTGGTCGTAGGCTTCGCGAGCGAGCTCCGCGGCGTGGCCGGGACCGGTCGAGGCGATTACGTCGACATGCAGGCCTTTTTCGCGCAGGCGCGCGATGGCGGGGCCCGCGAGCTTGGCGGAGCGGCCGCCTCCTGCGGCAGGGTTTACGATGGCAAAGAAGGTTTCTCTCACGCGCGGTTGCGAATCTCCTGACATTCGCAGTTGCTGAAAAGCTAAGCTCTTTCCTCAGGGGCTAAAGCCCATTGAATGGGCGCGGCTTTATGTCGGAGCTGAAGCTCCGACCCCCTAAATTGCGCGCACTCTGGGCGGCTGAAGCCGCTGGGATGCGCTAAAGCGCACCCCTACAACAGCCCTACAACGGGAGAATCGCGGAGGCGCGATGTTGCTGTGCCAGGCGTTCTGCCAGGATATTGCGTTTAATTTTCAGTGATGCCGTGCGAGGGAAGTCTTCGTTTAGGAGGACGAGCCCGTGCACGCGCTTGTAGTTTAGCAGGCGACTGTTGCGCGCGGAGATATCGCGGCGAAGTTCTTCGGTGAGGGTTTGGCCTTGCTCCAGATGCAGGACCAGCAGCAATTGTTCGCCGACCATGGAGCGCTTTGGCCAAATGTAATTCGCAGCGAATACGCAAAATTCTTTTACGGGAAGGCTTTCGAAGGCGGCCTCGATGTCTTCTGGATAAATGTTTTTGCCTTCTTCGGTGACGATCATGTTTTTCTTGCGGCCGAATAGTTGCAGATGGCCGGTGGGATCGAAACGGCCGAGATCGCCGGTCATTAGCCAGCCGTTGACGATGGTTTCGGCGGTGAGTTCAGGCTCGTTGAGGTAGCCGGACATTACCGTTTTGCTGCGGACGGAGACTTCGCCGATGCCTTCCGAGTCTGGATTGATGATGCGGACTTCCATGCCAGGGAGAGGTTTGCCAACAGTGTCAGCGCGGAACGGCTTCAAATCGTTGACGGTGATGGCGGTGCCGGCTTCTGTGAGGCCGTAGCCGTTGGCGACGGGGATGCCGAGGTCGTAGAAAAATTGCAGCGTTTGCGGCTCGGTGAAGGCACCGCCTACGATGATGGCGCGGAGTTCGCCGCCGAAGGCTTCGTGGACTTGCTTGAGGAGGCGGCGGCTTAAGGCGAGGCGGGGCTGACTTTTTGTGAAGGCTTTGTTGACGGCGAAGAGCACGTTGAAGATTTTTCGTTTGCCTGACGGCAAAGCATCGAAGCGTGCTTGCAGACCTTTTTGCAGATTTTTCAAAACGAGTGGGACGAGGCTGACGTAGGTGATTTTGTATTTGGGAAAGGCTTCGCGAACGTATTCCGGGCGCAGGGTGCGGAGATGCACGATGGTGGCGCCGCAGATAAAAGGACCGAAAAAGCCGACCATGAAGTCGATGGCGTGGTTGGTGGGGAGAATGCTGAGGTAGCGGACACCCGGAGCGAACGGGTATATCGAGGTGAGCGCGATGCACTGCTCGAGATAGTTTTCGTGGGTCATCATGCAGCCTTTGGGACGGCCGCCGGTGCCGGAGGAGTAGACGATGGTGGCGATGTCGCTGCGTTGACGCGGTACGAAGGTTGGGTCGCCAGTGCCGCGAAATTCTTCCCATCGGTGGGCGCTGGAAAGATCGGCGTTTGGTGGGGCTTCGGTGACGAGGATCGTTTTCAGATTGGTTGCGGAGGCGCGCGACGGCGAGGCGGCGAGTTGGCGCCAGATTGGATATTCGGTGATGAGAACGCTAGCGCTCGAGTGTTTGAGTAATTGCCAGTGCTCTTCGGGTGTGAGTTTGTAGTCGAGCGGAACGAGCGCGCCGCCGTAGTAGAAGATTGCGTAGGCGGAAATCAGCCACTTAGACTGATTGGTCATGATGATGGCGGCGCGGTCACTCGCTTTGAAGCCGGCGTCTTGCATAGCCTTGGCTAAGGGATGTGCGCGCTGTTTGAAGTCGCGGTAGGTGAGTCGTTCCTTTTCGCGTTCGCGGTCGGATTCAATAAGGCAGACTTCGTCTGCGAACTGATCGAGTGCGTCTTTCAGCGCGGCGCCGATCGATTGATACTTCGAGAGATCGAGCATTACAGGCGGGATTGGATGCGGGAGGCTAAAGTGCGGAAGTCGCTTACGCCTTGGACCTCGTAGTCGGGGAGCTCAATGCCAAAGTGGTTTTCGAGGCGGCTTAGGAGCTCGAGGGCTTGGAGGCTGTCGATGCCGAGCTTTTTGAAGAAGTCGTCATCGGGGGCGAGGGAACCCGCGGGAACCTGGAAATGCTTGGAGGCGAGGGTCAGCACTTCCTGCGTGGTTTGGTCGATCGTGCGCATGGATAGGTCAATTTATCACCATCGCAGCAGGAATGAAAACTCAGCACAAGGTTGCGGGCCATGGGAAAGGATCGGTTAAGATTGCGGGATGTTCGGCAAAACCTTTGAGGAAATGGGAATTCCTCCGGAGTACGCATTTAAACAACTGCTATTTAGTCCAGCGACTAACGCCCTAGTCCTACAAATATGTTCAGCAAGGAATAATTGGCGTCCCGAGCGCCTATATTTTCGCCACTCTCATTGGGACAAATATAGGTTGATTGGCAATCCTGGTGACCTCATCTCTCAAGAATCTCCGTTCGTGCATTCATCGAAACCTCTCCTCGGATACACCTCGATTGAGCACAGCTTTTCGGCCGACGAGGAAGGTAGAGAGCGACACAATGGAAACTGGGATTCTCTTCAGATTGTCAGCCTGGAAAACGGCGCGACGATCCGCTCGACTAGTCACGACACGCTAAGATTGCCAACGGGCTTCACGCGCGGGTGGGTTTGCGAAATTGTTGCTTTCGGAGACGCGGGGCTATTCGTCAAGGCTGCCCTGTCAAAAAACGAGACTTCCTTTGAATACGTGATCGCAGAACTGGATGCCAACGAAATGTTGAAGCCCGTTGTTGGGCTGCCGGCTGTCTTCATGTGACAGCCGTTCTTCGCCTTGAAAGCGGCAGTGATACTAGAGGAGGACGAGGCCGCGGCGGATGCCGAGGGCTACGGCTTCGGTCCGGGTGGCGGCGCCGAGTTTGCCGAGGATGGCGGCGACGTGGAACTTGGCGGTGTGGTCGGAGATGTTGAGGCGGGCGGCGATTTTCTTGTTGGCTAGACCGGCGGCTAGCATTTGCAGGACTTCGCGTTCACGGCGTGTCAGAGGTTCGGGGAGTTCGGCGAGGGGTTGCGAGGCTGGCGCCGCGGCTGGGAAGGCTGTTGGAACTTCGGTGGGATGCAAGACGACTAGGCCAGCGGCTGCGGCTTGTAGGGCGGCGGCGAGCTGATCGGTGGAGAGCTCGTTGGGAAGCACGGCGCGAATCCCAGCTTGCAGTGCTTGCGCGGAGGCCGCGGGAGATGTGGCTTCGGTGAGCACGACGATGGGAATTTCCGCCGCGAGGTCGGAATCGGCGAGCGATTCGATGATGGCTTCGGGTGGCTCGCCGGCGGCATCTACCAAGAGTACATCTGCCTGTGTGTCAGAAAGGTCACCGCCCAGGGCGTCGATAGCGGCGGCACTGCCAACAATTTTCACGCTTTGCGCCTTTAGGCGGTTTTGCAGCGCGGCACGCGCGAGCGGGGAAGCGGCGATGAGGAAGACGCGAATCACGCGGCGGCGGCGCCCCTGGGAATGCGCTGAGCACCCAGCTGGACGGTAACGCGCCGGAAGCGCTCGTAATCTCCACGCAGAAATGCGAGCCGCAGCACACGCGGGCCAGAGCCTTGCAGAGAGTTTGATAGATCGTCGAGAGACGCGAATGATTTTTCGTCGGTGCCGAGCAGAATGTCTCCCGGCAAGAGAGACGCGTTTGCGGCGGGACTTTCGGGCTCCACTTCCAACAAGACAAGACCGAAAGTTTTGGCGCGGCTGCCGGGCCGCGGGACGCGCACCGGCGCGACGATTACGCCGAGCCAGACGTCAATAGGGTCGGCAGCAAGAAAATTGGTGACGGCGTTGCTGGGCACGGCGAGTGCGAGGCGACCGGCGGCCATGGTGTTGATGCCGATGACACGGCCGTGTGCATCGGCGAGCGGACCGCCGGAATTTCCGGGGGCGAGGCGAACGTCGGCTTGGACCCAGGGCTCAGGACCGAAACGGCGCAACTGTCCACCTAAAGGGCCGACGGCTTGGATTGCGCCAGTGGTTAGCGCGCCGACGAAGCCCAGCGGATTGCCGACGGCGATGGCGAGTTCGCCAGGACGGACTTGCGAGGAATCCGCAACAGTCGCGGCGGGAAGATTCGCGGCTTTGATACGGAGCTCGGCTAGATCGCGGCGGGTGTCGCGCGAGACGAGAGCGGCATCGAACTCGCGGCCGTCCCAGAGTTGCACGCGCATTTGCGACGCGCGAGCTACGTGCGCATTCGTCACGATGATGCCGTCGGCGGACCAGATCACGCCGGAGCCGTTGCCGCGCTCGCCGGGAAGGACGAGCACAGTGGAACGGCGAAGCTGCTCGGCTATTTCACCGAAACCGTTGACGGGCATGTCATTCCCCTCCGCGCGGACGCTCGCCTACCACGATGTTCACTTCCTGGGTTGCGCCGCCGCGGACAAATTTGAGGGCGAGCGGCTTGCCGATGACTTCGCCGTGGATTTGCGAGTGGACGTCTTCAAGGCGCGCGACGGGATGGCCTGCGAGCGCTATGAAAATGTCTCCTATGACGATACCGGCTTTGTGCGCGGGGCTATCGGGCTCGACTTCGAGAACGATGGCAGCCGTTTTTTCGGTGCGATGCAGAGATTGGCGGAGAGCTTCGGGGAGACGCACGGGCTGCAAGCCGACGCCGAGATAGCCTTGCGGGATGTGACCCTTCTTCAGCAAGGTGTCGACGGCGCGGTCGACCGCGGGCGCAGGGATGGCGATAGCGCCGAAGCGGGCGAAGCGCGGCGTGGCGATGCCGACCGTGCGGCCTTGCGCGTCGACTACTGCGCCGCCGATGGCGGTGGGTTGCAAGCCAACGTCGAGGCGGATGTAGGGGGCGAGGGCGGCGCCGGTCCAGGTGCGGCGCTCGGCGGTGACGAGACTGACTACGCCCAGCGCGGCTACGGGACCGCTGGCGCGGGTGCGGCCGACGACTAGCGTGAGACTGCCAGGCTTCAACTGCGCAACGTCGCCGAAACTGGGGACGGCGGCGGATGCTTCCGCACATTTCAGGACAGCGAGATCGGTTGAAGGATCGCGGCCCGCGAGCATTGCGG
>DATBYP010000243.1:0-4474 GCA_036513675.1 Candidatus Acidiferrum sp.
GGCGGGTGTCACCCGGCGCGCTGTTTGCGGGTGTGCGCGGGAAGGATGCGTACACTCCCGGGGCATTTGAAGAGGATCGCGAGCGATTGCTGACGTTCTACCAAAATCACGGTTATCCGGAGGCGCGGGTTGGTGAAGCTAAAATTGGTGAATACGAGGATGCCTCGCGGCATTGGCTGCCTTGGCCGCACGAGGTCAAAAACCAGCGCTTAGCGGTGACAATCCCAATCCAAGCGGGCTCGCTCTATCGGCTTGATTCGGTGCTGACGAGTCCGGCTCTCGACCAGGCGGCCGGAGTTGAGCGACGGGAAGGTGCGGCGCCGACGAAGGCTATCGCAGCGCAAGTGTATTCGGCGCAAAGGGTGGAGGATTTGCGTCGCGTATGGCAGATGCGAGTGCGCGCGAAGACGAAGCGCGAAAATCCGGCGTGGATTCGCGATGTGGAAGTGGATCGAAAGATGGACGCAGAGGCGCACAAGGTTCGAGTCAGATTGGATCTGAGCGCGGATGTGCCGTACACCGTTCGACGACTGGAGTTTCGCGGGACTCACTATTTTCCAGACCGCTACTTTCGCAGGCGCATTGGGGTCAAAGAGGGAGAGCCACTGGACGACTTTGCGCTGGAAGCAGGATTGCGCCGCCTGGCACGCACAGGCTATTTCAAGCCAATCAAGAAGTCCGATATTCAGATTACGCCGAACGATATGGCTCGAACGCTCGACGTCTCGATACACGTCGAAGAGCTGGGGCTACAACGAGTGTCGCTGATGGGGGGACGCGGCCAGTTCGGGAACACGCTGGGAGTTGCATACTCTCTGTTCAACATTTTGGATCGCGAGGAGTTGCTTACGTCAAGAATCGAAGGCGGCCCGGAGATGCTGCAGCTTGCGCTGAGCTTTGCGAAAGAAGGCGTTTTCGGCTCGCGAGGGTCGCTGGCGCTTTCGGTGTTCGACGCGTTTTTGCGACCGCTATTGGTGGGAAGTGTGAAGGGCCCTTTCTACAATCAGCGGACAGAAGGCATTACCGCGGATTGGAGCTACTCGCTTTCCAATGTGGATACGCTGAGCGTGAATTATACTTTGTCGCATTCGCTCACGACGTACTCACCAGGACTGCCATCGGGAGTGGTGGGAATCCCTGCGAGCGACGTGCGCACCGACACTTCGAGTCATGCGGTGGGAGCGGGATGGACGCGCGAAACCGGGAACGAACGAATCGCATTTGCGAATTCGGTTTCAGGGGGATGGCTGGGCGGAAGCGAGAATGCGGTGCGTTCGAACTTCGAGTACGGCCGACTCGTGCGCGATCCACTGCTGAATCACCAGAATTCGTGGGCCTTTCGCACAACGTTTGCTGGCGTGGGCAGCTATTCCGGCAACATGCCGCTAACTTCGCGACTGTTTGTTGGAGACGCGTACGTGCGCGGCTTGCGCGACGGCGAATTAGGGCCGTCGGCTATCGTTGCTTCCCTTTCATCGACGGGCACACACTATTCCGCATCTCCCGCAGGGGCTAACCTGATCGGGGCGATGAATGTGGAATATCGAGTGCGGCTACGTGAGGGAACGGAAGCCGTCGGCTTTTTTGACCTGGGCTCAGGATTGCTGCTCCCGAACTGGCTGGGGCCGTCGAGGCCGTGGCTAGCTCAGTCAACGAACGGGATACTCCATGGGTCTACGGGCGTGGAACTGCGATGGACAGTGCCAGGACTTGGAGTTCCCTTCCGTGCCTACTATGCATTCAACGTCTTGCGGCTAAATCGCCCGGTGTTGATGCCGGGCGGGTCGCTTTTTCGTGTGAGCAATCGATTTGCGGCCTTCGGCTGGGGGCTGGGTTCGCTGTTCTAAATGCCGCTGTACTACACTTCGTTGTATGAAACCTCGCAAACTTCTTAAGGAAGCGGAGCGCATCGCTTCCTCCTATTGCATCACGGATGGAAAGAAATTCCGGCTGAAGGATTTTGATCCTGCTGATACGAATGGGATGAAATCGAAGAACGCGGCGCAGGGCATGCTCGAGGATAGCAGCCCGATGCTCGCGGAAATGCAGGAGAAGCTCTACGCGCAGGATGTGTGGGCGCTGCTGCTGATTTTTCAGGGCATGGATGCGGCGGGCAAAGACGGGGCGATCAAGCACGTAATGTCTGGTGTGAACCCGGAGGGATGCGACGTGCATTCGTTCAAGGCGCCGACCAGCGACGAATTGGACCACGATTTTCTTTGGCGAGAACACAAGGTAATGCCCAGCCGGGGGAAGATTGGGATTTTTAACCGCTCGTATTATGAAGAGGTGCTGGTGGTGCGAGTGCATCCACAAGTTTTGAAGGCGGAGAAATTGCCGGATGAATTGATAACCAAGCACATTTGGCAAGACCGTTACGAGGACATTAACGGGTTCGAGAAGTTTTTGACGCGGAACGGCGTGGTGATCCGAAAATTCTTTTTGCACATCTCGAAAGAGGAACAGAAAAAACGATTTCTGGAACGGCTCGAGGATTCGAAGAAGAACTGGAAGTTTTCGATGGACGATATCAAGGAGCGGAAATTCTGGGACGACTACCAAGAAGCGTACGAAGAGATGGTGCAGAACACGGCCACGAAGCGAGCGCCGTGGTTCGTGGTTCCGGCGGACAACAAATGGTACGCGCGGCTGGTGATTGCTTCCGCGATTATCGAGGCGCTGGATGGGTTGGATTTGAAGTTTCCGGACGTGGATAAAGAGAAGAAGAAGGAGTTGGAGGCGATACGCGAGGCGCTGCTAAAGGGGAACGACTGACGTTTCCGTAGCGTAACGCTCAAGAAGACTGGCGCAGGCTGCGCCACTACAACGAGAACAGCCCTCAGTTTGGCGGCGTGTAGTGGTACCGCAGGGTCGAGGGCATGCGGTCGGACCGCTGCCGGGTGTTGAATTCGAGTTGATAGCGCAGGTGTTCGGCGTCGGCGGGGTAGTCCTTCCCTTCTGGATACGGGTATGGAAGCACAGTGTGGCGAGGTAGCGGCTCGACCGTAAAGGCGTGGGCAGCGTAGAAATCGAGATCCTTCTCGAATCCATTGGCGTAGAAGAAATAATCGCGGACCCAACCCACGGGAAGCGCGGGCAATTTGCGCGGATCGAAATCCAGCTTCACACCCTCGCCAGAACTGAAGACTACGAAGCGGTCATCGGGCTTTTGCAATAAAGTACGCACATCGCCGTAGCGGGTGTAGTTGCCGGCGGCTCGGGCGTACGGGCCGCTCATGCTGCGGTGCGCGTAGGAATACGTGGTGTCGCTCGCGGGCGTGAGGCGAATCTCGCGCGGGTAGCCGAGGAAATCGAGCGCGGCGTTGGCCAGCGGGATTTCGGCGACGCGGACGTCAGCCTGGTCGGGAGTTTGGTCGATGCGAATCGAATCCCAATAAATTTTGAGGTTGTTGACGATGCGAATGCGGCGCGTGCCCGGAGGCAGCTTACCGGTGAGGTCGGCGACCATGGTGCGTTCCAGGCCGGCGGGAAAGCCCATGTCGTTGACGACGCGGACCCATTTGCCTTGTGCGTCGAGAGCTTCAACGTACGGCGCGATTACATTTATGCCGGCTTGGTCGGCGGCGTACATGGAAGTGGCGGTGAAGTAGTCAGTGTAGCCGTCGATGATCAGGCGCAGAGGCTTTGTTGCGTCCCATGATCCGAGATCGAGCTCGAGCCAGTGCAATTTTGCGAAACCGGTGAACGGCAGCTCTTCGAGGTTGGTGACGTATTTGCGGTCGGGCTTGGCGATGAGTGAGAGCACATCATTGCCGTGATCGTCCCAAGCCCCCGCAGGTGGATGCGCATCGCGGCTGGCGATGACGCGGAATTCGGGGAATGGCGGAGCGCTGACGAATCGCTCGTTGGGATATACATCGAAGGCGGCGGGATGATCGATGGCCAGCAGGCGAACTTGATCGAGGTAAACGGTTTCTTCCATCGGCTCCATGAAGCGGAAGCTGAGCAGGCCATTGCGTGGACGAATACTGCGGGCGTTGACCTTCAAATACTCATCAGGATCGGGAACGTCGCGTTCACCGGGCGCGACCCAGTGGCCGACTACGCCGGGGCCGATCATATCGGCGATGAATTCGTATTCGTGACCATTCCAGGCAAACAAAACCGGACACGAACTGCCGCGGCGATCGAGTTCGCCGATGCTGTGCTCCTTCCTCGCTGCGAGATTGATTTCGTCCTGCGGCACGCCGGTGGGCCAGAGCAGGCGGACGACTTCGACGTTCTTTTCGGTCCCTAGGCCGGCGAGGATGGTCGGAGCATTTTGTCCTAGATAGCCGGACGCGCCTTGCACTTCCCATTTTTGGTACAGCGGGCCGGCATAAATCTCGACTTTGGTGCCGATGGCGCTTTTGTTGTCGTTGAGGGCTTTGAGGTTGACGCGAATCCAACTGTGTTGATTGCCGCCTTCGTTGCGTAGAAGAAGTGGCGGGGCGCCGAGTTGTGTGACGACTAG
>DATBYP010000244.1:0-4047 GCA_036513675.1 Candidatus Acidiferrum sp.
CCGTCTGCAGGATGAGTTGAAGGAAATTTTCAAGCGCCTGCAACAGACGATTGTAATGGTTACCCACGACATGGCCGAGGCCGGCTTTTTTGCCGATTGCATTGTGTTGCTGAATGAAGGCCGCATCGTCCAATCCGGAACGCTCGATGACCTGCGGACCAGGCCGGCTACAGAGTTCGTTTGCGAATTTCTACGCGCGCAACGCGCAGTTGAGGCAATATGAAGCCGATCATTCCGATCTTACTGATTCTCGGGCTCTCCGTTGGGGCACAAGCGCAGCGAATCGTGGTCGGTTCCAAGAGATTCACCGAGTCCTACGTTCTGGGTGAGATCGCCAAGACGACTTTGCAGAATGCCGGCTTCGCAGCCGAGGTCCGACAAGGCATGGGTGGGACGATCATCTTGTGGCAAGCCTTGCAGGGGGGCGAAATTACGCTCTACCCGGAGTACACCGGCACGATCGCCGAGGAAATCCTGAAAACGAAGCCGCCGCTGAGCACGGATCAAATGGGTGCGCTGCTTCGGCAACTTGGGGTGGGGATGACGGGGGAGCTTGGGTTCAACAACACCTACGCTCTCGTTATGCGGCGAGATCGTGCCGCCAAGCTTGGCCTCCACAAGATAAGCAACCTGCGGGATCATCCCGATCTGAACATTGGTCTGACCCACGAGTTTCTCGACCGCCAGGATGGCTGGACGCCGTTGAGCGCGCGGTACGGTTTGCAGATGCGGAACGTACGCGGGATCGATCACGCGCTTGGCTACGCGGCTCTGGCGAATGGGTCGATCGACCTAAAAGACGCCTATTCGACGGACGCAAGGATCGCAGAAAACGATCTCGTTGTGCTTGATGATGATCTTCACTTTTTTCCGCAATATAAAGCCGTGTTTCTTTACCGGCTCGATATGGACAATCGTGCCGTGGCCGCGTTGGAAAAACTCGTGGACACGCTCGATGAAGCGCGCATGACGCGCTTAAACTCAGAAGCTGAGCGGACAAAAGATTATGCTTTCGCCGCGTCGCTTTACTTTGGCCAAAAACCAGTCTCCCGTTCCAATGACTTCATTGGAAAAATCGGGGGCTGGACATTGCGACACTTGGAATTGGTTGGGGCTTCGCTTTTCCTAGGAATTATTGCCGGCATACCGCTTGGCATTCGGGCGAGTCGGCCCGGCCCGGTCAGCAACTTCATTCTCGCCAGCATCGGCGTGATCCAAACTATCCCGTCTCTCGCGTTACTTGCGTTGCTTGTGCCACTCCCTTTTTTCGGAATCAGTCCGGTAACGGCGGTCTTCGCTCTTTTTTTGTATAGCCTACTGCCGATCGTTCGGAATACCGCCACCGGTCTGCAGGACATCCCGACGGCGGTCCGGGAATCCGCTGCAGCGCTGGGATTAGAGCCCCGTGCCCAACTTTGGAAAGTTTTCTTGCCACTCGCCTCACGCACGATTTTGGCCGGGGTAAAAACCAGCGCGATCATTGACGTTGGCACCGCTACGCTGGCCGCACTCATCGGGGTCGGCGGATTGGGAGAACCAATTATCAGCGGGCTCAATCTGAATGACTACAAGACGATTTTGCAGGGCGCGATTCCCGCTGCCTTGCTCGCACTGCTGGTGCAGTTCTTCTTCGACGGACTGGACCGCGTCTTCGTCCCGAAAGGTCTGCGGCTCAAACAATGAAAAATTGCTTACGCCGATGACGTGCCCGGTAGCGCAGCATTCGAGAAGTTTTTGCGGGTGCTCCAAACGGTTTGTGGTACGCTGGCAAAGCGTCGGGAGGAGAAATGGCAACACGGCTTGTGTCCGTTAACATCGGTTTACCACGCGATATCAACTGGCGCGGCAAAACCGTCCACACGGGCATCTGGAAGCGTCCAGTGCCGGGCCGCGTCATCGTCCGAAAACTTAACATCGATGGTGATGGCCAAGGAGACTTAGGCGGCCACGGAGGCGTGAACCGTGCCGTCATGGTTTACCAGCTGGAATCCTACCGATACTGGGAGCGCGAACTCAGCCGCACTAATTCTTCGTACGGACAATTTGGCGAAAACTTCACCGTCGATGGCTTGCCTGACGTTGAAGTGTGTATCGGTGACCGCTACCGGATCGGCACAGCTTTATTCGAGGTATCGCAGCCGCGGGTCACCTGTTACCGCGTCGGCATCCGCATGGACGAACCGCAAATGGCAGCTCTGATGGCGGCGCATCACCGACCAGGTTTTTACTTTCGTGTACTGGAAGAGGGGGAAGTTGGAGCTGGCGACGAAATTGTAAAGGTCGCAGACGGCCCGGAGCAGATGAGCGTCGCCGAGATGGACGCGTTGCTTTATCTGCCCGAGCATACCCCCGAGCAACTAGAGCGCGCGCTGCGCATTGCGGCATTGAGCGAGGGATGGCGGGGTTCGTTTCAGGCGATCCTGCAAAACAAGACGAGCGAAAGCCCAAAGCCAGGAAACCCAGGGCTCGTACCGCCGAGCGGTCCGCCGCCTGCATGGCCGGGATTCCGACCGCTAAGAGTGTCACGTATCGAGCGGGAAAGCACCAGCGTGGTCTCACTGACGCTGATTCCTGCGGATGGTCGCCCACTGGTTGCTGCTCTGCCCGGCCAGTTCGTTATCTTGCGCATACAACCGAAGCCCAACGGTCCAGTTCTGTTGCGCAACTACTCGCTTTCGGATTTACCCAGTGCGGACCACTATCGGGTGAGTATCAAGCTGGAGGTTAATGGCGCCGCCAGTACCTACTTGCACAATCAAGTTAGAATAGGTGATTTGCTCGATGTGGCGGCGCCGAGGGGGAATTTCACGCTGCAACCGGGCGAGAGGCAAGTGGTGTTACTCAGCGGGGGTGTTGGAGCAACTCCGGTGCTGGCGATGCTGCATTCGCTAGCCGCCGAAATTTCGCCCCGCGAAGTCTGGTGGCTGTTCGGAGCTCGTAACGGCAAGGACCACCCGTTTGCGGAGGAATCACGCAACCTGGTCAAAGCAGTACCCCGCGGTAAAAGCTTCATTGCCTACAGTCGCCCGGGTTCCCGAGATCGTCCGAGCGTGGATTTCGATGCTTCAGGACGTATCACGGTCGAAATCCTCGAAAAACTCGGTGTGCCGTGCGATGCCGATTTCTACCTGTGCGGGCCTGCTGGGTTCCTGCTGGATTTGGGAGACGGACTGGTGGCCTGGGGCGTTTCAGACGCCCGGGTGCACACGGAGATTTTCGGCCCAGGCAAACCGATAACGCCCGGTGTCGTCGATCGGTCGCATGCACCTCCGCACCCGCCGGAGGGGCCTGTGGGTTCGGGTCCACGAGTGTCGTTTGTGCGTAGCGGCATCAATGTGGGCTGGAACGCAAAGTTTTCGAGCCTTCTCGATTTCGCGGAAGCCTGTGACGTGCCGGTGCGCTGGTCGTGCCGTACGGGGGTCTGCCACACTTGCGAAAGCGGCTTGATCTCGGGCAATGTAGACTACCAGCCCGAACCGCTCGAGGCGCCCGCCCAGGGCAATCTGCTGATCTGTTGCTCCCAACCTAAGGGTGACGTGGTAATCGACTTGTAACTGGCAGTGAATGCCCTCACCGTCCTGGAGTACGCTGCTTGAAACTGCAAATACGAAACCCCGAATCCTAGTCCTGTTCCCCCAAGGTTTGGGTGTACGTTTTGCCGTAGGGATAGAAGAGTTCCTTTCGGCCTTGTTGCCACGCCGCTTTGAGTTCGGGCGCCGTGATATCCCAGTCCGGCCGGCATTTCTTGGTAACGGCACGTAGATCCTGGCGGAGCTCTTCCAGAGTGGGCCGGCCGAAGAACCAGTAGCCGTTGTAGATCTTGTAAATGACCAGACCGGGCACGAGGACAATCACGTGTGGGATCATGGGATTGTGGAGCGGATCGGTGTATTCGGCGATGTCGAGGTCTTTTTGGACTTTACGCCCCGGGTCGGAGAGGAAAGGCCAGTGGGCGTCGACTCCTGTGCGATATTCATTCGTCTCGGTGATATTGTCGGTGCTGATCGTGACAAGCCGGCAGTAGCCAACCTCGAGCTCACGATGGAG
>DATBYP010000245.1:0-2922 GCA_036513675.1 Candidatus Acidiferrum sp.
GCCTTGGCGTTGCGCATCGCCTTCGCTCAGTCCCACGTGGGCAAGTGGAGGGTCCGTGAACAGGCAGTATGGAACCAGCCGATCGCGCGTGCTGCGCTTCCCTCCAGCCAGATTGTCCCTGATGATTCGAAAGTCGTCGACCGATACGTGCGTGAACTGGGGGCTACCGGCGGATTCCCCCAGGGCCCAGACACCGGACGCAGTCGTCTCCAGCCGCTCATTGACGCGAATGTAGCCACGACCATCCAACTCAACGCCAGCCTTCTCAAGCCCGATCCCGGAGGTGTTGGGAATGCGCCCCGCCGCGACCAGGATGTCGCTGCCTTCGATCTTTTGCTCACCGGAGTTTGTGCGCACGGTAACGCTGACTTCCTCTCCGGATTTGCCGTGCACATTGAGGGGCTCAGCAGCCACTAGAATTTGCATACCTTCGTCACTGAGAATCCGCTGCATTTCATCCGCGACGTCAGGATCCTCCCGGGTCATCAGTTGCGGCCCAGACTGGATGACCGTCACGCGGCTACCGAAGCGAAGGTAAGCCTGGGCCAATTCGAGGCCGACATAGCCGCCCCCGAGCACGATCAAGTGTCGCGGCAAGTAGTCGAGCTCCAGAGCCTCAATATGTGTGAGGGGTCGGGCGGCTTCGAGGCCAGGAACGCTGGGAATTGCCGCGTGCGTTCCGATGTTGAGGAAAACCTGGTCGCCCGCCATCTCGCGTGTCCCGCCGTCATTCAGGCGCACCTCGAGCGTTTTGGGTGCCACAAAACGCCCAGTCCCCATGATCAATTCGGCGCCGGTCGTCTTGTATTGCTGCAAATGGAAATCAATTTCGCGATTAACCATGTCGCGCTTGCGCTGGCGAACCTTTGCCATGTCGGTCGCGACAGGACCGGTCACCGTGCCAAACTGCGCGGCGTGATGCGCCAGATGTGCGACCCTCGCGCTCCAAATCTCATTCTTGCTGGGCAGGCAGGCGATGTTGGGGCAGGAGCCCCCGATCCACCGGCGCTCCATGACGGCAGTCCGCCGCCCCGATCGCGCCATATGCCAAGCCAGTAACTTTCCCCCCTGTCCACTGCCAAGGATCAGGACTTCAAACTGTTCTGGTTGAGACATGAATTTCCTCCGTGATGCGACTCTCGGATTTATTCAGAAATTTGCCAGTGGGCGTGCGTCACGCTCACCGCGATTGGGGATAGTTGCGCACTTTTCTTGCCTTGGCAACCTTCAGCAGCAGTAGATAAACCCGTTCAAGCGATTCAGGCATCCAAGGAAGAAACGCGCCTTTTTCCGACGCTCCGCCGGTGCCATCTTTGTTTCGCCGTGTACCCGTTTGATGGTACACCCCTAAGAAAAAAGTCGCGAAGCAGCTCGTCCAACTGAGCGAGCGTGAGTAATGCCTTTCGGTCCACTTTTTTAGCTGGAGATTTGAAGCCGGGCAGGTCGCAGAGGAGGTGGTTTTTGAACTGCTAGTCCTTCAATTACCTCTTGCACCGCAGCAGAAACCTTGCGGCGGCGGCCGCGGTCGGTCCGCGGCTTACGCGCAAGTGCGATCAGGACAGACGTCCGGTAACGTTCTAGCCAATATTGCAGCGTTCGAGAAGAGAGCCTAGCTTCCCGAGCAATTGCGGCAAGCGATCTACCGTCCTCAAGGTGAGCGCGCAAAAGTTCAAAACGCTCAAACGCACGTTGACGAGACGTCTCGGAGAAGCAAGCCAGTTCATCCACCTTGAATCTTTACTTTAGCACGAACACGCAAAATAGTGCCCCAAAAAGCGCGCAAAATAGTTTCCCAAATAACATGTTTTGGCTCCCCTCCTCGGTCGAGGATTGTAACATAACGTCCTTTATGATACAGCGAGAGGGGATCAGAAAAAGAGTGCAATTTTGGCAGCACACCAGAGCAGCGAGCTCAATAGCAACCGCTCGCCGGCGGATCATTCGGTAGGCTTCCGAGCGCGATATGGGCCGGCCGGTAGGCCGTTTTTTGCGAAAGGTTTGGAACAGGGGCTCGTTCGGCTTAAAGCGGGCTTTTTCCAAATACTCGAGCAAAGTTGGATCCTCCTTTTTTTCGCCAGCTGCCGTCAGCGCAGTGGATCTCTTCTCTTTTGGGTATGATGGGAAAATACTAGATTTTGCGGTTCCGAACTACGATCCCGTCGCAGCTACCATCAGGGACAGCGAAGCTGAAACCATCGCCTTAAATTGGGCAGTGCGCTTTTACGGTGCACAAGATGTGAATTTTGATGGAGTGGAACTCCGGACCCAACCTGCGCGATTTTGGTTAGTGAGACTCGCATCCAATTTCGGACCAGCACACCTGATGCTCTATGCCGTTGTTCTTCCAGGCGGATCCATTGTTGTGCCAACGATCAGAGAGTGGCTTGGAGTCGATGTTATGCAGAACCTTGAGTTTGCTTCGCACTACCAGCTTTGGTTCGACCGAGTGGATCTTCTCCGGAATCTTGGGCGGATTTTCGGCGGTTAGTTTGTCTGTGAAAAACGGCGTCAATCGATCGATTGCCTCCTTCAATCTCTTTTCGCTAAGGTCACGTCGTTGCAAGATCGTCTTCCCGGTAATATCACTCGAACAGCGAAGCCGTGATTCAGGAAAGCCTCTAGGCCAGCTCGACGATCTCTGAACGTCGTGGCATTCCCTTGTGACCTCCCAGACAACTCAAGCTGTAGCTCGTTGCGATGACCGCTTCCCGGCACGCCTGAGTCAACGAAGCCCCCCGGATCAGCGATAAAGCTGTCCACGTCTCCAGACACTCGGTTGCCCCACAGCGATCGACGATGCACGCAATGGGAACCGATATCGTTTCTGTCCTTCGCTGGTCGGAAAAGGTGACCTCCGTGCTGTTATTGATCAGAATGACATTCTGGCAGCCAAGGCGATGGAGCTCTTCTATTGCATAGCTA
>DATBYP010000246.1:0-34746 GCA_036513675.1 Candidatus Acidiferrum sp.
AATTCGGAAAGCTCTGGATGATTATCGCAAGGCTTACGGCCAATACGGCTTCATCGATTTCACCGCGGAACCGCAGACCGATATAGATGAGGCCGCCAAGCGCATTGACATCACCATGCGCTTCAATGAAGAGAAGCAGTATTACGTCCGGCGCATCGATTTTGTCGGTAATACAACCACCCGCGACAAAGTCATCCGCCGCGAGCTTCTTCTCGACGAGGGCCAGCTCTTTAACAAGCGCGCCTGGGAAATCAGTATCCTGCGCCTCAATCAACTCGATTATTTCGACCGCATCGAGGAAGACAAGGCCGTCGAAATCAAGCGCAATCAAAAAGAAGGCACTGTCGATCTCACGCTGAAGCTAAAGGAAAAAGGCAAGCAGTCCATCGGCTTGCAGGGCGGGGTTAGCGGCTTGGCCGGAACGTTTATCGGGCTTACCTACCAGACCAACAATTTCCTGGGCCTCGGCGAAACGTTGACCTTTTCCGCGCAATTCGGCGACATTCAGCGCAGCTTCATGTTTGGCTTTACCGAGCCGTACCTTTTTGATCGCCCGATTTCTACGGGCTTTACGATTTTCTCTAGCCGATATAGTTTCAACCAGGCTCGGCAATTAGCGCTCTTGCAGGGACAGTCTGTCAGCATCAATCCGCAGTTCATCCAGAATTACAACCAGGACAGCACGGGTTTCACGATGTTTGCCAGCTATCCGCTCAAGAAGCTGTCCTTCGCGCGGCTCGGCCTTACCTACGGACTCACGCGCACCAGCATCACGCCATTTAATGACGCTTCCCGTCTGCTGTTTGAGTCTATTCAATTCCGCAGCGTGGCTGGCCCTAGCGCACTCCAAGGCATCGTCTCCAGCACCCTAACTCCAACAATCACCTACAACACGGTGGACAATCCCACCAATCCCCACTCCGGAAAGAGCTATTTTTATTCCTTCGGGTTCACCGGTGGTCCGCTGGGCGGCAACGTCAACACCATCACCAACGTTTTCGACTGGAAGTATTTCCATCCTATTCAGAAACGCCGCAACGTCATCGGCTTTCATGCCACCGCCGCCTACGTCACCGGATTCGGCGGATCAGCGACGAATCCCAAGGACGTACCGCCCTACAGCCGCTTCTACATGGGCGGCGAAAACGATATTCGCGGGTTTGACATCCGGTCCATTTCCCCGGTTACGTTTATCCCGCAGGCCTCGGCGCTGCCGATTTCTTTTCGCGATCCTACCGCGGGCGGCGCTCTTCGCACCTTCACCGTTCCCGCGCTGACCTTTGTGGCCACTTTGCCCGGCGGCGACGTTCAGACCGCGGGCAATGTCGAGTACCGCATTCCCATTGTGGGCCCCGTAACCGCCGCGCTGTTCTTTGATGGCGGCACGGACGGCATTGCGCGACCGAGCACGTTAAGGCTCGACCCGACCGGGTTCGCGAGCATCGCGCAGCAGTTTCCTAAAGCGAACCTGAGTCAGCAGCTGCAGATCGCGCCGCATACGAATTTCCGTCTGCGTGGCTCGACCGGTATTGAGTTCGTCGTGCAACTGCCCATCGTGCAGGCGCCTTTCCGCATTTATTACGCTTATAACGTGCACCGGCTGCACGAACAGATCGTCGCGCCGACACCGTTCTTGAATCAAGGCGATCTCACTTTTTTGAAGAACGCGTTCAATGGCATCGATCCAACGATTTTTCCGCTGCAAATCGAGCCGCAGCTAAACAACATTTTGAATAACCCGGGGCGGCTGAATTATTTCGAGCCGAAGACGACATTTCGTTTCACGGTCAGCCGGACTTTCTGAGGATGGCGACCGCAAATTTGCTTGATGTGGATGAAGCGATGCTACGGACTGCGTGTAAATATTTGTGACGCATGTCTGCTTGGGAGGCGGTGGGATGAAGTTGCGAACGATTTTGACGTATATGGCTGCGGCGATTGCCGCGGCGTTTCTGGTCGCCGGCTGCGGCAGCAAGAGCGCTGCGAACACGGTTACCGTTGCCGTTGCCTCTTCTCTCGGTAACAACATTATCGTTGGCCAGTCCACCACTCTCACTGCGTCGGTCACCGGCGGCACGACCACCAACACCGCCGTTAATTGGCAGCCCTGCCAGTTCACCACCACGACCGTTTCGGGCACCACGACCACCACTTCCACTCCTGCGGCCTGCCCGACGGACGGCTCTTTAGGAACTCTGTCCAACCAACAGACCAGCGGAACCGCAACCTACACGGCACCTGGCGCTATCCCTGATCAAACGAAGTTTCCCGGATTGCAAATCGTCATCACCGCTCAGTCTCAACAAGACACCACAAAGACCGGCAGTATTAAGCTCACGCTGAACTCCGGCATCGGCCTCAGTCTGACGCCAAGCACGGCCACGGTGGCCACGAACGAGCCGCAGGATTTCAGTGTTGTTCCTACGAATGATCTGCAAAATCTGGGTGTCACCTGGCTGATTACGCAATCGTCGCCAACTTCCACCGTCACCGTGCCCAATCTCACCACCTGCAGCCCCACCTGCGGAACGATCACCTCGACCGGCCCTAATAGCGCGACCTACACCGCTCCAGCGACGGTTCCCACCGCTTCCACTCCTGCCGGCGCTAGCACCACGCCTGCCGATGTAACCATCGTGGCGACGGCCAAGGCTGACAACACTCGCTTCGTTACCGGGACCATCACCATCATCCAAGGCGGACCCATCACCTTCAACGGCATTACGCCTTCCATTGCTCCTCAGGGCGGCGTTCTCTGGGATATTTATCTCGACGCCCCCAATATGTCTTCTGCCTCTAAGATCACGATTACCGATCAGAATGGCGGCTCTAAGACTTTCCTCTCCTCGTCTGGGCAGGTTAAGGTGCTCTTCCCGATCCCCAACTCGACCACCGCGACTCCTCCGTCTAGCGGCGCGCGCCTGCGTTTGTTGGAGGCCGATCTCGCCGGCACCACGTCCACAACGCCTCTGACTTATACCGTTTCGGTTACCGATCCTGGGCAGCCTGTCACGCAAACTGCCGGCGGCCAATTTACCTTTACATTGTTGCCGGTCCGGCCGAGTTTGGTTGCGTCTTCTCCTACCGGCGTTGTACAGAATTTGTCGACCGCTGTTCCTGTCGCTCTTGACGGAGGATATTTCGGGGACGGTGGCACCATCGCCGCCGCCACTTTTGACGGCGGTACCCTCGGGAAGGACTCTACCCCTTCATCCAACAACTCCCGCCGCCTTTCCGTCGACATCGCAAGCGATAAGGCTCCTGGCCTATACTCCCTATCTGTATCTCGCACAAGTAACCCGCTACCTACTCCGAATAATCCGGCAGTCACTAGCCTCGCTGTTTTCCCGGATTATCACTCCACTAACGGGATTCTGCCGACTCCCACAATCTCAGTTCCAGCGGGCCACAATCCCAGCGCCATCGATATCGATCCTACTCTTGGAATCGCCGTAGTCGCGGAGACCGGCGACAACTCCGTCCAGTTCTACACGATTGGTGCCGGATCGCTTACGCCCCTGGGTGGCCCGGTCGCTGTGGGTCAGATTCCGACGGGGGTGTCTGTCAATCCGACGAATCACTGCGTTGCAGTAGTGAACTACGGGAGCCAGAGCGTTTCCATTGTTCCTATCCCGAATTCCTCTTGTCCCGTCACTTCCGTCACCAATATTGACCTGTCCGGAGCTTTGCAGGGGCAGGTCAATCCGGCGCCACTTCCGTACGCGATTGGTGTTGACCCGGACACCAACCTTGCCCTGGTCGCATATTCTTCCAGTTCCACTTCCTCGGCCGCCAATCTCGGTTTCGTTGTAAATCTCAATCAAGGGGCGGGTGCATTCGGCTGCCTGGCCATCTCCGGTCAAGCTACGCCAACTCCGCCGTGTATTTTTTCCCAGGTCACCCTCAACACCGGTCAGTACCCTCAAATAGCAATGGCCCCGCACGGCCACATGGCTTACGTGACCCCTGGCGGCTCGGGCATCGTTTCCGGCATTGACGTTACGCAGCCGTCCACATCCATTCCCCTTAGTTCGCTGGTACTTAATGCCGGTCTTGTGACGGCCACCACCGCCAACTCAACTCCTCTCACTGGCTTGGTTCCCGGACTTCCCACCACCGTGCTGATCTCCGGCGTTCCGCCGCTCTCAAATCCTGGCGGCACCCCGACCACTGTGAACCTAAACGGAGTGTTCCCCATAATCGTCACCAGCAGCACATCGTTTTCGTACTCCTTGGGGACGGGTGTCACGGGTACCGCGACTGCCAACGGAGGAACGGTTTTCTTTGGCCGCCCCAATTTGTTCTTCGGCGGTCCTTCCAACACCACTCGGGGTATTGCCATCAATCCCATCAGTCATACTGCGGCGCTTGCGGACGCCAATGCCGCCGCTGGTCAGCAGATCAACCTTCTCAATCAGCTCGATCAGTCCATTTCGTCTATCAGTTTTCGGACGAATTGCACCGCGTTCACACTTACCTGCTCGACATCAGGTGAATTCGCGGGTACGGCAAGCGTCGCCTGGCAGCCGTACACAAACTCCATCGTTTCCTATAATCCTGGCGTTCCGGGAACTCCGGTAAACCAAGTCTCCATATCCGATCCAGTGACGCTGAAGCGATACGGACTGATAAATATGCCGCAAGGCACGACAGGTTCCGTCGACATCTCAGTTCAGAATGGCACCACGGGTTCTCTCAGGTTGTGGGGAGGTGTCGCCGTTGATCTCGCGACAAACCAGGCATTCGTGGTGCAATCGGGCACCGGTGCTATTCAGATTATCGATTTGCATACAATTCCTTCGAACGCCCAGAAGCCAACGGAAATAACCCAAGTGGTTGTTCCAAGTCCGAATCCGGGCCCGGGCGTAATCGGAGGTATTCCCAATGCTTCTGTTCCTCACGGAACGCTTACTTCCGCAAGCAATCTGGGCGGCGTACAGATTTTCGGGTCCGGTTTCGTTGCCGGCGCACAGGTGCTCTTGGACAATACGGATATCACAACGCAGGGCGGCAGTGTCCAGGTCGACCCCAGTGGCCGACTGATCACAGCTACCATTCCCGCGCCATTCTTGTCTCTGCCGCATCACTATGCGCTACAGGTAGTCAGCAACGGCATCAAGTCCAACCCCACGGATTTCATCGTCGTTAAAGCCGTTGACATGACGGCGGCTTGCGCCACTCCGAGACCCAGTTCCGTGGCCATTGCCGATCAGATCGCGAATGGTCTCTTCGCGCCGATCGCGTTGGTGACCAACAGCGGCTGCAACAGCCTCTCGATCGTCGACATCAATCCGGTACCGGGTAGTACGAGTTTTGGAAATATAGTAACAATCCCAATCGGGGCTACACCCCAGGGTGTGGCCGTGAACTCGCACCTTGGGTTGGCCGTTGTGGCCAACAACGGCGCCGGTACTGCATCCATCGTGGACTTGACAAAGAACCCGCCTGTCGAGAGGGTCCCGGATGTCGCTGTTGGGACTAGCCCCATCGGAGTTGCTATCAGCGAAGCCACGGGTGTCGCGCTCGTCGCCAACTTCGGCTCCAACACGGTCTCTCAGATCAATCTAGGTCTCTTGTTCGGATCTTCTCCGGCCACTTCTCTGACGGCTGCCACGATTGGCGGAGTGCAGTCACCTATCGCCATTGCTATTGATCCTGATCGCGGCACCAACAATCAGGGCCTCGCCGAGGTTACCGGTCTAGTGGTCACCAGCTCCGGCCCTGCCGGGGCTCTGTATCCGGTGGACATTGGCTTGGCCACTCCCACGCTGAGCACGACTATTTCGATCGGAAACGTCGCCTCTGCTCCCAACGGTATCGTTTTCAACCCAGCCGTGCCGGCCGGGGCGGCCCCAACACCGCCATCTGGACTGGCGCCCATGGTGACAACTGGGAGCTCAAATTCTGGACTTTTCTACGTCAATTCGAGCGGCGGCAATGTGATCTCGTCTTTCAATCCAGACACCGGTATACCCAATCAAACGCACGTGGGTATTAATCCGACGGCCTTGGCCGTCAATCCGCAAACCGGCGCGATTTTGACTTCCAACTTTGGGGGGAAATCGGCATCCATCGTGGACACGGTTTCCAGCCCCAGGACCGTGCAGACGCTTGGCCTGCCCGGCTCAGTGCAGTTCGGAGTTGCCATCGATCCGTTCACGAACCTTGCCGTAATCGTGGACCAGGCAAACAATCGCGTGCTGATATTCCCTATGCCGCATTGACGGTCGTCCGTAGGAGGAGAAGTCGCATGCCAACGAGGGAAAAAGTTTAAACAGACAAGTAGCCGACCGTGCTTTCTATTGCGGGTGGTTCGAGCGTCAGCTATACTGCGGGGTTTGTGTGAGGCTCGCGGAGCCCGCTGGGGCTCCGGAACGATTTTAAGCCGGTATTGCCTGGCTTAGATTTTTAGCGATTCGAAACAAGGAGAAAAAAGTGAATTCCAGAATTTTGACCCTGACCAGGTCGGGGTCGTTGAGAAAGACATTTCAGACTGCAATTGTGGCTGCTGCTTGCGTCTTCGGCGCAAGTGGGCTGCGCGCGCAAGGCACCGCGCCAGGCTCCGCCACCGGCACGAAAATCGGCGTCATCAACGTGCGCCAAGCCATTGCCAGCACGTCCGAAGGCAAGCAGGCCGGCGCGGAATTGCAATCGCAGTTTGCGCCGCGCCAGAGCGAGCTCGAAGGATTGAACAAGCAGATTAACGATTTGCGTTCGCGCATCGATGCTGGCACCGGAAAATTCAGCCAAGAAGAGCAGGCGCGTTTGCAGCGCGACGGCGAAGTGAAGGCGCGGCAACTGCAGCGCAAGCAGGACGAATACCAGGAAGACGTAAACGCCGCGCAAGCCGAGGTCTTCGATCGGATCGGCCGCAAAATGATTGACGTGCTGGACCGCTACGCGCGCGAGAATGGCTATGTGGCGGTGCTGGACACTTCCGCGCAGAACACGCCGATTCTTTTTGCGTCCACGAATATCGACGTGACGCAAGACATCGTGAAGCTTTACGATCAGGCGTATCCCGTAAAGGGCGGCGCGCCGGTTGCCACGACTCCGGCCGCCAAGCCAGCTCAAAGGCCCGCTACGCAACCTCCTGCCGCGAAACCCCCACAGCGCTAACGCGGGTATTTTCGAGGTTTCATTCTGGTCTACGCCCCGGGGTTGCACGCCGGGGCGTTTTTCTTTCTTGAGGGGCGCCTCAGATAACTCCTCGCGGAAATGCTTCGGATTACCAAATGGTTTTGATTTGATGAGAGCGGCGAATGTTGGCGTCTTTGGTGACTAGGGGGATCGCTTCGGCCAAGGCGGTAGCCCCGATCAGGCGGTCGCACGGGTCGGTGGAGTAGCTGGCGGGAAACTGATTGGCCAGCGCGGCTATTTGCACTGTGATGGGCCGGATGGCGACGGCTGAGGTGACTTCCTTGACGTAAGCTTCAACCGTTCCAGTGATCTGGAGGCGCTGGTGTGTGGCAAGCCACGCCAACTCCCACAAGGTGATTGCGGCAATGGCGATGCCGCCCTCCTGACTCGCTTTACGAACCGCCTCCGTCGCTATTCTGGACAATTTCGAGGGGTCCGCAGTCGCCCAGATAAGGGCGTGCGTATCCAGCAAGATCATTCGGTGGTGACCGTCCATTCGACAGGAATAGGAGATTCGATATCGCCTAGGATCTTGACCTTCCCTAGCATGCATCCGAGCAGACCGGTTGTTTCTTTTTCTACCGGCACAAGCTTTACCAAGGGTTTTCCGCGCTTGGTGACGAGGACGGGCTCGCCGGTGGCTTGCACGTCTTTCATAATGGCCAAGCAGCGTGCTTTGAAGGCTCCGGCAGGCATTCGCTTCATGGTAATCTCTTAAAGCTCATAGTCATTCTAGCATGACCGCTCTAGGAGGGCAAACTAGTGTTCAGACCGAAGATGCAAATTGGCCATTTACGCATCTAAAGAGCATCGCCTTTCGGTGTGGGTAGCCGCGTTCTGGCTCCCTTTTACTTGTTAAATGAAGCAGCAAAGGGTGCTGCGGGGGCTGTTGGGCCGTGCCTTGCTTTTGCCGTGGCCGGGGAATATACTCTAAATTCACTCTGAAGCGGTCGCACGGATGAGTGGGCGCAAGCCCGCTTTTTTGTTGATGCCGGTTGGGGTGCAGTTGATACCGGCGATGGCCGGGGAGTCTTTACGTGAATTTGGAGCGGATTCGCGCAGCCGCCGAACGGGTGGCGCGTTCGGAGGGGCTGGAAGTCGTTGATGTGGAATGGAAAATGGGGAAGCAGAGGTTTTTGCGGGTTTACATCGATCGCGTGCCTCAACGGAATGCCTCTCCCAATAATGGAAGTGCGGAAGGCGGCTTCGATCCGGACCCGAAGATTAGTCATGCGGACTGCGAGCGGGTCAGCCAGCAACTCAGCGTGATTTTGGATGTGGAAGAACTTATTGAGGGACCAGCGGGGTACGTCCTCGAGGTCAGCTCTCCGGGGCTGGACCGGGCGCTGAAGAAGCCGGGAGATTTTGAGCGGTTTACCGGACGGCTGGCGAAGATTTCGACCAGCGAGCCGATTGAGAATGCGAAATTTTTTGAGGGCAGGCTGGCGGGGTTCGCGGACGGGAAAGTGCGAATGGAGTTGAAGGGGAAAGAGCCGCGGCTGGTGGAAATACCGCTGGAGGGGATTCGGAAAGCGAATTTGGTGGTGGAGTTTTAGCGACTGGAAAAGATTCAAGACCAAGGGCACGAGAGCACGGAGCCTACACAGAAGCGGGAGAAGAGAGTTTAGGAACGAGCAATGGCGAATCTGCTTTATCAACAGATCGAGATGCTGAGCCGCGAGAAGCACATCGAGCCGGAAATCGTGGTGTCTGCGATTGAAGACGCGATGGTGGTGGCGGCGCGAAAATATTACAAGACGGAAGAGAACCTGCGCGGGAAATTCAACGCGGATACGGGGCAGGTGGACGTGTTTTCGGTGCTGATGGTGGTGGAGGAAGTTGCCGACCCGAAGATGGAGATCAGCCTGGCGGACGCGAAGAAAAAGAACCCCACAGCCGAGGTAGGGACGGAAATTCTTACCGCGAAGCCGACCGACGTGCTGGGGCGGATTGCGGCGCAAACGGCGAAGCAGGTGATCCTGCAGAAAGTGCGCGAGGCCGAGCGCGACACGATTTACAACGAGTATCACACTCGCGTGGGCGAGTTGGTGACGGTGATCGTGAAGCGCGCCGAAGGACCGGACCTGATTGTGGATATGGGCCGCACGGAAGCACGGTTGCCGAAGCGCGAGCAATCGAAGCTGGAGACTTACAACATCGGCGAGCGGCTGCGCGTGGTGATCAAGATGGTGGACCGCGCGGCGAAGGGTCCGCAGGTGATTGTTTCGCGCGGTGATGCGGGCCTGGTGCAGCGCTTGTTCGAGATGGAAGTGCCGGAAATTTATGACGGCACGGTGCAGATCCGGTTTGCGGCGCGGGAAGCGGGCGAGCGGACGAAAGTGGCGGTGATGAGCCGCGACAAGGATGTCGACCCGGTGGGCGCTTGCGTGGGCATGAAGGGAATGCGCGTGCAGTCGATTATTCGCGAACTGCGCGGGGAAAAGATCGACATCATTCCGTACAGCGAAGAGACGGTGGCGTTCGCGCAGAAGGCGCTGAGCCCGGCGAAAGTCACGCGCGTGCAGATTGTCGATCCGGAGACGAAGAAGCTGGAAGTGATTGTGGAAGATTCGCAGCTTTCGCTAGCGATTGGAAAGAAGGGCCAGAACGTCCGGCTAGCGAGCAAGCTGATCGGCTGGGACATTGATATCAAGAGCGAAGAAGAGAAGCGGCGCGAAATCGAAGAGCAGATGACCGCTCTCACCGCGCCGACGACGCCGTTGACCGCGTTGGCGGGAGTGGGGCCGAAGACTATCGAGAAGATCGAGGCCGCGGGGATTACGAACGTGGAGAAGCTCGCGGGGATGACGCCGGAGCAGTTGATGGAAATTCCGGGCATCGGCGAGAAGATGGTGGACAAGATTTATCAGGCGGTGAACCGCTTCTACGAAGGCGGAGAAGCGCCCGCGGGCGAAGCGGTGGAGAATACCGATGCGCTTGCGGAAGAGGCTACGGCGGACGAAGGCACTGGCGCGACTGCGGGGGAAGCGAGCGCCGCGGCGTCGGAGGCGGGCGCAGCAGAAGCGCCCGAAGCAGTTCCTGACAGCGAGCAAGCTCCCGTGACGGAGCAAGCCGCTGAAGTCGAGGAAGAATCCCCGGCAAAGAACCAAAATGCAGAAGAGGTTGAGTCCGCGGAAGACAAGAAAGATGCGGAACGGCCGGAAGAGGCAAAGTCTTAAGAAGCATGTCAGACGCAAATCAAGTTCGAATTAATGAGCTGGCGCGCGAGCTAGAGGTCAAGGCGAAGGCGATTATCGACCTGCTGGCCGGCTATGGCGTCACGGAAAAGAAGACGCACTCGAGCTCCATTCCCGCGGATGTTGCGGAGAAGGTGCGCAAACACCTTCAGGGAGTAGCGGACGCGGAAGCCGCGGAGGAAGCCAAGGCGAAGGCGGATAAAGACGCGAAGGATGCGGCGTCGAAGGCAGCGCGGATGCGTCCGGCTGCTGCACCTACGCCGCCGGCGCCTCCTGCACCTGCCGTTGCGGCGCCTAAACCTTTGGCTCCCGCGGCGGCACCCGTAGCCGGAACAGCAGCTCCAGCAGCACCCAGGCCGGCTGGGCCGGTTGCTGCTCCTGCACCTGCGGCTCCTACGGTTGCGGCTCCTCCTGCAAGTACGGCGGCTCCGACAGCAACACCTTCTACATCTCCTGCGGCCGCGAAACCTGCACCGAGTGCGCCTCCTGCGAGCGCGCCTGCTCCGACTCCGATTCGTCCTGCAGCGCCGGCGGCGCGGCCTGCGGCTCCATCCTCACCTACAACATCCGCTCCCAGTGGGGCTCCGCCGCAACGGCCAGCGGCAGTAACTCCTGCGCAGCGTCCCGGGCAAAGAACGGGTACGCAACCATCGGCAGTGCGTCCGGCTGCAGCAGCGCCTGGCACGGCTACACGGCCGTCGGCTCCGGCGCGTCCGCCCATGCCGACTGGCGGAAACCGCGGACCGCTTCCGAACACCGGGTCGGGAGGGCAGCGTCAGGGCGGACCGCGTCCGGGTCAACCGATGCGTCCGATGCCGTCGGGCCAAGGCGGGCGGCCGTATCCTTCGCGTCCGAGCGGACCGGGCGGGTCGGGTGGCGGACCTGCGGGCCAGCCAAGACCATTTGAGCAGCGCCGCGGCGGGGTGCCCACGGGCACACGTCCGGGGCCGCGCGCGCCGGGGCGTCCCGGGATGTTGCCGCCGTTGCCTCCGGATAAAGCGCCTCCGAAGGCTGAGCCGGGCAAGCCGCTCTATACGCGGCGGCCAACGCAGCGACAGCGTCCAGCGCTGGACAAGCGAGAGATTGAGGGCGAGCGCAAGCTGCACCCGACGCGGCAGCGTCCGGGAGCAGGGCGAGCCGTAGCGGCGGTGATTGCGCCGCCGGAGCCGCGTCCTCCGCGCGATGTAACGATTACAGAAGGCATCACGATCCGCGAGCTGGCGGAGAAGCTGGACGTGCGCGCGAAGGATCTATTAAAGACGCTGCTCGATCGCGGTGTGTTTGCCAGCATCAACCAGGCGCTGGATGTGCCGACGGCAACAACGTTGGCGGAAGCGTTCAGCGGTGTGGTTAATGTGGTCTCCTTGGAAGAGGAGATGGTGCTGGAGGTTGCCAAGGAAGAGACCAAGGAGAGTCTGAAGCCGCGGCCGCCGGTAGTGACAGTGATGGGACACGTCGACCATGGGAAGACGAGCTTGCTGGACGCAATTCGCAGCGAAGACGTGGCGGCAGGCGAAGCGGGCGGCATCACCCAGCACATCGGCGCGTACAAGGTGCAGGTTAACAACCGGAGCGTGGTGTTCATCGATACGCCAGGCCATGAGGCATTCACGCGCATGCGTGCGCGCGGCGCGAAGGTGACGGACATTGTCGTTTTGGTGGTAGCGGCGGATGACGGCGTTATGCCGCAGACGAAAGAGGCGATTGATCACGCAAAAGCGGCGAATGTGTCGATCGTGGTGGCGATCAACAAGATTGATAAACCAGAAGCGCAGCCGGAGCGGGTGAAGCGCCAGCTTTCGGACAACGGGTTGTTACCCGCGGAATGGGGCGGTGACACGGAGTTTGTGGAAGTTTCGGCGAAGCAAAAGACCGGAATCGATAAGTTGTTGGAGACTTTGCTGCTGGTCGCGGACCTGCGCGAATTGAAGGCGAATCCGGATGCCCCGGCGACGGGCACAGTCCTGGAATCGCGCGTGGACAAGGGCCGTGGGCCAGTGGCGACCATCCTGGTGCAGAACGGGACTTTGAATCCAGGCGATTTCTTCATTTGCGGAGCGGTGTTCGGCAAAGTGCGCGCGATGTTTGATGATCACGGACTCACAGTCAAGGACGCACCGCCGTCGACGCCGGTGGAAGTGCTGGGTTTGCAGGGCACACCCGAAGCGGGCGACAACTTCCAGGTCACCGACGAAGCGAAGGCGCGACACATCGTCGAATACCGGCAGGGCAAGCAGCGCGACGCGGCGTTGGCACGCACTTCCGGTGCGCGCATCACGCTCGATCAATTGCATGAGCAGTTGAAGTCGGGCGACGTGAAGGAACTCGGAATTGTGATTAAGGCCGACGTGCAGGGTTCGGTGGAAGTGCTCAGCGAAATGCTGCCAAAGCTTTCAACGGATCAGGTGAAGCTAAAGATCATCGGCTCGGGCGTGGGCGCGGTGACCGAAAACGATATCCTGCTGGCGTCAGCATCGGGCGCGATCGTCATCGCGTTCGGCGTGCGCCCGGACCGCAAGGCCATGGACCTGGCGCAGCAAGAGCACGTTGATATTCGCACGCACACCATCATTTACGAAGTTTCCGATGAAATTAAGAAGGCGATGGAAGGCCTGCTGGAGCCGGTGATCCAGGAGACGTACGTGGGCCGCGCGGAAGTGCGCAACACGTTCCGCGTCAAGGGCGCAGGCACGGTGGCGGGCTGTTACGTTGTGGATGGCGTGCTAAAGCGCGACGCCCAGGTGCGCGTGGTGCGCGACGGAGCGATCATCTATACGTCGAAGCTCAGCTCGCTGAAGCGCTTCAAGGACGACGCCAGCGAAGTGCGTACAGGCTTCGAGTGCGGCGCCGGGATCGCCAATTTCAACGACGTGAAAGTCGGCGATATACTGGAATGCTTCCAGGTGACGAAGCTGAGCGCCGCGGAAGCCGCAGCGCAAGGCAACGCGCCAGCGTCGCGCAAATAGCTGCAAACCGTCCCCGCGGAGCCGCTCATGCCGGTCGGTCTACTTACCCTCGAGCTGCACATACCGGATGCTCATTCGCTGAAGGACAAGCGGCAGATCGTGCGCAGCCTGAAGGATCGGCTGCGCCGGCATTTCAATGTTGCAGTGGCGGAGATGGAATATCAGGACGTGTGGCAGCGCTCGATCATCGGTGTGGTGACGTTGTCTACCGCCGAACAGCATGTGGAGGAGTCGCTGCAGTTGGTGCTCAGGGAAGCGGACCGGCTGCTCGGTCCGGTCCTGGTGAATCACGTCGTGGAAATGATTTAAAGGCTTGCGATGAGCCCTACCAATCACCGTCATGAACGCGTGGGCGAGGAAATCGCTCATGAAATCAACGCCATGTTGGCCGGCGAGTTGAAAGATCCGCGGCTGGAAGGCATGGTGGTGGTCAGCGAAGTGCGCGTACAACCGGACATGAAGCATGCGCGCGTATTTGTGAGCATGCGCGGCAGCAGCAAAGAGCAAACGGACGCGATCAAGGCGCTGGAGCACGCGGCGGGGTACATTCGTAGCGAGATTATCGAGCGGCTGCAGTTGCGGCGCTTGCCGGAGCTGCACTTCACCCTGGACCTTTCGCAGGAGCACGTGGAACGCATCGAGCAACTGCTGAGGGACATGAAGAAGGACAAGCCTTCTTCCAATCCTTGAGTTTTCTGATTTTCTACATCTGATTTCATGCCAAAACAGCCGCAACCGGCGCCTTTTGACGGCGCTCTGGTAATCGACAAGCCAAAGGGAAAGACATCGCACGACGTAGTGGACGCGGTGCGGCACATCGCCGGCTTTCGGCAGATCGGGCATCTGGGCACGCTCGATCCGCTGGCCACGGGTGTTCTTGTGCTTCTGCTGGGGCGCGCCACGCGGCTGGTGCAGTTCTACGCCGGACGCCGCAAACGATACAGGGCGGGATTTCGCTTTGGTTTTGCGACCGATACTTACGATTCGGATGGTGAGGCGCAAGGACCGGATACCGCGCCGGCTCTCGACAAGTCTGTGTTGGAGAAGTTGGCCAGCGAACGCGTCGGGCGCTTTCAGCAGACGCCGCCAGCTTTTTCAGCGAAAAAAGTGAAAGGGCGGCCTGCATACGAGCTGGCCCGTAAGAAACAACCGGTCGAGTTGAAATCGGTCGAGGTCGAGTTGTTTGAATACAAGCTAAACGAAACTGAGGGTAGCACCGCCCGCTTCGTCATCGAGTGTTCTTCGGGCACGTACATCCGTTCGCTCGCGCAAGAGATGGGGCAAAAGCTTGGATGCGGCGCGCACCTCGCGGAAATTGAGCGGACAGCGGTAGGAGAGTTTTCGTTGGATCAGGCGGTAAAACTCGAAGAACTGGCCGAAGCGGCACGTGCGGGAAAGTTTGCCGACTACCTCATTCGGCTGGAGAATTTGCTGCCGAATTTTCCAAAAGTGAATGTGCTACCGATTATCGAGCGGCGCGTGCGGCACGGCACGAAGTTCAATGTGACCTTGGCGCAAGTGCAACCCGGCCGCGTCGAGCCTTCCCCCGGCGCGACTACAGAGTTAGATGGCGGCGAACCGCGGCCGCCGCGCCTACGTGTGTTCAGCCAGCAAAATAGCTTAATTGCGATTGCGGAAGCGGTGGTCCCTCGCACGTATCAGCCGATTGTGGTGTTTGAACCGCTGCCTTAGCACACCTAAGGTTGCGGTTGGTCTGGGAGCTGCTGCGGATTTCCTCGAATGGTGCCTCGGCCACCAGCGGGTTCCCCGCGTCCGGCGAAGATGCTGCGAGCGTTGCGAATCGGATCGCGAAGCCTTCGCGGCGTAACAAGAATCACGAATTCCGTATTTTTCAGCGAATTGTTCCTGCCGCCGAAAGCGTAGCCGAGACCGGGAAGATTGGCGAAGCCCGGAAGGCCTACCAGGGAACGCGTCTCTTCGTTGTCCAATAGACCGCCTATCAGTGTGGTTTCGTCGTCCTTGATGCGGACGGTTTGCGTTAGTGTTCTGTTGGTGATAACGGGGATGCCATTGAGCTTAGTACCCGCCAGCGCACGAATTTCAAATTCGAGCTGCAACGTAACCTCGTGGTGCGAGTGCAGCGTCGGCGTGGCCTTGACCTTTACACCGAGGTCTATATATTCGGACGCCGGGTAGGGCGTTTGCGTCGTGCTCGTCCCGGTGGCGAAAGATGACGAGTCCTGAATTATGGTGACGACTCCTTGATTGGCGGTGGCGCCCAGGGCTGTCAGCGCGACATCCGGCAGCGCGGTCGAGGTGAGGACGGCGGTGAGGATGGCGCTCGGACTGGCCGGCGTGCCAATCTCGATCCGATTGGAAAATGTGCCCGCGCCAAGGCCCACGTAGATACCGAGCGTGGCCTGCCCCTTGTTAGTGACCGCCAGGGAAGGAAAGTTGCCTCCGGTAAAATTCGCAATGGCGATACCTGCTGGGGTTGCGGCGGTAGGCAGGGGGGACCCAGAAGCCGCGGTGAATGTTGCGTTGAGATTGTTGCTGCCGAGCAGAACGGAAACAGTGTTGTCGCCTTGATTGACGACGGCGAGATCGGGAACGGTATCAGAATTCAGGTCGCCTGTGGCGATAGCGACGGGGGATTGCCCCACAGGGATGGGCGAATTCGTGGCTTCTGTGAACCTGATGTTGGCATTGGAATCCAGGGATCCCAGCAGTATCGCCACGTTGTTCGAAGATTGATTCACGACAGCAAGATCCACCTCGGGGCTGTTATTCAACGGATAATTCGCCCTTCGAAAATTGGCGGTGACCATCGCTACCGGACCCTTTTCGGAAACGATAGAAGTGTTCGTCAGAGCAAACGGAGAAGCGGGAAATTCCGAAAAGCCTCCTTTGCCGTCGCCTTTGAAGACAGAGATTGTATTGTCGACCTTGTTGGCCACGGCAAAATCGGCATTTCCGTCGCCATTGAAGTCCGCTACGACGACAGCACTGGGATTTTTGCCGACAGGGTACGGAGAGCCGGCCGCCTCCCGAAAGGTGCCATCGCCGTTTCCGAGCAGGACAGTTACGTTGTTGGATGTGGAATTGGCGATGACCAGATCCGCCGCTAATGCTGTCACTCCGGTGGCTGTGGTGAAAGTGTTCCCGAATGTGGCGGTGGCGATGGCCGAAGGCGCCGTTTCCGTCTTCGCGAGGGCAAATGGGGAATTGGTTGCTGCGACGAAGTTTCCTTTATCCTGATTCAGCAAAATGCTGATCGTATTGTCGCCCTGATTGGCGACCGCCAAGTCCGGCAGATTGTCGTTGTTGAAGTCGCTCGACGCCAGTGCGACAGGATTATTGCCCACGGCAAATGAGGTTTCCGGAAAAGTTGTGGAACTTGGCACGCCAAGGAACGAAGAGTTGCTACTCGCGGAACCGGTGGCGGTGCCCAAGCTGCCTGACAACAGAGAGAGCGTGACGGGGAAGCGATCGCCAACAAAAAAGGTCGCGGGCTTGCCGTCTTGCGCGCGCAGCAAGACCTGCCGGCCGCTTTGCACGAGGCTGAGGGCATCGGAGAAATTGGCGGCGGCGCCTGGCAGCGTGAGCAAAAATGTAGTGTAACCACCGCCGAACAGAGTGAAGCCCGGAATGCTGGAAAGTCCCTTGGCGCTGAGAAGCTGCCCGAGAATCGTGAGCGCATTATTTAAGTCGGACGCCTTCTGCAACGTACGCACGTCGCTCGGACTGATTAAGAACGCCTGCGCCGAGGAAGGCGGCGTGATGCCGAGCTGCTGAGCTTTGTTGCGGTCGACTTCGAGGAGCTCGATTTCGAGCATCAGTTCGCCACGGGCACGGTCGACCTGGTGGATCAACTCCGCGGCTAGCGCTAGCCGTTCGGGAGAATCGCGCATCGTGATGGTGTGCGTGCTGGTATCCAGGTCGATGCGCGTTGCGCCGGTGATCTCGCGCAGCATGCGCAGCAGCTCCGTCATTTCTTCGGGGCTTGCCGATGAGGGCAGCGGAAAAGTTTGCTCCGCCTGCAAACCGTACTGGCGGCGCTTTTCCAGAGTGTCCGGGGCCACAAACATCAGTGTGGCGTCCAGGGGTCGCCAGAACGTTCCGGTCGTCGACCCTAAAAGGGAGACGGCAGTGTTGAAATCCACGTTGTTGAGCTGCATGCGGACTTGCCGCGAAACGACGTCGGGGTCGAAGCTAACCTTGACGCCGAAGGCCTGCGCTACCTGCTCGTAAGCGCTGCGCGTGTCGCCGCGAAGATCAAAGTTGTGCCTCCCCGGCTGCGTTTTCAGTCGCGGCATCCCGGGGATTTCAGCAGTAGGCAGGGGCGGCTCATCCTCCCGCATCGATTCCATTTGGGCATAGCGTTCAGCAACGATCCTGTTGGAGGGATCGATGCGCATCGCTGTGTTGAGCTCTTCTTTGGCTTGCGGGAGCTTACCGGCGAGCGCCAGTTGTTCAGCCTTGTCCACATGCTCGCGGATCAGTCTGGATCGCAGCGCGGCGCCACGGCCAACTAACGCCAGGTTCTGCGGCGCTAGGCGAGTGGCTTCGTCATACGCAAGAAGGGCTTCGTCGTTGCGCCCATCGGCTTCGGCCTTTTCTCCTTGTTCGACCAATTTCTGCGCGCGTTTAGGGTCCGGACGGACGATGGCATTGGGAGCCGCGGAAGAGAGCTGAGGCTGCTGCGCAGGTGTCGAGGCGCAGAGCAGCAGCGACAACACAAGCGACGCAGCTTGGCGAAGGGAGACTAGGCTCATGAATGGCTGGCTCGAGGCACCATCATTCTACGCGAGGAAGAGGGCCGGGAGTGCGGCTTGACGCTGGCCGGGAGTGGCGCGTAAACTTGAATTTGTAGTTGCAAATCATTTTCAACTGGAGTTTCCTTGCTCGCTGCCTTTCTCATTGCCCTCCGTGAAGGTGTGGAAGCTGCCCTGGTTGTCGGCATCATCCTGGTTTATTTGTCGCGTACAGGACGCGCGCACCTCGCGCGCTTTGCCTGGTACGGTGTCGCCGCTGCGACTGCGCTGAGCCTGGCAGTGGCCATGGCCTTACAGCGCTGGCGCATCAGCGAAGACGGTTTCGAGGGGCTGCTGCTACTGCTCGCCGCCTTCTTCGTGATTACGATGATCGTTTGGATGAATCGCGTTGCGCGGCACCTGAAAAAAGATATTGAGCAAAAAGTGGAGTCTTACGCTGTGCGTGCCGGCCGCGCCGCGGGCTTGGGAATTTTTCTGTTTGTGTTCTTAATGGTGGTGCGCGAGGGCGTGGAGCTGGCGCTGATTTTGCGCGCGGTGGAGATGTCCACGGAAGGCTTGCAGACGTGGATCGGGACGATACTCGGCATCGGCGCTGCCGTCGCCGTCGGACTTTTCTTTTTCAAAGGGACGCTACGAGTACCGTTGCACCGGTTTTTTGCGGTGACTAGCGCGATCTTGATGCTGGTAGCGTTTCAGTTGGCGCTGACCGGGTTGCACGAGCTCAGTGAAGCGCGCTGGCTGCCTTCCAGCAAGCAGGAAATGGCCCTGATCGGCCCAATCGTGCGCAATGACTTGTTTTTCTTTGTGTTTGTGTTTGGGGCCGCTGCATTGTTGATTCTGCGGGAATGGCAATCTGCTTCGCACGCCAAATCGACGAAAGAAGCCACCGGCGACGCGGAACGGCGGCTGCTGCAATCGCAAAATCGCAGATCGCAGCGCTGGATGATGGCATCGGCAATCGCCTGCCTTACGGTCATTTTAGTGCTTACTGCGGACTTTATTTACACGCGGGCGAATTCCGCGCCGCCGACCTCGCGGCCCATCGCTGCCGTTGGGAACGAAGTGCGCCTTCCCTTGAGCGAGATTCAGGATTCGAACATGCATTTGTTCAACGTCAACGTAGGTGGTCAATCTCTGCGTTTTATGGTGATAAAGAAGCCGAATGGGTATGGAACGGCGCTCGATGCATGCCGGATTTGTGGCGCCGAGGGCTATCGTCAGGATGGACAAAATGTAGTGTGCCGGCACTGTGGCTCGGCTATTTATGTGCCATCAATTGGCGAGGCTGGTGGCTGCAATCCCATTGGTGTGCCGGCGCGTGTCGAGGGCGTCGACTTGGTGATCGATGTGAGTTCGCTGGCGCAAGCCGAAAAAGAGGTGCCGCAGTAACATCAGTCAATGCGCGGCCCACTTTCCCCGAATACTAACAACTTAAATGTTCCTACGACTCGTTGCCGATTCCTTCAGCCGTCGACCCCGGCACAAGCTCCTCACCGGGGCGGCTCTCGCATTGGGGATGGCCGTTGCTACTGCGGCGCTGAGTGTTTCGTTGGACGTAGGCGATCGCCTGGCACACGAATTCCGCAGCTTGGGCGCGAATTTAATGGTCACGCCGCACGCTGACTCCTTGCCGCTGGAAATCGGCGGCGTCGACTATCGGCCGGTAAACGCTGGCGCGTACTTACCTGAGGCCGACCTCGGCAAACTGAAAACAATTTTTTGGCGGAACAACATTGTGGGTTTCGCGCCAGCCCTGGAAGCCCCTGTCGATGCCTGGACAAAATCTTCGCAAACATATTCGGCGCCAGCCGCGGAAGCGCACGCAACGTTGATAGGCACGTGGGCCAGTCATACCGTTGCGATTCCCGACGGAAGCACCTACATTTCCGGCATCGAGAAGACAAATCCATGGTGGCAGGTGGATGGCCGCTGGTTTAAAGACAATGCCGACGAATGCGTTGTCGGCAAGTCATTTGCGGCTCGCTCGGGCGTCAAGATCGGCAACGTGCTGAACATAAGTGCCGCGCACAAGAATCTATCGCTTCTTGTGACCGGAATTTTGTCGGGTGGCGGTCCCGAAGATGATGCGATCGTGGCGCCGATTGCAATCGCCCAGGAGATTGCAGGTAAACCAGGTGAGTATCGGCGGTTGTACGTCAGCGCACTGACGAAGCCGGAAGATGACTTTGGGCGGCGCGATCCGCATACGCTCGCGCCCGCCGACTACGAGCGTTGGTACTGCACACCGTATATTTCGTCGATAGCGCTGCAAATCAACCAGGTGTTGCCCGGTGCGGACGTGCGAGTGATTCGGCGTGTCGCAGATGGTGAAGGTGCCGTTCTCACCCGCGTACGCACTTTGCTGTGGCTGGTGACGTTTGCGTCGCTTTTAGCGGCGGCGCTGGCCGTCGGCGCTTCGTCCGCGGCTTCGGTGATGGAGCGGCGCACGGAGATTGGCTTGATGAAAGCACTGGGCGCAGGCTCAGGCACCGTGGGCTTTTTGCTGGCGGCAGAGCAGCTTCTGCTGGCGCTGGTCGGAGGAGGACTCGGCTACGCGCTGGGCATCTTTCTCGCGCGTCTCATTGGGCAAAGAATTTTTGGGGCGGTGCCGGAGTTTTCGTTTTTTGTGTTGGCCGTCATTGTTGGCTTGGCTGCGATCGTCACTCTCCTTGGAAGTGCGATCCCCTTGCGGCGCGCATCGCGCTATGAGCCCGCTCCGATCCTCCGAGGCGAATGATGCCGGACCGTAAAATGTTCTGGCGCATCATCCGTCGATTGCTTACGGCGAATCGTGGACGATTCTTGGTAATTTTGCTCGCGCTGGGCGCCGGTGCCACGATTACTGCCGCCCTGCTGAACCTCCAGGTCGATGCCAAGCGCCGCCTGAGCAGTGAATTTCGAACTCTCGGAGCCAACGTTGTAGTCACACCTCGCAGTGCCACTTCACTCTCAAACGGTACGCTCGATGAGTCCGTCGCTAATCGGATACCCAAGCAATCGGAAGGTGGCACGGTTGGCGTTGTATCGTTTCTCTATGTGGTCGCAAACGCCTCCGTGGAACAACAGCAGAAGCATTCACAGACGGTTGTAGTTGGAATCAGCGGAGACCCGTTGAGTTCAGTTGCCCCGTTCCAGGAGACCTCGCACACCGCTTCAACCCACGGCTCCTCTTTTTGCGAGGTCGGCACGGAGATTGCCCGCCAACTTCAGGCAAACATTCCGGCCCGCCTTGTTCTACAAGTGGAAGCGGTATCCGTGTCGTGTCCCGTTTCAGGCGTCCTCAGTTTCGGCGGCTCAGAGGACAATCAGATTTTTTTGCCAGACATGGCGGCCGCGCAGCGTTTGGCTCGCCTGCCGGGACGCATAAGCCTAATCCAATTGAGCGTACCTGGAACCCCGCAATCGATCGCGCGCTACATCGATAGCTTGGCTCAGCGAATACCGGAGGCGGATGTTCATGGCATTCGGCAGTTCACCGAAGGGGAAGCAAGGATTTACAACCGCATCAGCGGCATCTTGTCCGCGACCGTTGCGCTTGTGCTTGTCCTCACGGGACTCTGCGTTATGGCGGCGATGACTAACGTCGCCATGGAGCGCCGGAATGATGTCGGCTTGATGAAAGCCATTGGCGGCGCAACGCGGCGCGTGCTGCGTCTCTTTCTGGCGGAAGCTGCAATTCTCGGACTCACCGGCGGCATTATCGGCGCGGCAATCGGCATTTTGCTTTCGATGTGGCTGGGCAAAGCCGTGTTCGGGATTGCGGCGCGCCCGCGCTTGATTGTGTATCCTGTAGCTGTGGCATTGACCATCATCGTCGCAATTGCCGGCGCGTATCCGCTGCGGCGGCTCGCCAATATTCGCCCGGCAGCGGTCTTTCGGGGGGAAGCGTGAGCCCCACCGCCCAAGTCGTCATCGAATCGCTCACCAAAAAATATGGCTCGCTACGCGCCGTCGATGGCCTGAGTTTTAACATCGCCCCCGGCGAATGGGTCGCGCTCATGGGGCCGTCCGGCTCCGGCAAGACCACGCTCATCAACATTCTCGGTGGACTGGATACGCTGACTTCCGGCCGTGTCATCGTAGACGGCGTTGATCTTGCCAAGCTCGGCGAGAGTGAAATGGTTCGCTATCGCGCCGAGAAGGTTGGCTTTGTCTTTCAGCAGTTTCACCTCGTGCCCTATCTGACGGCGGTCGAGAACGTCATGCTGGCGCAGTATTTTCACAGTGTCACACACGAGGCGCAGGCTAGTGGCGCCTTGCAACGCGTAGGCCTGGGCGACCGCCTCGCACATCTTCCCGCGCAGCTCTCCGGCGGCGAGCAGCAGCGCGTGGCTATCGCTCGCGCGCTCATCAATGAGCCCAAGCTGATTCTTGCGGATGAGCCCACGGGCAATCTCGACGAAGTCAATGAGGCGATTGTGCTGCAAATTTTCCGCGAGCTGCACAACGCCGGCCACACAATTCTGATGGTCACGCACGACCCCGATATCGCGCGCCAAGCCGATCGCCGTATAGAACTCGCGCACGGCCGCTTGCATTTCGATACGTTGCAGCACGGCCCCGGCCATCCGCTCGCCTGCCCTCTCGTCAACACCGCGGACTGCTGCAGCAACGTTTCTACCGATGACGAGATTCGCTTCGATCATCTCCTCGAGCAAATCTGGATTTGCGGCGAGGAAGGCAAGCCCGCGCTTGTGGAGGTTCTTCGCGCCACGGGACCGGCTGGGAATCTCCCGGTCTTGCCGGATGAGCCTGCCACGCGCGTGCTCGGCCGCATGTCGGATTTGCAATTAGTCGAGTTGCAAAATGGCGCAGTACAGTTGACCCCTGGCGGCAGCCGTCGCGCCCGCGATGTTGTGCGCCGTCATCGGCTGGCCGAACGCCTTTTCAAGGACACGTTCGCCATCGATGATGCCGAAGTCCACAACCAAGCGTGCAAGTTCGAGCACATCATCAGCCCGGAACTGGACCAGCGCATCTGCAGTTTCCTTGGCCATCCGAAAACGTGCCCGCATGGCAATCCAATCCCGCCCGGCGATTGCTGCAATGGCAAAACCAAGATTTGACCGGCTTCTTGAAATTCGATGCCCATTCCTATTGATTCCCGCAAGAAGCCAGCCACGGTAAAAGTCCATGTAACCAGCGGCGCCGGTGTCGACATTACCTGGTCCGACGGTCACGCGAGTCACTACGATTTCCCCTACCTTCGCGATGAATGTCCGTGCGCCACATGTAATGACGAGCGCATACGAAAGAGCGCCGGGGCCGGTACGGGTCCCGCTACTTCCCCCGCTCTGCCCATGTTTAAGCCCAAACCGCGCGCGAAGTCCGCCACTACAATGGGCAACTACGCCATCCAAATCACCTTTACCGACGGCCACGCCACGGGCATCTTCAGCTACGACCACCTCCGTAGCATTTGCCCCTGCGCCGACTGCGCTAAGGCCTTCCGTGCCGCAACGCCCTGAGCGTGAAGGAAAGCTGTTTCGGAACGCGAATTCGCTTGACATTATATTACCATCTGTTATACTTCATCTGGGTATTCCCACATAGATAGCAACGCGCAGCCTTAACTCCTGTAGAATCCGCACTTACAAGTAGATGCCGTGTTTCGCCGGTATTTGGCCGAAATCATGGCGGCGTAACTCCTTTCCCTTCCGCACTTACGAGGGGGCGGGTCCACAACTCCTTTAGAATGCGCACTTATAGAAAACGGCGGGGGGGAGGGGTATCCTGGTTCTTCTGAAGGAGCACAGAAGTCTGGTCATCGAGAGGCGTGTGCTATTCTTCCGCGCGTGAATTTGCGCGGAAGCATCGGCTTGCTGCTGGTTTGTCTGATCTGCGGTGTTGCGTCGCTCAACGCCAAGGTTGTTCGCGTCGACGTCACCTCACGCAGCGACGTACGCAACGGCCAGACCTTCGGCGCTACCGGAGCCTACGAACGGATTATTGGGCGCATCTATTTTTCAGTTTCCGTTGCCGATGCGCACAACCAGCGCATCGTCGATCTCGACCACGCCGTGAATCTAAAGAATGGCGAGGTGGAGTTTTCGGCGGATTTTATTGCCGTCCGTCCCAAGGACGCGGGCAAGGCCAACGGCTCCCTGCTGCTGGAGGTTCCGAACCGCGGGCGTGCGCGCATTATCGGCATCGTCGACGGCGGGAACTGGGACCTCGCCGATGATGCGGGAGATGCGTGGCTCCTACGCAACGGCTATACCGTTGTCAGCCTCGGGTGGCAGTGGGATGCCACCGGGCAAGACGCGCTGCGGTTTTACGCGCCCGTTGCTAAAGAAAACGGAAAGACCATCACGGGTCTGCTGCGCGGCGATTTGACGCCATGGAAAGTGATAGACGAAATTCCACTCGGGCACCTTATCATCGGCGAGATCGGTGGTACCGAATATCCAGTTGCCGTGCCAGACGACCCGCGCAACGTGCTCACCGTTCGGGAATCACGCAATGCCACCCGCTCGGCGATTCGCCGCTCCGACTGGCAATTCGCGCACAGCGTGGACGGCAAGCTGACTCCGAGCAATCGCCACATTCATCTAAAGGGAGGCTTTCAGCCAGGAAAGATTTACGAATACGTTTACGTCGCCGCCGATCCTGTCGTTGCTGGCCTGGGCTTTGCAGCCGTGCGCGACTTCGCCTCGTACGCGAAGCACGGCGTGGACGCCGTCGCTCCGGCCACACGGGTCTATGGGGAAGGCATTTCACAGAACGGCCGCTTTCTTCGCGACTTCCTCTACCAAGGCTTCAACGCCGACGAAGAAGGAAGAATCGCACTCGATGGGGTTCTCGCGCACGTTGCGGGAGCAGGCCGCGGCAGCTTCAACTATCGTTTTGCTCAGCCTTCGCGGGACGCGCAACCCACTTCATCCGTATTTTTCCCCACGGATATTTTCCCGTTCACCGATGAGCCCGAAATCGATCCTGTCTCACAAGAAAAAGGAGCGCTGCTCCACCGTGCTGCAACTGACGGAGTCATGCCGAAGATTTTCTTCTCCAACACATCATACGAATATTGGGGACGCGCAGCGGCGCTGATTCACATTACTGCGGACGGGAAACGGGACGCTGCAATTTCACCTGACGTGCGAATCTACCATTTCACGGGACTCCAGCATTTCTCCGGTCCTTTTCCGCCCGCAAAGGGCAAAGGCGACCTACTTGGTCAGCAGCCACAGTCGCCGCTTCCGGTCAGATATTTCTGGCGCGCGATGATCGCCAACATGGATGCCTGGGTTCGCAGCAACACGGCTCCGCCCGAAAGCAGCTTTCCGAAGATCGCGGATGGAACGCTCGTGCCCTTGGGCGAATATGCTTTTCCTGCGATCCCAGGCGTAAGCAAACCGCGAGAAGCAAACGAGGCCTGGCGTCTCGATTTCGGCCCAAACTGGCGCGGAGGAATCTTGACTTTTCAGCCGCCCAAAGTCGGCCCGTCTTTTCCAGTTCTAGTGCCTCAAGTGGACGGTGACGGCAACGAACGGGACGGCGTGTGTCTGCCGGAGATCACCGTTCCGCTTGCTACGTACGCGAGCTGGAATTTGCGCGATCCCTCAATTGGTGCGCCCGATCAGCGCGTTTCGTTCGAGGCCGCTTACCTTCCGTTCTCGAAGGCGCCGGTCGATCGACAAAAGTCGGGTGATCCGCGCAAATCTATTGCCGAGCGCTACACCAGCCGTGAAGATTATCTCAACCGCTTCGGCCACGCTCTCGACGATCTGGTGAAGCAGCGCTGGATTCTGGAGGAGGACCGTGCGGTCCTGCTGCATCGCGCCGAGCAGGAATGGGACGAAGCAGGTAAGTAGAATGCGCCCCCTACTCGCTGTGGTCCACCATCGATTGGGTGGCTAGACTTCGCGCCCTAAAAATGCGAGCATTTAAATCTGCTAGGTCATAAGTTCACCCAGACATGAGCAGCATCCCCACCAACCCCGCTGCCAAAGGCGGCCGGGGCAACGGCATTCCGCGCGTCATTGTAGCCACCACCGCTCTCCTTACTTTTATTTCGTTTTGGCGTGCTGCCGCGATCGTTCTGAACGACCTGGCTTCCTCGGCCTACTATGCCGGCGGTGAAGCCGAAGCGTACATTGGGAAAACCGCACCCTGGTTCATCCTGGCGATCATGCTGTTTTCGTATGCCGTGCGTGCGGTCTACGTGGAAAGCTGCAGCATGTTCGTGCGCGGTGGTGTGTACCGCGCGGTCAAACAAGCGCTTGGCGGAGGATTGGCAAAATTCAGCGTCTCCGCGCTGATGTTCGACTACATTCTTACCGGCCCGATCAGCGGTGTAGCCGCTGGGCAGTATCTTGGAGGCTTGCTCAGTGATCTCTCGCAGCACGCTCACCTGAGCGGACCCTTTTCGGAATCAACTGTATCCGCCATCGCTACGATTTTCGCCATGATGGTTACTGTGTATTTCTGGTGGGAGAACACCAAGGGCGTAGCTGAATCGAGCGAAAAAGCGCTGCACATCATGAAGCTGGTTACCGTGATGGTGGTGCTGCTGATCGGCTGGTGCATTTACACAGCCGTGCTGCGGCATTCCCAGCTCCCGCCGTTTCCTTATCCCCGCAATCTTCGGTTCAGTCCCAACGCACTGGGATGGCTTGCGCACACAGCTTTGCCGCAAATTGGTGTGATCGCCATTTTTATCGCGCTTGGCCATTCCGTTCTGGCGATGAGCGGCGAAGAGTCCCTCGCGCAAGTGTATCGCGAGATCGAAAGCCCTAAGCTCCAAAACCTGAAAAAGGCCGGCTTGGTCATATTCGTCTACAGCCTAGTATTCACCTCGATGGTGTCTTTCTTCGCAGTGATGATTATTCCCGATGACGTACGGCAACATTATCTCCAAAACCTAATCGGCGGCTTGGCGATGAACCTGCAAGGGCCGCTGATCGCCCGGCTGATTTTTCATGGCTTTGTTGTGGTTGTCGGCACCCTGATTCTTGCAGGTGCGGTGAATACCGCGATAGTCGGTTCCAACGGCGTGCTGAACCGGGTTTCCGAAGATGGCGTGCTCACCGAGTGGTTCCGGCAGCCCCATCCGCGCTTTGGCACCAGCTATCGCATCATCAATATCGTCGTAGGCTTGCAGCTCCTCACTATCTTAATCAGTCGCGGCAACGTTACTTTCCTCGCGAATTTGTACGCCTTTGGTGTGATCTGGAGTTTCGCGATGAATGGCTTGGCCGTGTTGGTCTTGCGTTACAGGCGTCCGGGCCAACGCGAGTTCCAGGTTCCTCTGAACTTCCATATTCGCGGCGTGCAGATTCCGGTGGGTCTTGGGCTGATTACGCTCACGCTGTTCGCTATCGCGGTCACGAACCTGTTCACAAAGCCGATAGCCACAGTCGCCGGCGGCATTTTTTCCGTGATCTTGTACATTGTGTTCACTTTTTCCGAGCGCCGCGCCAAAAACCGCGGAGTGGCTCATGTGGAAATGGATCAGTTCAACCTTGAGTTGGAAGGCGAACTCAGTCCAGAGGCCCTGGGCGTGCGGCCGGGAAATATTCTTGTGCCCGTCAGCAATCACTTTAATCTCTATCACCTGGGAAACGTTCTTGACCGCATCAAGCCGGGCCGGAGGGATGTGGTCGTGCTTCATGTGCGGCTACTGAGGCGTTCTGGATCCGGCGAAAATGAACTGGATCCCGATCAACTCTTTGGCAGCATCGAGCAGCACTTGTTTTCGCAGGCGCTCTCCATGGCGGAGAAGCGGGGGAAATCGATTAGGCTGGCGGTGGTCGCTGCGAACGACCTGTGGGACGGTATTTTGCGCGCCGCAACCGCGCTGCAGTCCAGCACGATCGTCATCGGCCGTTCCGCCAGGGAGAACACCGAAGAGCAGGCGCGCCAAATCGGCGAAGCCTGGGAAAAATTGCCTGATCCGAAGCCACAATTTAACCTGGAAATTCATCTACCCAACGGCGACAAGATCTATAAAGTGCTCGGTCCGCACGCGCCCAACCTCACCGCGAACGAAGTAAATCTCCTGCATCGGCTCTGGCTGCGTTTCAGCGAAGACCTCGCGCGGGAAGAGTTGCATCACCATGACGTGGTGCACTTCGCTTTAGAGGAAGTTCAGAAGGAAATTGAAGAAGGCCACGAGGACGAAGTCGTCAATCGCTTGCGCAACCACCTGGGATCCAATCAGAGCAAGCGCAAACCAAAGGTTTAACGGTCGAGCCTTCGCATTTTATATTTTCTTAACTTGCCTGCTTCCAACCACTTAACCATTTAGGCCGCAAACCTCACGCAATTTGTGCCGTGCAATACGGGCACTTTTTGGCTTTGATGGGGATGCTCATCGCGCATTGTGGGCATTCTTTTGTCTCCGGAGCAGCGGCCAGTTCCGGCCTTTTTGTCCAGCGATTTACTTGCTGGACTAAAATGAAGACGCAGAACGCCACAATCAGAAAATTAATTACCGTATTGATGAATAACCCGTAGTTGATAGTCGGTGCGGCGGCCTTCTTGGCGTCGGCGAGAGTTTCGTAATGGGTGCCGTTCAGACTGATAAAAAAATCGCTAAAGTTAACGTGGCCGAGCAAATGCCCAATCGGCGGCATGATGATGTCATCGACGAAGGATGACACGATTTTCCCGAACGCTGCTCCAATAATGACACCGACCGCGAGGTCGATGACGTTGCCGCGCATGGCGAATTCTTTGAATTCCTTGAACATGGAAATCTCCTCGTTCGACTCTGGTAGGCGTGATGACGAACTGTCCGATTCGCGGATTATATCCAAGTGACGACGGAAAACTAGGAGAGAAGTATTAGGGGCAAGCTAACGCGGACGAAAGATCAGCGCGAAGCCTATGAGCCCGCGAACTATCAGCAACACGCCAACAAATGCCAGCAGCGGTCCTACCCATAGAAAAGGAACTCGCGAAATTGCCAGCATCACCACACCCAGTACGGCTAACGAGAGCCCACGCGTCCACTGCTCTGTCCGCGACCACCACTGTACGGGCTTGTACAGGGCGCGCAAACCCCACAAGATGACCGCGACGCTCAGCAATAGCCACCCAGGCTTTCGCCGGTCAAACAAAATGTGTCCGGTGAGGCCGAGCCATACCACCAGCCCTCCAAGCAACACAAAAAGCAGTTCAATGGTGATTCGCAGCACTTGCTGCGGCGTAAGCATTCTTCTGCCTGACCTCTGCGCCCGCGAGTATCTGAATTATGTGGTTACTATTGCACGCGTTCGATTCGCACCTTATTCAAGGTGACTGGGGTGCGCGGGCGATCGCTGGCGTCACGCGGCGCTTTGGAAATTTTATCCGCCACGTCCTGGCCTTCCACTACCTCGCCGAAAATGGTGTGTTTGTTGTCCAGCCAGGGCGTCGACGCTACGGTGATGAAAAACTGGCTGCCGTTCGTCCCTGGACCGGAGTTAGCCATGGAAAGCTTGCCCGCTTTGGAATGCTTTTGGGAGGGATGAAACTCATCGGGGAACGTATAGCCTGGTCCACCGCGTCCATCGCCGCGCGGGCAGCCGCCTTGAATCATGAAATCCGGAATCACGCGGTGAAACGTCAGACCATCGTAATAGTTCTTCTTTTGTTTCTTCCCGGTCATCTCGTCGGTGAATTCTTTGGTCCCCTCCGCCAAGCCTACGAAATTGGCCACCGTTTTGGGCGCTTCCTTCTCGAGCAGGCGAATCACAATATTGCCCTGCGAAGTCTCAAATATAGCGTACGTTCCTGCGGGTCGACTCATGCATTCTCCTCACGGACCATCGTACACGAGGCGCCGCAAACCGCGCCAGTTCCCCCGTTCCGAGCCTGCTTGCATCACTCTTTCGTTCGTTGTATAATTGTTTGGTAATATATGTTGAGAAGTAACAAAATAGAAGGATCGCCATTATTCACCGAATTGGGAAATGCCGTTTTTCACAGACCTGGCATGCTAGCTCCCTCGCCTCGGGGACATCGCGGGGCAACGCCCATTGCGCTGAAGGCGACATCAGTTCGGAGGTGGCGTGAAAAGTCGCGCCCGTTTGCTCAGAACGCTGACGCGTTTTGACCGCTGCTCAAAGATGTTCTTGGCTCGCATCGAGAATGACTCGATGTGGACTCTCAATTCGGGTGACGCTGATGAACTGGCGCAAACGTCGCGCCAAATCGCCCGGGTTCAGTTAGGCATGATGAAATTGTCGCGGGAGCTGGCAACCGTGTCCCGCCAGATTCGCGCAGTGGTGGTGGGCAAGCCCCGTTGTTTGCCAATGCGAGCGCCGGTCAAGGCTAACAAAAACGGAGCCCGCGCCAGGCAGCGCTCCGCATTTGCGGCAGTTGCCACCGAAGACGGCGCTGTTGTCGTGCGCGTCCTCCAGGACACGTCAGGGGTATGGCCTCAAAAGGAATATGGCCGCTTTGAGACCTGGACACAGGCGCAGGGCTTCGCCAGCGTGCTCAATCAGAGATATGGCATTGATCCTATTGAAGCGCAACACATCGTGGTGAGCGCCACCCTTGCTGCTGCGACCCGCAAGCAAAAATCGTAACGCCGCGCCTACCAGCCTCTTTGCTTGCGCAATTCGGTGACGTGCGCAGTGTGATGCTGCCCGTGCCATGCATATAGGAACAGCAGCCAATCCACCGTGCGCACCCCGTGATCCGGATGCCGGAACGTGCGCGCGAAATCCTCCTGCTTTAGCGAGCGCAACAGCAGGGCCCAGCGCTCATGCAAAGAGTCCAGAAGGGCTAAAGAGACGTCGGTGGGCGCATGCTTAGCGTCCTCCAACTCCGCCCAGCGCGCCTCTTCATAGGGCTTGATCGTGGGCTCCTGCTCCGTCAGCGCCAGACGAAAACGCACATAGGCATTCATATGGCTGTCGGGAACGTGATGCGCGACCTGCCGCACCGTCCAGCCCCCCTCGCGGTACGGCGTGTTCAACTGCTCTTCACTCAATCCTTTTACAGCAGCCCGCAGCTTGGCGGGCGCCTCTGCAATCGCAGAAATTGCCTGTTGCCGCAACGCCGGCGTAATCTCCTCCGGCGGCGTGTACTTGCCTATGGGATAGCGCGGATCCATTGCCTTACTTTCCTCCAGTAATCGAACCTGCCTCAGCGAATTGTTGGCAATATAGCTGCCGAATTTTCGGCGGTCAATGCGGCACGGTAAGAATCTCCTTTCCAATTTGGCCGCTCCGCATGGGAACGATACAATAACCGTTCGCTGTACCGGCCATGCTCAGCTAAGAATCTAATTGTTAGGGGTACTTTGAATGTACAACGTCGTCATCATCGGCAGCGGCTGCGCCGGGCTCACCGCAGCGATCTACGCCGCCCGCGCCAATCTCAAGCCACTGGTGATTGATGGCCACGAGCCGGGTGGCCAGCTCACTTTAACGACGATGGTGGAAAATTTCCCCGGGTTCCCTGAAGGTATTCTGGGCCCTGAGTTGATCGAGAATATGCGCAAACAAGCGCAAAGATTTGGTGCGGAATTCAAATCGGGCGCAGTGAGTGAAGTTGACGTGAGTCGCCGCCCGTTCAAGGTTGTCGCTGGCAAAGACACGTATGAAACAAAGACGCTGATTGTGGCCGCCGGCGCCTCTGCGCGTCTCCTTGGGCTGCCCTCCGAGCGTCAGCTGATGGGCCGCGGCGTTTCCACCTGTGCTACGTGCGACGGCTACTTCTTCCGCGGCAAGCCGATTGCCGTCGTAGGTGGCGGCGATACCGCCATGGAGGAGGCCATGTTCCTGACCCGGTATGCCAGCAGGGTTTACATCGTCCACCGCCGCTCGGAGTTTCGCGCGTCCAAAATCATGCTGGATCGCGCGCGGGCGAACGACAAAGTTGAGTTCGTCACGCCCGCCGTGGTGGACGAGATTTTTCCGCACGAAAAGGGTCATGTCGGGAGCGTGCGCCTGCGCAACCCGGAGACCAGTGCGACCACGGAACTCGATCTCGAGGGCGTTTTCGTGGCTATAGGTCACGACCCCAATACCGCCGTGTTCCGCGGCAAGCTCGAAATGGATCCCAACGGCTATCTCCTCTCACTGAATGGCAGCAAAACGAAAGTTCCCGGTGTATTTGTCGCGGGCGACGTCCAGGACCATCGCTATCGCCAAGCGGTCACCGCCGCCGGCTCCGGCTGCATGGCCGCCATGGATGCCGAAAAGTTCCTGGAAGAGCACAACGAAGAAGTGCTGTCCTAGTCGGCTCTCTTTCCCGCAGGCATAATTAAGCTTCATGCTGCGCTCGACCCTGCTGAAACTCTCAGAGAGCCCCGGCTTCGCTCACTGGGTAACTTCCAACGCAACCACGCGCCGCATGGTTCGCCGCTTTGTCGCCGGGGAAACCCTGGATGACGCCATCATCGCTGCGCGCGCCTGCAATAGCCAGGGGATGTACACCAGCCTCGATTATCTCGGCGAAAACGTGGCCACTGTCGCCGATGCGCAGCGCGCCCGCGATGCCTACCTCGAAATCTTCGATCGCATCGCGCTGGAACGCCTGCACGCCAACGTCTCCTGCAAACTCACACAGCTAGGGCTCGATCTGAGCCCCGATTTTTGTGAAGGCCTCCTGCTGTCCATTGTCGAGCGGGCCGCAGGCTACGAAAATTTCCTGCGCGTTGATATGGAAGGTTCCACTTACACGCAGCGCACCATCGATCTCGTGAAGCGCGTTCGTGCGCGCAATCCCGCCATGGGCACGGTCATTCAGTCTTATCTCTATCGGAGCGAAAAGGACGTCCAGGAGTTGCTGAGTTACGGCTGCCGCATTCGTCTTTGCAAGGGCGCTTACAAGGAATCGGACGAAGTAGCGTACGCAAGAAAAAAAGACGTCGATGGCAATTACGTCCGCTTGATGCAAATGCTGCTACCCAGCGGTTTTTACCACGCCATTGCCACCCACGATCCCCGCATGATCGCGCAGACGATTCGCTTCGCAGCCGTCAAGCAGATCTCCAAGGACGATTTCGAGTTTCAAATGCTTTACGGCGTGCGCACGGATTTGCAGCGTCAGCTTGTAAAAGACGGGTACCGGCTGCGCATTTACATCCCCTATGGGCGCGATTGGTTTCCGTATTTCATGCGCCGGCTCGCTGAGCGCCCTGCGAATTTAGCCTTCTTCGTTCGTAACGTTCTTCGTCCCTAACGAAACAGCACTAGGCCTTTCGGCAAACCGTCACGCCGTCGCGCAATGGAATCAAGACGGGGAACAACTCTTTCGACGCATACACCAGCCGGTTGAACTCTTGCACGCCGCGCGTGTGCTTGTCTTCGGTTTCCGCGAGGCGCGCTGCCTTGCCGGACCACAGCGTATTGTCTGTCACAAACAGCCCGCCGCGCTTCAGCTTCGGCAGCGCCGCGCGTAGCGCATCCGGATACTGATGCTTATCCACATCGTTGAAGATCAAATCAAATTTTCCCGGCGTCTTCTTCACTAAGTCCAACGCGTCTCCCACCTGGACGTTGATGCGCTTGCCCACGCCCGCCTTCCGGAAATATTCCTGCGCTCTGCGGGCGTTCTCCGGATTGCCGTCCGTATAGAAGACCTTCGCTTTCGGCCCCGCCGCCCGCGCTAGCCAGATCGTCGAATATCCGATCGCGGAGCCCATCTCAAAAATCCGCGTTGCTCCCGAAACCTGTACCAGCAGAGTCAAGAGCCGGGCCACCGCTGGCCCAATAATCGGCACGCGATGTTCCTCAGCGTACGCTTCGATCTCTTGCACGACCGCGTCGCGCGCCGGGAGCAGCTCGTAAATGTATTTGTCTACATCCTCTTGCGTGAAGGCGCTCCGCAAGTTATCGCTACGGATCATAGGCTCTCTCCGGCTTTCAACGCGTGAATCTCCAGCCCTGCAACGTCTTTTGCGTGTTGCCTCAACTGTTCAGGGGTCCCCACCAAAAAGGGAAACGTCGCGTAATGCATCGGAACAACATGTTTCACGCCCAAAAACCGGATCGCGTGCGCGGCTTCGCGCGGACCCATCGTGAAGTGATCGCCGATCGGCAACATTGCCAGGTCCGGTTTGTACAGTTCGCCGATCAATTTCATGTCGCTAAATAGCGCCGTGTCGCCCGCATGGTACACCGTAAAGCCTCCCGGCAGGCGAATCACCAGCCCCGCCGGCTCGCCGCCATATATTCGCTCGCCGTTGTCGTCAATCGAGTTCGAGTGGAACGCATGCGTCATGGTGACTTCAAACTCGCCGACCTTCTGCGTTCCACCCTTCCCCATTGGCTTGGTCTCTTCCTCGAATCCCTTGCTCCCAATCCACAAACACGTCTCGAAGATCGCTACGATCTGCGGCTTGTGTTGTTTGGCGAGCGCCAACAGGTCTCCGAGATGATCCGAATGGCCGTGCGAAAGGAAAATCACGTCCAGCTTGGGAACTTTTTTCAGCTTGTCTGGACACATCGGGTTGGTCATCACCCACGGGTCAATCAGAGCAACTTTTCCGGAAGCGGTGGTCAGAGAAAACGTGCTGTGGCCGAAATACGTAACGCGATTGCCTTTTGTATCAAGCATGCGACACCTCTAGAGAGAAAATGTACTGGGGCTAGCTGGAGAATGTAGCTGGAAAATCTGTTGATCAGCGCGAAGCGCTCGCGCTTGCGCCGGAGAGCAGCTGGCGAATAGCGGCTTCGTAAGTCTCGCGGTTCCGTGCGCCGAAAAAGTGGCCGGTTAGTCGGCCGTCCTTGTCATAAAGAAATGTCGCCGGGAGCTCGCCGCGCC
>DATBYP010000247.1:0-4053 GCA_036513675.1 Candidatus Acidiferrum sp.
TTCATAGCCGCGCTCGAAGCTCGCGCGAAAAAGGGGCAGGACATCAGCCACATCGCCAGCGTCGCCAGCTTCTTCGTCAGCCGCATCGACAGCTTGATCGACGGCCAGATCGACGCCAAGCTGAAGACCGAAACCGACGCCGGCAAACGCGCCCTGCTTACCAGCTTGCAAGGAAAAGTCGCCATTGCTAACGCGAAGCTGACCTACCGGAAGTACCAGGAACTCTACAGCACGCCGCTTTGGAAGGCGCTCGCCGCCAAAGGTGCACAGACGCAGCGTCTGCTCTGGGCCAGCACCAGCACAAAAAACCCGAAGTATCGCGACGTGATGTATGTCGAAGAGCTCATCGGCCCGGACACCGTCGACACTATTCCGCCGGCAACTTTCGACGCCTTCCGCGATCACGGTCGCGTGCGCCCCAGCTTGACGGAAAATGTCGAGGAAGCCGCCAAAGTCATGGCTTCCCTCGAAAAGGCTGGCATCTCCATGAGGGAAGTTACCGAGAAGCTCGTCGTCGACGGCGTAAAACTTTTCGCCGATGCGTTCAAGCAGTTGCTGGAGGCGACCGGCAAGACTGCTGGCGTACGTGCGTGAGCCTAAATTCCCAGCTCTACATGCTGCCGGAGAAGCTCGAAGCTTTGGTCAAAGCTTCTCTCGATGACTGGAAAAGGAACGACAAGGTCCGGCGTCTCTGGCAGCGGGACGCTTCCGTCTGGACTAGTAGCGACGAAGCGCAGTGGCTAGGCTGGCTGGACATCACGGAACAGCAGCTCGCCCAGATCGACCTCTTCAAGAAAGTTGCCGCCGACGTAAAGAAAGCCCAGTTCAAGCACGCCCTTTTGCTCGGCATGGGCGGCTCCAGCCTCTGCCCCGAAGTCCTGCGCATGACCTTCGGCAAGATCAAAGGCTTCCCGGAGCTGCACGTTTTGGATTCGACCGATCCCGCGCAGATCAAAGCTATCGAGGCCAAGGTCGACCTCAAGAGCACGATCTGCATTGTCTCCAGCAAGTCCGGCAGCACACTCGAACCCAACATCTACAAGCAGTATTTCTTTGAGCGCATAGCAAAGAAAGTCGGGCCTAAAGAGGTAGGCAATCGTTTCATAGCCATCACCGATCCCGGCTCGAAGATGCAGCAAGTCGCCGAAGCCGATAAGTTCCGCCACATCTTCTTCGGCGTTCCCAGCATCGGCGGCCGCTATTCCGCGCTGTCCAACTTCGGGATGATCCCGGCAGCCATCATGGGCCTCGATGTCGCAAAATTTCTCAAGAACACGCAGGAAATGGTCAAGGCTTGCGGCGCGAATGCTGCCGCTGACAAAAACCCCGGAGTGGTGCTTGGCGCGATTCTTGGCACTGCTGCGAACGAAGGCCTCGACAAACTCACGATTATTTCTTCTCCGGGAATTCATGATCTCGGAGCGTGGCTCGAACAGCTCATTGCCGAATCTACAGGCAAGCAAGGGAAGGGCATCATTCCCGTCGATCGGGAAAAACTTGCCAAGCCCGAAGCCTACGGAAGCGATCGCGTCTTCGCCTATCTCCGCCTCGAAACCAAGCCGGACAAGAGGCAGGATGCCGCTGTAACTGCCCTCGAAAAAGACGGTCTGCCCGTCGTGCGCATCTCCGTAAAAAACACGTACAACTTGGGCCAGGAATTTTTCCGATGGGAGATCGCCACCGCCGTCGCCGGCTCCATCATAGGCATCAATCCCTTCAATCAGCCGGACGTGGAAGCGAGCAAGATCGAAACCAAAAAACTCACCAGCGAATACGAAAACACCGGCAGCCTTCCTCCCGAATCCCCCTTCCTCGAGACCGAAGGAATCAAGCTATACGCCGACCAGAAAAATACCGCTGCACTGCAAAATTCAAAGACGCTCGTCGACGCGCTGAAGTTTCATTTGGATCGCATCAACGCGAACGACTATTTCGGCGTGCTCGCCTATATCACGATGAACCAGCAGAACGAAGACGCACTTCAGGCCGTTCGCCATCTCGTCCGCGATGATAAGAAAGCCGCCACTGTTCTCGGCTTCGGTCCCCGTTTTTTGCATTCCACCGGTCAAGCCTACAAAGGTGGGCCTACCAGCGGAGTTTTCCTGCAGATTACTTGCGACGATAAAATTGATCTACCCGTGCCCGGACAAAAATACACGTTCAGCGTAGTGAAAGCCGCGCAAGCCCGCGGCGATTTCGCCGTTCTGTCCGAGCGCGGCCGTCGCGCTCTACGCGTTCACATCGGCAAAAACGTAAAAGCTGACCTGGCAAAACTTACCAGAGCCACGAAGAAGGCCCTGGCAATGCAAAGTTTTTAATCGCGCCTCATTTAGAGAACAGGGAGCAAACGAAATGCAGCTTGGCATGATCGGTCTCGGCAGGATGGGCGCCAACATGGTGCGCCGCCTGCAAAAAAACGGACACCAATGTGTCGTCTACGACCGGAGCGCCGATTCGGTGAAGCAGCTCAGTAGCGAAGGTTCCATGGGCTCTTCTTCCCTCGATGATTTCGTAAAGAAACTCTCGAAGCCTCGCGCCATCTGGCTAATGGTTCCCGCCGGCGTTGTCGATGCCACTTTGCACGATCTCGTCCCCAAGCTCGAATCCGGCGACATCCTCATCGACGGCGGCAACTCCTACTACATCGACGATATTCGCCGCGCCAAGGAACTTTCCGCCCGCGGCATTCACTACGTTGACGTCGGCACTAGCGGAGGCGTCTGGGGACTCGAACGCGGCTACTGCCAGATGATCGGCGGCGAGAACAACACCGTCCGCCATCTCGATCCCATTTTCAAGACCCTCGCGCCAGGTCGCGGCGACGCACCGCGCACTCCCGGCCGCGAAAAGGTCCCCGGCACCGCGGAAGAGGGATACCTCCACTGCGGCCCATCCGGCGCAGGTCATTTCGTGAAAATGGTTCACAACGGAATCGAATATGGCCTGATGGCCGCCTACGCCGAAGGCCTGAACATCCTCAAGCACGCCAACGTCGGCAAGCAGCATCACGAAACCGATGCCGAAACCACGCCGCTGCGCAATCCCGAACACTACCAATACGATTTCAATCTCGCCGACGTCACAGAAGTCTGGCGCCGCGGCAGCGTTGTCGCCTCTTGGCTGCTGGACCTCACCGCAATTTCACTGCTCGACCAGCCCTCCCTCGAGCGTTTCTCCGGCCGCGTCTCTGATTCCGGCGAAGGCCGCTGGACCATTCTCGCCGCCATTGAGTCCGACGCCCCCGCTCCTGTGCTCACCGAAGCTCTTTACGAGCGCTTCTTGTCACGAAGCGAAGGTGAATTCGCCGCCAAGCTTTTATCGGCCATGCGTTTCCAATTCGGCGGTCACGCGGAAAAGAAATCCTGATCCAAGGGCCATCGCAGCAAGCGCGCGCTAAACTCATAACAGGACATCTCTCATGAATCGCTTCAACGCAAACCCCGTCGCCTCGCCCTGCGTCATGGTCATCTTTGGCGCCACAGGCGATCTCACGAAACGCAAGCTCATTCCCGCGCTCTGCAATCTCGCTGCCGACAATCTGCTCTCCAAGCAGTTCGCCATCATCGGCTTCGCCACCAACGACTACACCACGGAAACCTTTCGCAAAACTCTTGCGGAAGAAATCCCTAAGTATTCCGCCACTAGAATCGACCCCGCAATCTGGGCTTGGTTCGCCGAACGCATCTATTACGTCAAGGGCGATTTTCAAGATCCGGAAGCGTACAAGCGGCTGTCACAGCAAATTGCCGACGTGGACAGGCAACACAACACCGGTGGGAATAGGTTTTTTTATCTCGCCGTGGCCCCGCGATTTTTTGCCGCCATCGTGAAACAGCTCGGCCAAGTCGGCCTCACCAAGGAGGAGGAAGGCCACTGGGCCCGCGTCATCGTCGAAAAGCCTTTCGGCCATGACCTGCAATCCGCGCGCCAGCTCAACGAAGAGCTAAAACAGGTGCTAAACGAAAATCAGATCTATCGCATCGACCACTACCTCGGCAAAGAAACCGTCCAGAACGTTATGGTCTTCCGCTTCTCCAACAACATCATCGAACC
>DATBYP010000248.1:0-5494 GCA_036513675.1 Candidatus Acidiferrum sp.
GCAACGTCTGTAATTCGAGCACGGCCACTCTTCCGAATGCTTGCGTTTTCAACGATGTCACGAAGGGCAACGTTTCTGTTGCGTGCGTGGGAGGCAGCGCGAACTGCAGCAATGTCAGCACGACGGCGAACCAGTTTGGAGCAATGGCAACTACAAAGGGCGGAACGACGGTTGCCTTCAACACAGCCACCGGCTACGACCTGGCAACCGGGTTGGGTTCGGTCAATGTTGCGAATCTGCTGACCAAATGGGCCGCACCGATACTGACGGGAACGACGACGACTTTAGCGGGGCCTGCATCATCGACGATCGGCGCCAGCGTCATGTTCACGGGCACCGTTTCGAGGACCTCGGGAACGGGAACGGCAACGCCGACTGGGCTGGTCTTACTTGAGGATCAGACTACCGGCGCGACGATCGACAGCGTGTCACTGCCTGCGTCCGGGGCGTTCACGATCACAACGACCCTTTTGCCCGCGGCGGCCGCTCCTTACAAAGTGATCGCGCATTACGGCGGCGACGGAAACTTCGCGCCCAGCGATTCTCCGGCCGTCATCATGAGCGTGCCAAAACAAACTCCTAACGTGGTGGTCAGCTTTGTTACCGCGAGCGGGGCCATCACCACCGCGGCTCAGAACGTCGCCTACGGGTCGCCTTACATCTTGCGTGTGGACGTAACCAATAGCGGCGGAACGCCCTGCGAAAATGCAACCACCGGCGTGGTGTCGTTTGTGTGCCCGACCGGTTCCATTCAGCTTTTTAGTAATGGCAGCCCACTGAATGATTTCCCGAGCGCGCAAAATGCCAACGCGACGAGTGTGGCCACGTTGAATGATCGCGGGTTTGCGGAAGACCAGCCGATCCAATTGGTCCCGGGGTTATACGGGATTACCGCCTCGTATACCGCCAACGCCAACAGCAGTTATAACTCAAATGGCAGCAGTAACACGCTGTCGGTCACGATCACCAAGGCGGCTACTTCGGCTGTGGTTGCTAGTAACGTGGCGAGCATCGTAGCAGGCGGGAGCGTTACGCTGACGGCCATAATTTCGACTACAAGCAATGGGGCGGGGCCGACCGGCACCGTACAGTTCAAGAACGGGTCGAGCAATTTGGGAACGGCGGCGATGTGCACGCCTTCAGCGGCTGGCGGTACGGTATCGGCGTCTTGCAAGGCTACGTTGACCACTGCACTTTCGCAATTCGTGCCGCTGGCTCAGCCGCGGACGCCGCCGTTAGTTCCTGTGCGGCCACTTGGCATTCTGTCGTTGATCTTGATCACGTTCCTGGTGTTGCAGCGGCGCATGTCGATGAGCAAACGTGCGGGGTATGCGGCCGCGGGCCTGCTGCTAATGGCGTGCGTTGCGGCTGGGTTTGCGGGCTGCAGCAGTTCGAGCAGCAGCGGCGGCAGCAGCCCACACACGGACAGCATTACGGCGGTATACAGCGGGGATTCCAATTACACCGGCTCATCATCGCCAGCAACTACCGTCACAATTCGATAGCCTGGATACAAAAAGAGACTAACGGCCCCAGGATTGGGGCCGTTTCTTTTTGTCGGAAAGAAGAGCGCCCTCAAGACAAAGAATCGGCAAACCGCTTGACGCGCAGTCTCCGGCCTGCTCGGGATAAGCGATACACTCCAAAGGAGAAATTAGTTGGTAAAAGGCGGGAAGAAAATGTTCCAGAATGTCGGCGATGGCGTGACGAATTCTACGGGCACCAACGAACCTTCCTGATTCATTTGCGGCGGCCGGACGACCTTGCCTTCCACTTTATTCTTGGTAGCGGGATTTTCCACGGTGACCTTGGTGCCTTCGCTGATTCCTTCCTTGAGTATGACCATCGCGCCGCCAGCGCTGACCGTATGCGTATTCCCCGGCAACACTTTGCCTGCAACGTGAATGACCACGGGCATGCGCACCAGAACGCGCTGCGAGCGCCGACGCTCTTCCGCGGTCGGCTGACGCGCGACCGTCGGCCGCGCGGAATGAGGCGCCATTGGCGGCTTCAGATTGGGCGTTGGCGGCTTCATAGTTCAAGCCCCCAGAAATCCATGGCCGGTGCGACCAGCTCCACGCCGTATTCCCAGCCGCCTTCCGGGCGCTCGTCGCTTTTCCACACGATGACGGCGGCGTTGCTGGTGTTCATGGGCACGTTGGTAAGTGCAACGCGATGCTCCAGCGGAAGATCGTGCTCGAGAACCACCATGCAACCGTAAGGGTTGACCACGCGGGTGTGCGCTTCGACCTTGATGCGCTTACCGGACCGCAAATCCCACTCCAGGCGCACCGGCACGCGCGAATTCATGCGGTGGCCGCGGCGCTTCTCTTTATAGCGCGCTTCCGCGAGCCTGGGCTGCGCCCTGGGCTCTTTTTTCGGCTCTCTGGTCTGAACGGACATACCTGCCTCTAAATGGCCATGCTAGAGTTGGGGACCGAAGCGGTCAATGGTACACAAGCATGCTGGCGCAGTACTGTGTAGCTGGCCCAAAGTACAGTGCTGCGCGAAGGAACCGTACAGGTGGCCAGGAACTTGATAGTGAATGCGGATGACCTCGGGTGGACCGCCGGAGTGAACCGCGGCGTGGCAGAGGCGCATCGCAATGGGATTGTGACGAGCGCGTCGCTGCTGGCGAACGGAGCGGCTTTTGCCGAAGCCCTTGACTTGGCGCGCGAGACTCAAGGACTCGGCGTGGGTGTGCACTTGAATTTGAACGATGGTGCGCCGATCGCGCCGCGCGAGTCGGTGCCGACTTTGGTGAATGATGCCGGGCAGTTCGAGGGTGGACCGGATGGGCTGCTGCTGAAGATCGCGACACGCGGACTTTCGATGCGCGAGGTGGAAAGCGAGTGGGACGCGCAGATAAGAAAGGTGCGTGATGCGGGAGTCGAGCCGACGCACTTGGACGGTCACAAACACGTGCACATGTTGCCGGGGCTGTTCGAGATTGCGCTGCGGCTGGCCAAGCGGCACGGAATCGGGGCGATTCGCGTATCGCATGAGGCATCGAGTCTACGAACAGCGCTTTCCACGGGCGAGCGGCGTGCGGCGGTCGTGCTCAAGCAGGGCGTGCAAGCGCGCGGGCTGAAGTTGCTGGCGCGAGATGCGCGGGAACAGGCGGAGCGCGCGGGAGTGTCGACAGCGGATTATTTTTGCGGAATCGCACAGACCGGCGAGTTGACCAAAGGGGGCGTGGCTCGCCTTTTGCGAAGCCTTCCCGAAGGCTCGACCGAGCTTATGTGCCACCCTGGTTATGCGGACGAGGCGCTGCGGAAGACCGCCACGCGGTTGCAGGGTTCACGGGAAAAAGAAGTGGAGATTTTGACGGACCCGGAAATACGAAATCTTGTCGCATCGCAGGGTATACGCCTGATAGACTATGGCTTCGTGGCGAGCGCGGTATGAGAAGCGAATCTAGCGTCCGGTACTCCATCGTCGTCCCGTTCTACAACGAGCAGGAGAATATTCCACCTCTGTACATGAAGATTACCGAGGTGATGGATTCCATCGGCGAGAGCTACGAGCTGATTTTTATCGACGACGGCAGCCGCGACAACTCCTTCAAGGTGCTTTCCGACATTTATGAGCACGATCGCCGCGTGAACCTGGTGCGGCTGCGGCGCAATTTTGGGCAGACGCCGGCTTTGAAGGCGGGATTCGATTTCGCGCGCGGTGAAGTGATTATCTCAATGGATGGGGATTTGCAGCACGATCCAGAAGAGATTCCGCGGTTTCTGGAAAAAATCGAAGAAGGCTACGATCTGGTGAGCGGATGGCGCTACGCGCGGCGCGATCATTGGCTGCTGCGGCAAGTGCCAAGCCGGGCCGCGAATTGGATGATGGCCAAGCTCTCTGGGATTGACCTGCACGACTTTGGAACTACTTTTAAGGCTTACCGGCGCGAAATCATTCAAGAAATTCAGTTATACGGCGAGCTGCACCGATTCATCCCGGCGCTCGCGAGTTCGACAGGCGCGCGCATCACGGAAGTGCCCATCACCGATGGTGAGCGGAAGAGCGGGAAGAGCAATTACGGGATTGGGCGAACGATACGGGTTTTCCTGGATTTGCTCATTGTGAAGTTCTTGCTGGATTATTCGACGCGGCCGCTGCAATTTTTTGGCTTACTCGGCTTTGGCGGAGCGACGCTGGGAATGATGCTTGCCGGCTATTTGGCGTTTGAAAAGTTTGTCCACGGCGTGAACGTGATGACACAACACGGGCCGCTCATGTTGCTGGCCGTGGCATTATTCATCAGCGGCGTGCAATTAGTGTCCATGGGTCTGCTCGGCGAATTGATTGCGCGAACGTATTACGAATCACAGAACAAGCCTGTTTACGCATTGCGCGAGGTGAAAAGCCATCGCAAAGATGTGGGCGACACAGAGCAGACGCGCCCCTCGGGAAGTTCGGAGCGATAAAAGATCGTGAAGTAACCCGGTTTTGGTTTTTGTCCCGCCGTTTTAGCCTCACCTCGAAATTTGCGGTACCCTCAAGATAGATTTGAAACGCAACAGCTTTGCCGCGTGATGGAGGGATCGTTGTGAACCGCGAACAGTTTTACGCGATTATGGGCGGCGATGGCACGCTCGACTACGAGGTGTATCTGAACACGAAGACGCTGCTTTCTTGCCAGACGAAGTTCACCGAGCTGTGCAACGCGGACGAACTGCAATTTCAGCTGGTTCACCAGGTCGAAGAGCTTTGGATGAAGCTGATTGCATACACGCTGCTGGATATCGACGATTATTTGCAGCAGGAAAATACCAATCGCGTTATCACGCTCTTCCGCCGGGTACACACCGCGGAGCGATTGATGATTCAGCAGATCGCCCTGCTGGAGATCATGTCGCCCAAGGAATATCAAGAGATTCGCTTGCGACTCGGCAACGGCAGCGGCCAGGAATCGCCCGGCTTTCGCGTGCTTCTGAAGATGTATCAGCCGCTGTGGAATTCGTTCAAGCAGCACTACTTGGACAAGCATGGCCTGACGCTAGAAAAGATCTACGACACTGAGTACACGCACAGCGACGCGTACGTCATCGCCGAAGCCCTGGCGGAATTCGATGAGCTATTCCAGAAATTCCGTTACGAGCACATGCAGTTGATTCATCGCACCATCGGATTCGGTTCGAAATCGCTGAAAGGCCGCCCCGTGGAGATCCTCGAAGAAGGCATGCGACACAAATTTTTCCCGGAGCTGTGGGAGATTCGCTCGCACATGACCGATAAGTGGGGCGCGGAGTATGGGGTTAAGCGCGATCCGCTTGGCGGACACCACTGATTCCGCTCTTTTTTCGGCTAACTGCACAGCTTGCGGTAGTTCCCCCGCAGGTAAAGTAGCGGCTTGCCTTCGTGGACATCGAGGCTTTCCACCTCGCCGATAAAGATGGTGTGATCGCCCGCGGCATGCTCGGAAACCACGTTGCAAGCCAAGTGCGCTAGGCCATCTTCCAACAAGGGTATGCCTGTCTCTGTCCAACGGTAACGA
>DATBYP010000249.1:0-26855 GCA_036513675.1 Candidatus Acidiferrum sp.
TCCAGCGCGCCCACAGCTCGCCTGCCCAGCACACACGTTGTGCGCAGGCGCAGCAATTCCCGCAGCTTGTCAAATTCCAATACGTCTTGTGCTGTTCGTGCCATACGCGTTTACTTCAATATCTCTCTTAGATGACGCGCAGCATCCTTCGGCGTCGCAGCCACGTGAATCAGCCGCCCACTAGCCTCTCCCCAAGGCGAGTGGTGACCCAGTTCCACTTCGCGAACGCATTCAATTATCGGTGACCAGAAATTTCCAAGTACGACCAGAGGTTTCCCGGCCATCACCGACTTGTTGAGCATCTCCCAAACGACGGCAAGCTCTACCAAGGTCCCGGTGCCGCCCTTGCAGGTCACGAACCCATGCGCGATCCGGATCAATTCAAACAACCGCTCTTGCCAGGTCGCCACGCGCACTTCCACATCAATCCAGGAATTGGCTTGCACGCTAAAGAATTCCGCGGTTACCCCGTAGGTTTTGCCTCCGGCTTCCTTTGCTCCGCGCGAAACCGCTGCCATCACGCCGCCGTACCCCCCGCAGCACACAGAAAATCCGTGTGCGGCTAAGATTCGGCCTAGCTCGCGCGCCTCCTCATACTCCGCGTCGCTCTCCCGCGGCCGCGAACTCCCAAATACAGTAACGATCTGCTCTTCCTTCATCGCATCAATGTACGCGTTTGCCCGCGCGACTGGAAACCATCGGCTTACGATCAAACTCCTCAATCATGGCCAGGCACAACCCATCCAGCGCATCCGACGCTTCATGGTTCTTCCCGCCCTGATTGTTGCTCAAGAACGAAAAAATCAGGCGCCGCCCGCCAGGAGTCTCCCCATATCCCGAACGCGTCCGCACATGCTCCACCGAACCTGTCTTAGCGTGAATGCGCCCTGCGCTAGGCGTGTTCTTCATCAGAGTCTCCAATGTACCGTCGACTCCCGCCACCGGCAGCGACGCATAGTAAGCAGCAAACCATGGTTGTCCCTGCGCGTACTTCAAGAGGGCCACTATCGCGCGTGGAGTGACTAAGTCGTGCCGTGAGAGTCCTGAGGCATCGGTTTGAATCACGTCTCCTGGCGCAATTCCCGCCGTGACATAAAAATCCGTAGGAAATTTCATGAGATCGTCGGGTGTGTTCCACACCGCTGTGTTTCGAGCCGCTGTCCGCAGCAACATCTCGGTGTGCAAATTCTGGCTGATTTTATTCACCAGCTTTACCGACTCTCCCAGCGGCACGGAAACGTGCTCCGCGAGCACTGCGCGCGGAGCTGCTCCGCCATTTTCCGCAATATGCATTGCACGCGCGGTTCCGTCGACCTTTACTCCGCGCGCAGCCAAGAGCTGGCTCAACAATGCCGCCGCATGTTCCGCGGGATCATGAAGTGCCAGCACCAACTTGCGCGGCGTGCTGTGCGCCGGCATGGTCCCCCGAATCACCACGATCTTCGAATTCGGTTCTCTCGTAAGAGTCAAATCCGACTTGGTCTCGGCTGACGAAGTGACCACGTCGTTTTGCACATTGAAGTCCGGCGTCGCCGGAGCCACGACCGCCTGCACCGGCGCGCCTGCCGAGTCGCCCGCATTTAGTGTCAGAGTCACGGTGTTGTCCTCGATTGCGATGGCGGAGACCGCCGCGCCATATTCCCAAACCATATCGTCGATTTCCCATCCGTTGGGATATGGCTCGCGCGGAAAATAGCTGTCGTCGCCGACGACATCTCCGGCGACTTCTTTCACGCCTTTTGCAACCAGCGCGTCGGCCAACTCCCCCAGCACTTTCTCCGGAGCGCCGTCGAACTCCTCCTTCGAATCGTAGGGGAATTTCCGGTTCGATAGATTGGGGTCACCTCGCCCCACCAAGAACAGGTCACCTTTCAGCACGCCCTCCGGAGAGACCGTGCCGCGCGTTTCCAATGTAGTGCGAAAACGATAGTCCGGCCCAAGCTTGGCCAGTGCTAGCGCCGTCGTGAAAAGCTTCATGTTCGAAGCCGGCACAAAATACTTGTCGGCATTCCGCTCATAAAGGGCTTCACCCGAGCCTGAATCGATGATAAGCAGCCCCCATTCGCCCTTGTTCGCGGGGGCCGAGGCCAGCAGCGCGTCCGCGCGTTCCGCAAACTTCCGCGTTGCGGCCGAAACCCGCGGCTTCTTATCTTTCGAAACCGAGGCCTGGTCAGATTTCGTTTGTCCGGCCCGCGCGGCAACTAAAGCACCGGCCGGCAACACCCCGAACGCGAAAATCATCGCCATTGCCAATCCGACCCGCACCGTTCACCTCTGGCAAATTACGTTCCGGGAAAGTATAGTCGAAACAGCAAAATCGCTTCGCTTGGCGGCATGTGTGGGAGCGTCGCGGCGAAGAAGAGGTTGGAAAGCTCCGCGGGTTGCGCCCAGAAACCTCGGAACTAGAACCGCATCACCCAAATTTCATCGAGGTGACTTGATGTTGAAGCCGATACTGTCGTCCATTCTGGCGCTGGCCATTGGATTGCCGCTCTCCGCGGCGGACAACAAGAAGGAAGCAGAACGCTTGGAAAATTGCGGAGTGGTTTTGAAGGAAATTCTCGACATTCCCGATGATATTCCGCAAGACCTGCTCGACAAATCCGTATGCGTAATCGTGTATCCGTCGGTCCTCAAGGCCGCTTTCGTGCTCGGCGGTAGCTATGGACGCGGCGCCATGACCTGCCGCACCGGCGAGCACTTCACCGGTCCTTGGGGCGCCCCAACGATGATGGCCCTCGAAGGTGGCAGCATAGGCTTCCAGATTGGCGGCCAGGCTACTGATTTCGTTCTCCTGGTCATGAACGACCGCGGAGCCCACGCCATCCTCAAGAGCAAAGTGAAGCTCGGCGCTGATGCCTCTGCCGCGGCGGGCCCAAAGGGACGTAATGCTGCCGCCGAAACCGACGTCACTATGCGCGCCGAAATCCTGACCTATTCGCGAGCTCGCGGCCTCTTCGCGGGCGTTTCCCTCGCGGGCTCCTCCGTTCGTCCCGACAACGACGGCAACGCTCGCGTATACGGGAAGAAACTCGAACCAGAGAGCGTCGTCTTCAAAGGCGCCGTCGCTGTACCGCCTTCCGCTCAAAAACTGATTGCCTTGCTCAACCAGAAGTCTCCGAAGACCAAGTAGCGGCTGAACTCGAGCAGAGATCGGCGCCCGGTAGCAAAGCTAGGCGCGCTGGTTCTCGCGGAGTAGGTTTGACTTTTGCTCATGAATGACCTATAGTCATACACGGGTCGTGGTCAATATGAGTACAAGTAAACCTCCTGCTGGAAAGAAAACTTCGACTCACACCTCCGCCTTGTCATCGGATCGTCGGCAGCGCCGCAGCGCTGAAATTCGCGAACGCCTCTTCCGCGCCGCTCTCACGCTGTTCGCCGAAAAAGGCATCGCCGAAACTACCGTTGAAGATATCACCAACACTGCCGACGTCGGCAAGGGCACGTTTTTCAACTACTTTCCCAGCAAGGACCATATCCTCCTGGCGTTCGGAGAAATGCAGCTCCGCAAGCTGGAGGAAATGGTTAAAACCGCACGCAGCACAAACGAGCCGATGCCTCAATTTCTTCGCGCGCTGGGCATACGCATGACGCAGGAACCCACCCGCAACCCCGCCATCATCCGAGCGCTTCTCCAGGCGCATCTCTCGACCACGCCGGTGCGCGAAGCCATGATCGACCTGCAGAATCGCGTCCACGCGCTGCACACGCAAATGATTCAAGTGGGCCAGGATCGGGGTGAAATTCGCAGTGACCTTCCTGCCGCGGACATCGCCTACGTTTTTCGTCAAACTATTTTTGGCACACTCTTGATTTGGTCTCTCTACGGTGACGCTAGTTTGCACTCCCGGATCGAGACTGCGTTCAATGTGCTGTGGTCCGGCCTAACGCCGCGTACGGTCACCACAAGTGCCCCTTTAATCTCGTCAGTATCGGGACCAAAAGAGTAATTCGTATGAATCGAAAACGCCTCATCGTCATCGTCCTGATCGCCGCCGCTCTCGCCGTCACCGTCTACGCCGCGGGCTGGTTCCGACATGACTCCTCGCTGCAGGGCTCCGGCACCGTGGAAGCGCACGATGTGCGCGTCGGCTCCAAGATCGCCGGGCGAATCGACAAAGTGCTCGTTCGAGAAGGGGATCGCGTAGAAGCTGGGCAGGTTCTGATCACCTTTGACGATAAAGAGTTGCGCGCATCGCTCGAGCAAGCGCGCTCCGCAGCGGAGAAAGCTGTACGAGGCTTCCGGCCCGAGGAAATCGCGGAAGCTCGAGCCGCCGTCGAGCAGGCCAAGGCGGATTACGAGATGCACAAAAATGGCTATCGACGGGAAGATATCGATGCCGCGGAAGCTGATGTCCGGCGCGCAAAAGCGGACGAAGCTCGCACCCATCTGGATTTCGAGCGCTACGAAGCGCTCGCGAAAAAGGACTTGGTCTCCAAGCAGCAGCGCGACACGGCCGAAGCTAACTGGAAGATTGCACTCGCTCAATTAGAAGGCGCCCAGCATAAGCTCACTGAACTGCAGCGTGGATTTCGGCCAGAGGAAATTGCCGCCTCGGAAGCACGTTACCGCCAGGCGTTGGCGACGCTCGAAAAATACGAGCACGGCAATCGTCGAGAGGATGTCGAGGCAGCCAAAGCCGCGCTCGCCTACGATGAAGCGCGCTACCGCGAACGCCAGGTCGTTGCCCCCAACACCGCCTTTGTTGAGGTCCTCGACGTCCGCCCTGGCGACCTGGTCGCTCCAAATACACCGGTTGCCACGCTTCTAGAACCCGACCAGATTTACGTTCGCATCTACATTCCAGAAACCGAGTTAGGCCTGGTCAAGGTGGGCCAGAACGCGGAAATCCATGTGGACTCTTTCCCCAAGAAAGCGTTCGACGGCGTCGTTGAGCAAATCAATCAGCAAGCTGAATTTCTGCCGCGCAACGTGCAGACGCGCGAAGAGCGCGTGCACCAGGTTTTCGGCGTGAAGGTGCGCATCAACGATCCCTCCGGCCAAGTCCGTGCCGGCATGGCCGCTGACGTCAAACTGAAACCCGCAAGCCAAGCAAAATGACCACACTTGTACAACCCTCCGAGGATCTCGCCATCTACGCCGAACATCTAGTTCGACGTTTCGGCCAAGTCGTGGCCGTGAACGATGTGAGCTTCCAGGTACGCAAAGGTGAAATCTTCGGCTTCCTCGGCCCAAACGGCAGCGGCAAAACCACCGTCATCAAGATGCTCACGGGCCTGCTCCCTTTGAGCGGCGGAGATGCGTACGTCCTCGGCTTGAATGTACGGACCGATCCCGAAGCGGTGCGCGAGCGCATCGGCTACATGTCACAACGGTTCAGCCTGTACGACGACCTTACTGTCACGGAGAATTTACAATTCTATGGACGAATTTATGGCTTAGCTCCCGACCGCCTGAAGCGCCGTATGGACGAGATCATTCAGCTCAACAGCCTCGAGCCGTACCTCGACCGTCTGGCCGCGCAGCTTTCCGGCGGATGGAAGCAGCGCCTCGCGCTCGGCTGTGCCATGCTGCACGAGCCCAAACTCTTGTTCCTGGACGAGCCCACTGCCGGCATCGACCCCGTCGCCCGCCGCCAGCTCTGGGACCTCCTCTTCGAGCTCTCCGGCCACGGCATCACGTTCTTCGTCACCACGCATTACATGGACGAAGCGGAGCGCTGCAGCCACGTTGCCTACATTTATTACGGCAAGCTCATTGCCGACGGCACTCCCAATTCACTCCGCCAGCTTCCCGACGTGCAGCCGCCGGGCACCAAGCGTGTGGAAATCACCACGCCAGAAGTCACGCGCGCCCTGCGATTCGCTCGCCAACTCCCCGGCATTCGCAGCGCCACTATTTTCGGTCAGTCCATCCACGCGCTCGTAGACCATCATTTCGATCTTAACGATCTTCGCGAGCAGCTCCTCAAGAATGGAATCACCGTCAGCGACATTCGCCCGCTCGAGCCGAGCCTCGAAGATGTTTTTGTCGAGTTGACCTACAAGCACCAAGCGGAAACGGAGGCGGCTCGTGTCTAACCTTTTCCGCGGTTTCCGCGCTGTTTTCTTCAAAGAAACGCTGCACGTCCGCCGCGATCCCTCTACACTCTTCTTTTCCCTCGTGATTCCCTTGCTGCAGATGGTCGTGCTCGGCCTCGGCATCGACACCAACATCCGCCAGATCAACACCGTGGTCTTCAACGCCGACGGCCGCCGCGAAAGCCGCGAACTGATCGACCGCCTAAGAAACTCCGACACCTTCCACATCCGTCGCTACGTGGAAAACGATCGCGACCTCAACAACGAAATCATCGCCGGCCACGCCCGCGTCGGTATCAAAATCCCGGTCGACTATTCCGATCGCTTACTGCACCAAACCGGTGCACAAGTTCTCGTTCTTATCGACGGTTCCGATTCCTCCGTCGCCGGCCAAGCCATCAACGTCACCACCGCCATCGGCCTCGACGAATCTTTGCGCCGCGTCCTCCAAGATCACACTCAAATGGCGATCGAGATGCGCCCCAAACTGCTCTTCAATCCCGATTCGCGCTCGCCCAATTTCTTCCTGCCTGGCCTCACGGCCGTCCTATTGCTCAACGTAACCACGTTTCTCACCGCGTTCTCCATCGTCCGAGAAAAGGAGCGCGGCACCCTCGAGCAGCTTTTCGTCACGCCGGTTCGACCTCTTGGTCTCCTGCTCGGCAAGCTCTTGCCATACCTGGTCATCGGATTCGCGGAGCTCTGCGCCATAGTCACGTTCATGCGCTTCGTCTTCCAAGTGCCCATTCACGGAAACGTTCTGCTGCTCGGCCTCTTTTCCCTGCCCTACCTCTTCGTCTCTCTTTCGATCGGCATTCTCGTTTCCAGCAAAGCCAACTCGCAGTCTGAAGCGATACAGCTCGCCTTCCTCACTTTCCTCCCCAGCATTTTCTTTTCCGGCTACATCTTCCCGCGCGAAACCATGCCCAAATTCTTCTACATCCTCAGCTACTTCGTTCCCGCGAGCTATTACATCAACATCACACGGGGGATCATCCTCCGTGGTGCTGGCCTCTCGCATCTCTGGCCCGATGCTCTTGCGCTCTTCATTATGGGCACCCTCTTGTTAGTCGTTGCCGCCCGACGCTTCCAAAAGAAAGTCATCATGGCGTAGCCACTGTGTGGAGCTTCGAGCACTCCGTCGCGTGCAAAGTTTCAGGATTCTGGAATTCGTGTAACGCGTATCACGCAGCGAGTGAGCATCGAGGGTGAGAAAGCGGGGGATTACGTTTCCACGGCCGCGCCCGAGCTAGAGAAGCGAATACCTGCCGGCATGAAGGAACTCGCTGAGGCAATGGAGCAGTTAGCTCTTGGCCGCTGGTTTTGCCTTTTCTAGTTTCGTTCCGTGCAGACCATGAACAAGAATTGAGGTTTGTATGCGTTAGTATTTCGGCGTAATTCCCAAATTGTGGAAAAGGAATGAATAGATATCCCGCGTCTGCTCCAACCTCTTCGTCGTACTGCTCGCGGAATGTCCGGAGTTCGTATCAATCCGAATCAGCACAGGATTGTCATGGCTTGCCGCGGCCTGCAAAGTCGCCGCATATTTGAACGAGTGCCCCGGAACTACGCGATCGTCATGATCCGCAGTGGTAATCAGCGTGGCGGGGTACTTCGTCCCTGAACGCATGTTGTGCAGCGGTGAATACGCATACAGCGCCCTGAATTCTTCCGCGTTGTCGCTCGATCCGTAGTCCGAGACCCACGCCCACCCGATCGTGAACTTCTGAAATCGCAGCATGTCCATTACGCCTGCCAGCGCAACCGCCGCACGAAAAAGCTCCGGTCTCTGATTGATTACCGCGCCGATCAATAACCCTCCGTTCGAGCCTCCTAAAATCGCAAGTTTCTCCCGCGAAGTGTACTTGTTCGCGATCAGCCACTCGCCCGCCGCGATGAAATCATCGAAAACGTTCTGTTTCCTCAGCTTTGATCCCGCCTCGTGCCATTTCTCCCCGTATTCTCCCCCGCCTCGCATGTTCGCCGACGCATACACAAAACCCTGCTCCAGCAAAACCAGGCGCAGCGCGCTGAACTCCGGAGACTCGACCACGTTGAAGCCGCCGTACCCAGAAAGCAACACGGGGTTGTTTCCGTCCAGCTTTAACCCCCGCCGGTACACAAGAAACATAGGTACGCGCGTGCCATCTTTGCTCGCAAAGAAGACTTCTTTGGTCTCGTAATCGTCCGTGTTAAAGCCGGAAATTTCCGGCGACCGGAAGACCTTCGCCTCCCGCGAGGCAATGTCGTAACGAAATATTGTGGGGGGATAATTCAGCGAGGTAAAAGAAAAGAAAGCGACCTTGTCGTCGTGATTGCCTCCAAAATCCGACGCCGTCCCTACGCCTGGAAGCGCGATCTCATTCTCCATCTGCCCTTCCAGGCTGTAGACATAGACCCTACTGGTCACATCCTTCATGTACGTGGCGAAAATCTTGCCCCCGGCGGTTGCCACGTCCTGCAACGTTTCGGGCTTCTCCGGAAGCACATCTTTCCACGCGGAATCCTTGCTCGCGGGATCATAAAGCGTCAATCGATAGTTCGGCGCCTTTCGATTGGTGACAACCAGGAATTTGTCGCCGAGATTATCAACCACCTGAAATGAATCGTCTGAAATTCCCGGCACGATCGGAGTGAATTTCTTTTCGTTCTTCGAAAGGTCGCGAAAGAAGAGCGCGTTACCCTTCGAACCCTTGCCGCGCATCGCCAAAATCGCGAACCGCTCATCCTCGGTCGTATACATACCGTAGTATTGCTCCGGCTTCGTCTTATCCTCGTAAATCAGCTCGTCTTCCGATTGTGGCGTACTCAACCGGTGATAATAAATTTTCTGATATTCGTTCTTGGAAGAGAGTTCCTGTCCCTCTTTCGGCGCGTCGAAGCGGCTATAGAAAAATCCCTTGCCGGACCATGCGAGTGTGGAAAACTTGAGCCCCTTCAAGTCATCGGCAAGCGCCTTTCGCGTGCCGACTTCGATTACGTGTGCTTCTTCCCAATCGGCCCCGCCCGTTGACACCGCATACGCGCAATATTGGCCGTCCCTGGAGACGGTAAGCGCATGCAATCGCGAAGTGCCATCCGCGGAAAACTTGTTGGGATCCAGCAGGAGTTCCGGTGTCCCCTCGAGTCCCGCCTGAACATAAAATACGTTTTGGTTTTGCAGTCCGTCGTTCTTCGCGAAGAAATAGAGTTTGCTTCGGCGGAACGGCTGCACATATTTCGGATAGTTGTAGACCTGCTCAAGGCGCTTCATGACCTGCGCGCGGTATGGGATCTTGTCCAAATAAGAGAAGGTCACTTCATTCTCGGCTTTCACCCAGCGCGCCGTTTCTTCAGAGTGGTCATCTTCCAGCCAACGATAAGGATCGCTTACCTTTACGCCATGGTAGGTATCGGTTTGCTCCATTTTGCGCGCCGCCGGATACTGCAAACTCTGCGCGAGCGACATCGAAGCGATCAGGGCGAGAACTCCCGTCACAACACCCGCTCGGGCCGCCCTTGAGTCTTGTGTGGCCATACGTTCCGCCTTGCTGAACGCGAAGTTTTTACTTGATCGCGATCCGAAAGAAACTAAAAGAAGAAGTCAGTGGCAATGAGCGGGAAAAACTTATCACTTTGGCTGTCTCGGCGTAAAGCCATAAGCCAAGCACGCAGAAAAACGACGCCGAGCTAGTCGCAATCTTTCGGGGCGTTATGTGAACCGAGAGACCGCAGACGCGAGGAACGAGTGGACACTCCCAATTTTGGCTTTTTGCTTCAACGCGGCGTATCCTGCTTTTTCTGCGCTTAATTCGGAGGCTGTGTGATCTGTCCTATTTGTGAAAAGCGCAAAGGCGCGCGGTTTTGTCCAGCCAAAGGTGAAACCATCTGCGCCGTCTGCTGCGGCACTGGCCGCGAAGTCACTATTGATTGCGCGCCAGACTGCTCACACCTGCTCGCCGCGCACCGCTATGAGGACGAGCACCCCCGCTCCCTGCCGCCTGATACGCCTTTGCTGGATATCAATGTGCCGTCCGACATCGTTCACACCCAACAGCAGCTCATGGCCGCCCTAGCCTTCACCATTGCGAAATTCTGTGCTTCGCAGCGCGACATGACCGACTCCGACGTTCTCGCCGCCATGCAAGCGCTCGGCGAAAGCTATAAGACCCTGCGCACAGGCATCTACTACGAAAAGCCGCCCGACGCGCGCCTGCCCCGTGAGCTCTATGCCGCCCTCAGCAGCTTCATTGCGGAAGTACAGCAACAGCAATCCGAACGCAGCGGCTTTTCCGCCCTGAAAGACTCCGACATCTTTTATCTGCTGGTTTTTCTCTATCGAATGGGACTGCTGCGCACGAATGGCCGCCCGCGCTCGCGCCGCTACATCGAATTCCTGCGCAGCCAATTCCCCGAAGCCAAAGAACTAAAACGCGAAGAATCCCGCATCATCGTTCCCTAATGCCGTGAGTAGGACAGCCATTTCTTGCTGTCTTCCGAAATATTCGCGTTGGGCTATGGGCCTCAAGCGGCATTCTGCTATGCGGCGCCCGCCTGCCAAGCCAGCGAGAGCTGCGGCCGGATTGACTTCTTCGTACGCTCCTCCCATGGCCGCGAAACGAACCCAAGTTCCTGTCGAATTTTCGCGACGCGCAGCGACATCCGCTTTCGGTACTCGTCAGGAGCATACCCATTTTTCGCGTACCACTCCTCATATTGCTTCGCCAATTTCGGAAATTTCTCGCGCACTAACGGCAGAAACTGTTTCGCCGACGACGGCATCAGAAACAGCACGTTGGAAAAGAACCATTGCGCGCCCGCATTCTTCGCCGCCGTGGCCACCGCCTCCAACTCCCCGTCGCGATCCGTCATGCCCGGTATCAGCGGACAAGCCGATACGCCCACTGCGAGACCCGCCTCCCGCAACTGCTTCACCGCGGCCAACCGTAAGTCCGGCCGTGGCGCTCGCGGCTCCAGCAACCGCGCCAGCCGCGGACGCAGCGTCGTAATCGTGATGTTCAGCGACAACTCGGAGCGTTCCGAGATCCTCTTAAACAAATCAATGTCTCTTACGATTTGGTTCGATTTCGTAATCAACGAAACGCTAAGCCCCTCGCGCTTCGCCAACTCCTCCAGGCAGGCCCGCGTCACGCCATACTCCCGTTCCGCCGGCTGATAAGGATCGGTCGCCGTGCCTATCGCGATGTGCTCCGGGTACACTCCGCCGGAGCTCTTCGACGCAAAAGAATACTTGCGCATGTCCTGCACCAACAGCGGCGCCGCATCCTTCTTTACAAAAATCTTCTTCTCGAATTCCGAGCCATCCAGCTCCATGTATTCGTGCGTGTACCGCGCATAGCAGTATTTGCATGCAAACTCGCATCCCCTGTAAGGATTAATCGTCCATTCGAACGGCACCCGTTTCGAATCGCAGCGATTCAAAATCGAGCGCACCGGCAGCAGAAAATACTCCGGCCGTTCCGGCGAACTGCGTTCCGTCTTCGCCGCGGGAGAATTGGCTGCGAGGCGGGCGATGCCAACCAGCGGCGCGGATTTTTCAGCGCCACAACACGCGGCGGCATCTCGGGTCCGGCTTTGTTCATGACGTTGGGCGTCATGTTCAGCCGATGACGCCGGGGGGCAATCCGGCGCGGGGCAACCCGAGATGCTGCCGCCAGGACCAGTCCCGATCGGGGCAAGATCAGATCCGGTCCGAGCTTTTGGGCCTTGTTCCGTTGAATCAGTGGAATGGGCAGGGAACAGCGCGGTTTGTTCAGCGGGGCGGCGCCGGACAGGAATGCCCGTCGTCGGCTTGGAATTAACTGGGGACATGGCCCACCTCGGAGCAGCGCCGAGTATTCGCTTTTATTTCGCTTCTGTCAAGCACTATTATTCGGTTTTCTTTCGCCCAAGGCCCGGTGCGGCCCGCTGTAGATCCGCCCGAATACGCTATTACCTCTGCCGCAACTCCTCCCCAAATCCTTCTAGTCCCTCGCGAGTTTCTTGACTATCGTGACCTGAACAACCTTTTGGCCGACCCTTGCCGGCAATCTGCAAGCAAATCCGAGTTCCGCTGGTCGGTCCTGAATTGGAGAGAATCGCTATGATCCGTGTTCCTTTCTTGTCGCGAAAATCCTTTTTTGTGCCTCTAACACTAATCACCGCTGCCTTTATGGTGGCTATTGCGTTCGAAAGCAAACCGGCTCAAGCCGCACCCGCACCGCAGGCGGCCTTGCGGATGTCTTGTGACTCCAATGACATGCACCGGCGCGTCTGCACCGTAGATACCACCGGCGGAGTGCAAATGGTGCATCAGAAAAGCCAAGCCAAGTGCATCCTAAATACCTCTTGGGGCTACGACAACCGGAGCATCTGGGTCGATCATGGTTGCCGCGCGGAATTCGAGGTGGGTGCACAGGCTCCCGCTGTTGCTAAGCATTTCGACGCTCACGACCGAGGCCGTGACGCAGATCGCGATAGCCGAGATGGCGAGTTCCGCGGCCGCGACAACGAATTCCGCGGCTGGGGCGAATCCTACATGGTCTACTGCCCCTCCGATGACATGGGGCGTACCTGGTGCCCGGCCGATGCCCGCTTCGGCGTGCGCATGATTCGCCAGCGCAGCCAAGCTGTTTGCATCGAGGGCCAGACTTGGGGATCGGGCAAGCGCGGAATCTGGGTTGACCGCGGCTGCCGCGCAGATTTCCGCGTCACCGGAGACTGGCAATCCCATGCCGCTGCCCTCATTTATTGCCCCTCCGACTACATGAACCGCAATTTCTGCTCCATCGACACGCGCGACGGCGTCTTCATCATCCGCCAGCGCAGCGAAGCCGACTGCGTCTTCAACCGCACCTGGGGCTACGATCGCGACCGCATTTGGGTTGACCGCGGCTGCCGCGCCGACTTTGAAATCGTCGATCGCCGCGAGCGCGAATGGCGCGAATGGTCCCGTGACTGGAACGATGAGGACCGCCGCGGCTGGGACCGCGACCATCCCCGCGACCGCGACGACTATCGCGATCGCGACGATCGTCGTAACCGAGACCGTGACCGTGATCGCGACGACTACCGCGATCGTGACGACCGCCCTCCGTACCTAAACTAGCCTTCGTTTCCACCGCCCGGCGGCGCAACCATTGCGACCGCCGGCTTTTATTTTTCGTACCGTTTCACGCGCCGACGGCATTTGTGCGTCTTACCCGCGGCGCGGTATCCTCAGTGCGGAGGATTCATCCGAGCGCATGCCCTTGCGAGCACGGTCTATTTGTTTCGGCACCGTAATTCTATTTGCAAATGCTTGTTCCTCTGCATGGGCGCAGGCGCCGGCCGGGACGAAGAAGTCATCTGCCCCACCCGCCGCCAACGCAGCTCCCTCCGCGCCCCAATCCAAGCACTTTCCGATTCTTCTCCTCGCTTCGGGGAACAATCCCGCGTGGAGCCTGCGGATCGGCCAAAAAGGGCCGGAGCGCCTGGATCGTCCGGGGTACCCGCCCATAATTCTCGAGCCCGCCGATATTGCCCACGAATCTTCCGGCGACGCTTGGACCTACCATGCCAAAGACACTGGGACGGGTGCCCCCGTCGCGGTTCACTTGGCGCGCGAAGGCTGCTCGGACGGTATGTCCGCCACGAAATACACGTTCCGCGCGGTCGTTGAGCATCCTCAACTCGGAACGTTGAGCGGCTGCGCCCGTATCGCCGCCGAGCTATTCCCCCGCATCACTAACCAGAGCGAAGATGATCCTGACGATCCCGCCAAGAAGAAGCCCGCCCCGGAGACTACAGTCACTGGTTTCAAGGTGCCGACCGCTGTCGCCTATATCAGTTCCGCAGGCAAAATCGTCGTAAGTCGCGGAGCGGTAAAGAAGATCGCGGGTCCAGCCGGGACCGACCTCGCGCTCTCTCACGACGGGAAAAAACTGCTCTACGTCCGCGCGGATTCAAAGCCCGGTACCGAAAGCACAATAGTTCTCTACGAGTTCGACACGGGCCGCTCTCGCGATTTGGTTCATGGCTCCGACCGCCAGCCCTTCTGGTCGCTCGATGATGCCCGCATCGCCTATCTCACAAATCAGGACCAAAAGTGGCAAATTTGGACCCTACAGGCGGCCGCAACCGACACTCCCGTACCTATTTACACCAACAACATCAACAACTTACACGGTTGGGTGGACACCCACATGCTACTTGGCACCGACCTACAAAACGCTTATTGGATAGCCGAGGACGGCAAACCCACGCAAACGGTGCCGCTGCGAGATATCTACGGACCAAGCTTCGAGGTCCGCGAGTCCGACACCATCCGCGTCAATCCAGGCAATCCAGACCTTCTGCTGGTATCCGCCAATTACACAACCGGGCCGCTCGGTGCAGCGAGCACGGCGGACCGGCCTGCCGGAGGTATTTTCTTATACGAACTGCGTACTAAGCGCCGCGTCGTCTTGACTCCGCCGGAACAGTCCGCAAGCCGTGGTGAATGGTCACGAGACGGCGTCCAGATTTTCTACACAGTCCGTCTTTCTTCCGGTACGTCAACGACTTACCGTGTGTTCTGGGACGGCTCCGCCGCCAAACGATTCGTCGCCGCCAGCGATTTCGTCATCGGCCAGTAGCTCCCTAGGATTGTGACCCAGCGCCGTTCTATTAGCCGATACGCCGCCTGCCTTTGTGTTCCCCAAACCACCTAGCTCTTGCGGACGCTATACTTTGAAAATGGGTACCCCGGCAGCCCCGATTGAGCCCCGGCAGGTCGGCATCCTCATCCTCGATGACGATGCCCAGAGCCAGGGGGCGCTGAAGCAAATCCTCGATTCCGAGGGCTGGCGTGTGCGCGTCGTGCCGGATACCAAGGCGTTTCTGGCCGAGTTGCGCACCGGGGAGTGGTCCCTGGTAATCGCGAATGTGACCATCACTGGCACGGAAAGCCCCCTTTTCGTGACGCTGCGCGAACTCACCAACGTTTCCGCCGAAGAAGGCGGACGCCTTCGCGCCCTCTATCTCGTTCCAGACGTCGGCGGCGAGCAGTACGTAGAGCCGCTGGAGCGTGCCAAGCTTCCTTACGTTTTGCGGCCTTTCCATCTCCACGATTTCCTCGAAAAGGTCAGCGACCTGCTCGTCGAAATCAAAGCCATCGAAGCTCCTCTGCGCCAGGTGCGCTATGAATTCGGCGAGTTGCGCAAGAAGAAGAAAAAGGCCGCCAAGTCCAATTCCATGTTTGCTTCTCGCGATTCATTCTCCTACACGGAAGAAGAAATAGCCGAATACGAGCGCGAAGAAGGCGAAGCGCTCAAGAACAAACGCCCCAAGGGCCGCCTCAACCTCGGCGACCCGCACGGCTGAGCATCTGTCACCAGCTTTTTGATCGTTTCCGCCTCTCTATACCTACCGTTGTCCTGAACGCCGTTTTCATCCATGCAAGAAATCTCAGCGGCGCCGTTCTAACTCCTGAGCAGGTTCGTTTTTCTCTACTTCAAGGAGGTTGCATGCAACGCTCGCTCTTCGCTGTCATCATCGCGGCTATCGCCACCTTTGGAGGGCTCGCCTTCGTCTGGGCTGCTCCTCATCCGCATAAGATCCCTTCGCGTCCGGAAGGTGACTGGCGCATCCTCGATCCTGTCGCCTACGAAAACATCGCTATTTTTCCTGTGGTTAGCGGTTCCTCCCAAGACACCAGCAGCTTCCTCACGCTCGAAGAGGGCCTTGCCAGCGGCGAGGTGATCGTCAGCGAGCGCGGTGCTGCCGGCATGGTGCGTAATCGCGGCCAGGTTCGGCCCCATGCAACCCCGCAATATGACAGCGGCGCTTCCGTGAATCAGCTCGTGCTCATCAACCGCAGCAAGCGTCCACTTCTGCTCCTCGCGGGTGAACTGGTTAGCGGCGGAAAGCAAGACCGCATCATTGGCAAAGACCGCATCGTGCCCGTTGGTGCCGAGCCGCTGCCGCTCGACGTCTTTTGCGTCGAGCACGGCCGCTGGACGGGCAACAGTTCGGAATTCAGTGCGTCGAAGACAATCGTTCATCCCAGCGTGCGCGAGCAGGCCGCAGTCGAGCAAAAGCAAGCCGAAGTTTGGAACGCTGTTGCTGGGGGTTCTACTGCCAGATTATCGACTGCGCCGTCCGCTCGAGCTGCGCAGCTAAGCCCGGGCGTTTTGGCGGAGGCCATCACCACGGAAGCGCCCACGCAGTCTTACCGGAAAATCTATGAGTCCGCACGCGTTGGCGGCTCGGTCGACAGCTTCGTCGATCAAGTGCAGCGGCGATTTGCGCGCGCCACTTCCGGGCTGAAGGGTGAGCGCGTTGTAGGTGTCATCGTCGCCTATGGCGGTGAAGTCGCCTGGAGCGACATCTTCGCATCTAGCGATCTCTTCCATCAGTACTGGAGCAAGCTGCTGCGCAGCTATGCCGTCGAGGCGCTGGCACGTCCTACGCTACGCGAAACAGCTTCCTCCGACGATGCGCGCGAATTTCTGCGCCGGCCCAATGGCCGCGAAGTGCAGGAAACCGAAGCGGGCGTGTATCGCTGGCGCGAAATCACCGACGGGCACTTGGCGCTGATCGAGCTGGATGCGTTGCAACCTAAGACCATGACGTTGCACCGCCTTCTGCTGCATCGCACATCTTGATCTGCTGGCCTACATTTTCCTTACTGTGCTCGTGTCCTTCGTTCGAGCCAGCATCTCCGAAACGCTTAGACCTGAAATCGCATGCCGCACCTGCGGCGCGATTTCGGCGAGCGGCTCCAACACGAAGCGCCGAAGATGCATACGCGGATGCGGCACTTGCAGCTCAGGCATGTCGATGACTTCGTCTCCATACAGCAAAATGTCCATATCGATCAGGCGCGGACCTTTTGCAATTAGCTTTTTGCTGCCCAGGCGCGTTTCGATCTCGCGCAAAGTTTGCAGCACGGCGGCTGGAGCGAGTTCCGTCTCCGCTTCTACTGCGATGTTCACGAACCAAGGTTGGTCCAGATAGTCGATCGGCTCGGTCTCGTACATTGACGAAATCCGTGTCACCCTGATGCCAGCATCGCGCAGCGCAGCGATTGCATCTTTTAAATTCTTGGCACGGTCGCCGAGATTCGAGCCGAGTGATAGATACGCGATGTGTTTCACACTATCCGCCTCGGCAACATGGATACTCTGCCAAGACTTTAGCAGACGCCGTAAGGAAAAGAGTTCCAGCCCCCACAGCGAGATGCTGGCGCTACTACGCATTATCTTTTCCCCTTCTTTGTGTTCTCTCTGCTCCGCCCTCCCCGCCGTCTGTGTTACTGTTTTGCCTGCATGCCAGACGCAAGCGCCAAACGCATGATGGCTAACCAACCCGCCCGTATCGTCTCAGGCCAGCCCATCGACGAAGACGCCCGCATCGAAGCCAGCGTTCGCCCCAAACGCCTCGACGAATACATCGGCCAAAAGCGCGTTAAAGAAAATATCCAAATCGCTATCCAAGCCGCCCGCACGCGCGGCGAAGCCCTCGATCACGTGCTACTCTACGGCCCCCCAGGTCTCGGCAAAACTACCCTGGCGCAAATCATCGCCAATGAACTAAACGTCCCCATCAAAACCAGCGCCGGCCCCCTCCTCGAGCGTAAAGGCGACCTGACCGCCATACTCACCTCGCTCGAATCCAAAGAGGTCTTCTTTCTTGACGAAATTCACCGCCTCCAACCCGCCGTCGAAGAAGTCCTCTACCCCGCCATGGAAGATTTTCGCGTAGACCTAATAATCGGCCAGGGACCTGGCGCGCGCATTCATCCCTTTCCGCTCGGCCATTTCACGCTAATCGGAGCCACCACTCGCGCCGGTCTCATCACCGCCCCGCTCCGTTCCCGCTTTGGCATCGTCCATCGTCTAGATTTCTACGAGCCGGACGATCTGCTCATCATCCTGCATCGCTCCGCCAAAATTCTCTCCATCGAAATGGATGAAGGCGGCGCAGAAGATATCGCCCGCCGCTGCCGAGGAACGCCGCGTGTCGCCAACCGCCTCCTGCGCCGCGCTCGTGATTTCGCCGAAGTACGCGCAGCCGGCCGCATCACTCGCGCCGTAGCGCAAGAATCTCTCGCCATGCTCGGCATTGACGAGAACGGCCTCGACGAAGTCGACCGCAACCTGATGCTCGCCCTGCTGGACAAATACGGCGGCGGCCCGGTCGGCGTCGGTACGCTCGCCGCCGCCCTCAGCGAAGAAGAAGACGCTATAGAAGAAATGTACGAGCCCTACCTAATGCAAATCGGCATGATCGATCGCACCCCCCGCGGCCGAGTAGCGACGCCCCGCGCCTACGAATATTTCAATCGCGAACAACCCCGCCGCCAACCTCGCCTCTTCTAAATTAGCACGCGCCTTAGCCTATGGCCTGCGTTCGCAAAGGCGCCGTATAATCACGAAATGACGCAACAGGCTCTCGATCTCCTGCAAAAGGCCCTTTCTCTTTCCGAGGAGGAGCGTGCGGATTTCGCCTGCTCTCTTATGGAAAGCCTGGACACTTCAGTTGACGAGGGAGTCGAGAGCGCTTGGAACGAGGAAATCAGCCGCCGCATCGCCGAATTGGATTCCGACAAAGGGAAAACGGTTCCCTGGGACGAGGTCCGACGCCGGATTTCGTCTCGGCTGACGCATGGGAAGTAAGCAACTAGAATTCCATGAAGCAGCGAGCCTGGAATTCGAAGCCGCGTTCGCATGGTATTTTGCGCGCAGCGAGCGGGCCGCTTTGCGATTTGCGCGTGAGGTCGAGCGAGCTGTTACCTCAATCGCGGATGCGCCGGAGCGCTCTCCCGCGGGGGTTCGCGCACGCGCAGATTTTTGCTGCAAAGGCTCCCATTAGCCGTTGTTTACCGCGAGCTTCCTTCCGTAATTCAAGTCCTGGCTGTGGCGCATGAACGCAGGCGCCCGAACTACTGAAAGCCCGGGTTTAGCAGGGGCGATATCGGCTCCGAGCACCATTGAACCCGGGCCTTACATAGTGCCAATCGGCATGATGAACAGGTGGCCTTCGAACTTATCGGGGGCCACCCATCGGCTAGTCGTCCACACAGCTTTCCCGTTGACGTCCGCTGGAAAACTACTCGTCCTTGTCTTCGTCCTCTTTTTCGTGAGTGGAAAGAGCAAAAGCGACGTAGGCATCGCCCACCGGGTTTGCACAAGCACTCCCGCCACCCAGGCAGTCACCATTCGACGTCACACTTCGATCCGGGACATTTCCGCCGAACGCGTTCACTACGAACTCGCGTCCGTCCACAAGGTAGGCCATCGGGCCCGCCGCGGCCCCTCCGGCGTTCGTAATTTTGCTCGGCGCATTGAAACTGAACAGCATCTTGCCTGTCCGTGCGTCAGCAGCGTCGAATTTTCCATTTCCCTCGCCGAAGAAAACCACATCACCGGCAACGAGCACACCGGATTTCGCCGGTTGAGGGATGCGAATCTTCCAAACAATTTTACCTGTCCGCGTGTCGGTGGCCCCGTACACGCCAAAGGGCTTTGCGCCTGGCACATGATTGAAGAAGGTCGAGCCCAGGTGCAGGTCTCCATTGACCGCCTGGTGCACAAGGCTCGTATTGCCTGCGTGTGTCTTGAAGACGTCCGGGTCATGCCTCGCGCCGTAGTACACGTATTTTGTTCGTGGGCTGAAAGCTGCCGGCGCCCATTCACATCCTCCGTTATCCCCGGGCATGATCAGCCGCAGCGTTTCATCGGGAGGAGTGTATTGCGGCGATAAGGAAACCTCCTTCTGGCCCGGAGCGAGGAACGCGCTAAAAGCTGCGGTTATGGCAGCCTTATCAGGCTGTTCTTCAGCGGTGAGTTGGTTGAACCTGAGTGGCGTGAGTGGCTCAACTGCAGAATAGGGCTGCGTTGCCGCGGCATTCTGGAACACGGCACCAGCGCCACTTGGTGGGACGGGTTGCTCGGTCACTTTGTAGATGGGCTCGCCCGTGCGCCGGTCGAGAATGTAATACTGCCCATTCTTGCTGCAATGGCCCAGTGCCCTGAATTGTTTTCCATCCTTCTCGAGGGGGAATAGGACCGCGGGTTGCGCGCTGTCGTAGTCCCAAATGTCGTGGTGCACTTCCTGGAAATGCCAAACAGGATTGCCGGTAAACAGGTTTAAGGCAACGATCGATGCCGAAAACAGATTGTCGCCGCCACGGTTCTCGCCAAGAATATCGGGCGCGGCATTCCCTACGCTGAGGTACACAAGGCCCAAGTCCGCATCGATCGCTGGTGGGACCCAGACCGCGGCGCCACCAGTCAGGAAGGACTGGCCAGCAAAGCTAGTCGGCTGTGTCGTCGAGAAGTGCCAAACCGTGTTGCCGGTTTTCGCGTCCAGCGCGAAAACCTGGCCCCGTATCTCATATTCGCCGCCCGACAGGCTGATGATTACAAGTTCCCGGCCACCGGCTTCCACAAATTGAGGCGCCGAATTGATGCTCACCTTGTCATGGAAATTAGCGACCGTCCTGTGCCATACAAGTTTGCCTGTTTCCGCATTCAACGCCACGACGGAATCATCAAATCGCCCAACGAAAACCATGCTGTTTCCGTAGGCCACGCCGTGGTTGTTCCGGCCGCAGCAGAGAAAGAACTTCGCGAGCTGCGCCTCGTCGTTAAATCCACCAAACTTCCATAATGTCTTTCCGGTGGCAGCATTCAACGCGAAGACGTCGTCGTGGCCGTCCGTGATGAACAAACGCCCGTCGACTTCGATGGGCGTAGCCTCTAATTCAGCCAATGGATCGAGTACGCCCGTGTGAAAGACCCAGGCCACCTTCAGGTTCTTGACATTATGGGGATTGATTTGGTCCAGGCTCTGAAACCGGGTGTTGGCAAGGTCATTGCCGTGATGCGGCCAGTTATGATCGCCACGTTCGTGTTCCGCGGATGTCCGCGACGCCCCCAAATAAAGAGCCACGCCAAGACACAGCGCGGCAGCTGTCAAAAGCAAAACTAATTTACGCGCTGCACCCCGCTGTCTCGTCGCAGATCGTATTTCTTGATTTGGAGATCCGCGAGTAGCACCGGCGGAATCGGTCGAGCCTTGATAGAGGACCCTTGGGTCTTTCATAAAGCACCTCTTATTGTTTTGTCTTCGATTTTTCAATTCGCCACGGCATGGCTGTCGCAGCCTCTTCCAATGCAGATTAGAATCGGGGATCAGATGCGGAGGCTATGGCCGCAATTGCTATGTCGCAACTGCTCGCGTTCGGACGAGAAGGCATAACCACGCTTCTCTCGGGATGAGGCACATCACAGGCGGGAGTTGTGCGGCCCAAATCTCACTGGAAGGCCAGGCGGACTGCATACCTGGTGCCAGAGATTATAGGCCGATGTCCTCTCGTTTTGTTGAAATTTCGTCCCGAAGCCAAGTGCGTGAAGCCATCTAGGAAATCTCCGAGCCCTGCAAAACCGGCATGATCGACCGCACCACCCTCGGCCGCGTAGCCGACCCCGCCTACGAATATTCAACCGCGAAGAACCCCGCCTGTTCTGATCCCCAACTCAGCGGCAGTCAGAACCCCTGCGAATCGGACCGCAAGTCCAGCTCGCTAGTCCGTTACCGCTGCCTCAATCAATACGATAGTGCGAATCCTGGCTTTCCGCTTTTTTCTCCAACGGTTACTAACAGGAATCTCCTGTCCCTAAACTGCTCCTCTGTACAGATGGCACCTTGCTCGAAGGGCGATACGCTGCCTCTACCTGCCTACGTTCATGTTTCGGAGATATTATGCGCACTCTGAAAACGTTGTGTTTCATCTTTGGGCTCGCCGCGATGCCCTTGGCCGCATTCTCCCAGCAATCGGCTACTTCGAGCAAAGTGGAGATCGTGGACAAGATTGTCGCGCAAGAGCGGGCGGAGGTGCAGTCGCTTCGCCAATACTCGCCGCTAGTAGAGACCTACATCCAAAATCTCCGTCCAGACCGGCAACAGGGCATAGCGCTGGACACCGACAAGTATTTTCTCGGCCGCGCCCATCTGGCCAAGGGCGTCGAGCTCGAGCTGCTGATTCATAGCGCCGGCAACAAGCACAAGATATTCGGTGGCCTGCAGAGCCTCTTCTCCATGGAATATGTTCCGCGCGGCTTCCTGCAAATGATCTTTCTGGATGAGAATGGCTTTGACCGCCAGCATTACAACTTCGAGTACATCCACCGTGAGTTCCTGGGCGAAGTTCGTTGCCTAGTCTTCAATGTCGATCCGTTGGTGAAGGGCGAAAAAGGACGCTTTGTCGGCCGCGTCTGGGTGGAAGACCAGGATTTCCATATCGTGCGTTTCAACGGAAACTACAACGGTTCCTCCAGGACCAGCTACTATTTTAATTTCGACAGCTGGCGTCAGAATGCCGGAAACAATCAATGGCTGCCGACCTTAATCTACAGCGAAGAAGGCAGCGGCCAAAATACGCCCACCAAAAACGTAGCGCCCCAGGCATTCCGTGCGCAGACGCGTCTCTGGGGATACGCACTTGGCCACACTCAAGAAGAGCAAGAGTTGAGCAAAATCCTGGTGGAGACCCCGGTCAAGGATCAAACCGACGCCGCCAACGACTTCTCGCCGATTCAGGCGCAGCGCTCCTGGAGCCGCCTGGCGGAAGACAACGTCGCCATCAGCCTTGAGCGGCTGGGCGTGATGGCCCCGCATGGGGACGTGGATAAGGTGCTCGAGACGGTGGTAAACAATCTCGAGGTCACCAATAACCTCGACATCGAGCCTGAAGTCCGCTGCCGCGTGCTCATGACCTCAACGCTTGAGTCGTTCACCATGGGCCACACCATCGTCGTCAGCCGTGGCTTGGTGGACGTGCTTCCCGACGAGGGCAGCCTCGCCGCCATACTCGCGCACGAGCTGGGCCACGTCGTCCTCGGCCATCGCATGGACACGCAATTCGCATTCTTCAATCGCCTGCGTTTCGATGAAAAGGAAACCTTCCGCCACTTTGGCTTTGCACGCACGCCGGAAGAGGAACAGGCGGCGAATCAGAAGGGCATCGAGCTACTGATGCAATCGCCCTACAAGGACCATGCCAGGACCGCGCAGCTCTTCCTGGAAGCGCTCCAGAACCGCTCGAAAGAGATTCCTAACCTGATCAGTCCGCATCTGGGTGATCGAGTCCCCACAACCTGGACCATTGGTTCCGCAATGTCCGGCGGGCAGCCGTTCTCTGCAAAGCCCGCAACCAATGTGGTTGTTGCCCTGCCGCTCGGCGGACGCGTCAAGGTCGAGCCCTGGAACGACGAGCTTCAGTTGCTCAAGTCCAAGCCCGCTGGCTCCGTGGCGGAATACGAGAAGATGCCCTTCGAGGTTACTCCCTTCGCCCTCTATCTAACGCGTCAAAGAGATAACTCATCGACACAAGCTCCTGGTACCGTATCCGCAAAGTCCGATACGGATGCAAAACCCTGAGAACTTACTAACCAGGCGATCGTTCGCGCGAGCCTTTTCAGGTGCCGGCGCGGGTGGAGCGGCCCTTCGGGGCGCTTAAGGATTGCAGGGAGGCGCGCAGGAGCTTCTCGAAGCTGGCAGTGCCTACCTCCTGTTTGGCTTCTGTAACGGAGCTTTCCGCGGCGCGGCTGTCATAGCCGAGATTCACGAGCGCGGAGACTACATCAGCTTCGACTCCTGCCGGAGACGCTGCTGCGGGCTTCGCGGCTTCGATTGCAACGGAGTCGAGCTTGTCTTTTAGCTCCACTACCATGCGCTCGGCGGTTTTGCGCCCCACTCCGGGGATGCGCGTCAGACGGGCCAAGTCGCCGCCGCGAATAGCGGGCACCAGTTCCTCGACACTCATGCCGGACAGGATCTTTAGGGCGAGAGAGGGGCCGACCCCAGACGCCGAGAGCAGCATCTCGAAGAAGTGCTTTTCGCGCGAGGAGAGAAAACCGTAGAGCGCAAAGGCGTCTTCGCGCACGTGCGTGTGAATCAGCAGCGTGACTTCAGTGTGCAGTTCGCCGAGCGAGGCGAAGGTGGACAGCGGGACTTGCACGAGGTAGCCAACGCCGCCTACATCGACGAGAACTTGATTCGGGCGCTTGTCGGTGAGACGTCCGCGAAGCTGGCCAATCATCGGACAAGAGTATTCAGCACGGCGGGAAGAGTGTCAACGCGAGTCGCAGCGACATGGGCGTTAAGCTAACGCGAATCCGGTCGATTGAGCGGCTTGATCAGCGGCGAGTGGGAAAACGCGTGGGGGTCTGCTAGAATAATGGCTTGCGTTTTTGACATTTTAGATAATCGAACAGGAATATTATGGCGATGAAGTGTGAACTGTGCGGCAAGACGCCGCATTTTGGGAACGTGATCAGCCACGCGAACAACACGCGACGGCGGCGGTGGAATCCGAATTTGCGTCGCGTGCGCGGAGTTGTGAACGGCGCAAGGAAGCATATGCGGGTTTGCGCGGCGTGCATCCGCGCAGGCCGTGTGAAGAAAGCTGCCTGAGCACCTGACCTTGCAATCCCCTCTCTTGAATCTGCGCTCAAGATTTGTAAAGCGCTCGGCGGTGCTGTTGCCGCTGGGTGCGCTCATTCTTCTCGGTGGGGTCGGCTGCAAGCAACAGAAGCAGCCTTCGCCGGACGTGTGGGCGACGGTCAATGGGCAAGGGATCAAGCGCGACGATGTGGACAAGTATTACCGCACGCGCGTGAGTCCGGAGGGGCAGGAGCCTTCGCAGGAAGAGGCGCTGTCGCTGAAGCTGAATGTGCTGGACGAGCTGATCAATAACGAGATTTTGCTGGAGCGCGCGAAGAAACTGAATCTGGAAGCGAGCGACGGCGAAGTCGAGGACAAATTCACGGAACTGAAGAGCCCGTTTACGGAAGATGAGTTTCAGCGGCAGTTAAAAGAGCGCGGTGTTTCCGCGGATGACTTGAAGCGCGACTTGCGGCGGCAGCTTTCCATTCAGAAGCTGCTGAACCGCGAAGTGGTGGCCAAGATTACCATTACCGACCAGGATGTCGCAGATTTTTACAACTCCAATAAGGCGCAGTTTAACGTCGCAGAGCCGCAATATCGGATTGCGCAGATCGTGGTGACACCACGCAAAGAGCCGCAGGTCCGCAATCGCAAGAACGACGACGCGACGAACGAGGCCGAGGCGCAGCGCAAAGTAAAAATGCTGATGGACCGGCTGAACAGCGGCGCGGATTTCGCGCAATTGGCGATGGATTATTCCGAGGACATGAATACGGCGACGACCGGCGGGGATTTAGGGTATGTGCCGGAGTCGGCGCTGAATCAGTCCGACCCTGCGCTGAAGAAGATGGTTGTGGGGATGAAGCCGGGGCAGGTTAGTCCGGTACTGCAAGTGAAGGACGGTTTCCGAATATTGAAATTGGTTACGCGCGAATCGCCGGGGCAGCGCGGGATCACCGATCCGCAGGTGCAGCAGACGGTTCGCGACACGCTGCGCAATCGCAAAGAGCAGTTGCTGCGCGCGGCGTATTTGGCAATTGCGCGCGACGAAGCGCGCGTGAGCAATTATCTGGCGGAGCAGGTAATCGAGGCCGCCGGCAAACTCCCTGAAGCTGCAAAGACGGCAAAGCCGGTCAAGCCGTTTCAGCCCTGAAAAAGCGTTGACTGGTGACTCGTGAGCCCTCGAAGGGAATACCCCCATCCGCAGTTCTCGTAGAGTAAGTTAAATTTTTCAGTCAATCGACCCAGGCTAAGACTTCGCCGGCGTTTACGGGCTGACCTTCTTTTACTAAGAGGCGCTCGACGGTGCCGCTCTTGGGTGATCGAATTTCGTTTTGCATTTTCATCGCTTCCACCACTAAGAGGCCCTGACCTGCCTGCACCTTCTCTCCCGCTTGAACCAACACGCGAACAATTTTCCCCGGCATGGGTGCGAGGATTTGCTGCCGGCCTTCGGCTTCGAGGGTGCCATGGTGGCGGCCGCGCCACGCGCGCGGATCAATGATTTCCGCAGTGAATTCCTGGCGGCCGGTTTGCAGTGTGAGCGCGCCCGTGGGAGTTGGCGTCACGCGAATTTCGTGCGACTTGCCCTTGAGTAGGACGGAAAAAATGTTGGGCGCGATTTCGATCGCGTCAGCGTCAACCCGATCGCCATCGAGTGAGATGCGCCAGTGGTTGGCCTCGCGTTCGAGATCGACGACGCGGCGCGTCTGATTAATGAGCACCTCGAATTTCATGGGGTGCGGTCCAGTTGGTCGCGGCGGGCTTCTTGCTTCCAGCGCGAGGGCTCAGTGGAATCTTTGCTGGAAGGGGAGAGCGAAGATTGCTTCTCCGACTGGTTCGCTTGATAGAGCGCGGCGGCGATGGCGGCGGCATCGGCGGCACTGCTTTCATTTTCGGGCGCGGCGAGCTTCTTTCGTGTGAGGAGTTGGTCTAGCCATTTGGTGTGGATTTCGCCGCGAAGGAAATCGGGTTCGGTGAGAATGCGGCGGAAGAGGCCGGCGTTGGTTTTAATACCGGTTACGGCGTACTCGTCGAGCGCGCGGCGGAGGCGGGCGATAGTCTCTTCGCGAGAGTTTCCCCAGGCGATCAATTTGCTGAGTAGGGGATCATATTCGTTGGGCACGGTCCAGCCTTCGTAGACGCCCTCGTCAAGACGAATGCCCGGACCGCTCGGAGCGCGGTGCGAAAGGATCTTGCCCGGCGAAGGGAAGAAATTGTTGTCGGGATCTTCCGCGTAGAGGCGGACCTCCATGGAATGGCCGCGGGGCGTGATGGTTTCCCACGCGAAGGGGAGCCGGTGGCCAGCGGCGATGGCGATTTGGAGTTTGACGAGGTCGAGGCCGGTGACTTGTTCGGTGACGGGATGCTCGACTTGCAGGCGCGTGTTGACTTCGAGGAAGTAAAAATTGAGATGG
>DATBYP010000250.1:0-10754 GCA_036513675.1 Candidatus Acidiferrum sp.
GGCGGCTCTGGTTTTCTTGCGGGCGTTGAGTTCACTCGATCAAACCTTTTCTTGCAGCAAGAGTAGCGAACATTCTAAGTCACGATGGAGACCGCAAACAATCCATTATCAGATGGATCAGGGCGCCGGCTTCAGTTTCAAAGTATGCTTCCGGGAACTCGCTTCCGCTACATCGCTGAACTGTTGGTAGATCGGACGGCCTTCGTACCAATAAGGAAACTGATCTGTGTAATGCGCACTGCCGGGCTGACCGGATTGGCCGCCGGCGATGAGCATGATGGACTCGTCCCAGTTGCCGACGTTGGCGACGAATCGCATGGCGGGGCCGTGGTGTTTTGTCGCTGCACGCGGGCTGTAAGCGGTGCCGGATTGCGGCTTGTCGGTGATGCTGAGGAAAGTCTTGAGAAAGCCTGTGCGGCCCAGTGGATGGACCATGTCCAGGGAGTCAAATTGCTTCCAGGCCCAATCGTCGATTCGCGATTTGTTGCTCAACTGCGCGAGGCGCGCTACAGCGCGGTCCGCGGCCGCGGTCAGCAGCTCATCGTAAGTCTTGTAGCCTATGGGCAGCCACTTCGCGGGGCGCTCGGTCAGAATTTTCTGCAAGAAAGCTGTTCGTCTCCACGAATACAAGCCTGTTTCTTTGCCGAGATACGGTTCCAGGAGGATAGCAAGCGCTGCGCGACGCGTTTCCTCGAGGAAGGAAACCTCTGGCGAATCTGCGTCGGCGATTCCGTTCCAATCCCTCAGCCCTTCGATCAATTTTTTGGAGCGGTCATCTTTAGCCTGGCTGGTTTTCGCAGCGGCGGAGAGTTGGTCGGCCAAGAATGCGTGGGGATAGCTGTAGGTATCGGCCTGCACTTTGAGCATATCCTCCGGGCGCAAGCCGCCTTTGTCGCGCAATAATTCGTAGATGCGCGCGGTGCGGTATGGCTCCTCCCAGCGGTCGGTCAAATACGGTTTGTAACTGGGTCCGACTACTCGCGCATTGGCGGTGACAATTAAGCCGCTGTCTGGATTCAGCGCCTGGGGGAGTTGTTCGAAAGGAATGTAGCCAGTCCACTCATAATCATCGGTATCGCCAGGCACGGGAATTTCTCCATGGCCCTTCTTGCGAGCGGGCACGCGCGCGGCCAAAACGTATCCGATATTGCCGTCGACGTCGGCGTACACGGCGTTTTGCGCCGGGCCCCAGACGCGCTTCATCACATTGCGAAACTCTTCCCAGTTCCGCGCCCTTCCCATCAGGTTGTAAGGGTTTGCGAGGCCTCCCGGTTCGGTGGCCGTCCAGCGCAGAGCGTAGCCCTCTTCTTCATTACGGCGCACGACCGGACCGTGCCTCGTTACTATCACTTTTAGGTGCTCGTCGGCAGCTCCCTTCACATGAATCGTTTCGTCGTAGACCTGCGCTTTGGTCCAGGTGCCGCCAACGCGGTATTCATCTGAAGCAGCCGGATTGAATGTTTCGATGTACAAGTCCTGCACATCCGCGCCGTTGTTGGTAAATCCCCACGCGATCCGATCGTTGTGACCGATGATTACAAGCGGGGCGCCGGGCAAAGTAAATCCTTTTACGTTCCAGCCCGGGGCTGTGACGTGGACTTCGTACCAGATTGGCGGAAGCCCCAACTCCAGGTGCGTGTCATTGGCGAGGAGCGGCTTCCCATTCGCGGTATGCGTGCCGTTGACGACCCAGTTGTTGCTACCCAGGCTCTGGCGAATTTCCTGCTGGATATCGAGCAATGAATCACGGACATTGGTGGCCAAAGCGGAAGTCAGGTCAGGAAATCGAGCTGTGGGATCTGCGTTGTCTCCGCCGTGGAGGCGAGCCTTAAGCACCGTATCCGGCTCCGGATCGTCGTCATCATCCTCCGGGTCGGCTTGGACGCGTGTGCGCTGCGAGCCGTCATTAGGCACGTTGGGATCGCCGATCACAAAATGGTCCATGCCGGCTTCCGGTGAGAACAGCTCCTTCGCGCGCTCGGGTCCGACGCGCGCTTCGACGGTGGCGCGGTCCAATTCGTTTTCCCAGGTGTTCGTAAGGGTCCGGTACATGTAGCCGGTAATGGTCAAGCTATCGGTCGCCTGCCATGGCTGGGGCTTGTATCCGAGAAGAGAAAACTCGATGGGCAAGTGCTTGCTTTGCTCGATGAATCGGTTGACACCGCGTGCGTACGCCTCCAGGACAGTTCGGGAGTCTTTATCCAGGAGGCCCAACTCACGATCCGCGGCGCGCCCGAATTCCATGGTGCGAAAGTCTTTGTCGATCGCCAGCGTCGTTTTGCCTAGGATCTCGGAGAGCTGTCCGCGGGCGACGCGGCGCAGCAAATCCAACTGCCACAGGCGGTCCTGCGCCATGACATAACCTTGCGCCTCGGCCAAGTCTTCGAGGGAATCTGCGCGAATGTGCGGCACGCCCCAGCCGTCGCGCTCCACGGTCACTTCTTTTTGGAGACCGGGCAGAAGGGCGCTTCCATCCAATTGCGGCAGGGGCCGGTAGACCAGCCACCAAATAACGGCGCCTCCGACGACCACAACAATCCCGAGGACCCAAAATACGACCCGCAAAATGGTTCGCAAACCGACCCCTTAGTTAGTGACGAACTTGAGTTTAGAAGAGCCGCCCAGCGCACGCAACCACACCGATCTTCAACGGAACAGCGGCAGCATTACTGCGCGGACGTTCAGTCTGAAGCGGCAGCCATGGGGACTTCTTGGCCGACGGGAGAAGGGAGCGTCACCAACTGCGGCGGCGCGGCGGGCTTGAGTATCAGCGGCTTGCCCAGGTAGGTGTCCAGCAAATGTTTCGCGGCAGCCAGACGCGCGGCGTTCTCCGCAGAATCAACAAGCCCAGGAACATGCAGCAGGACCGCAGCCGCGGTTTTCTCGACACGAAATCCGCTGCGGTGTTCGATCCGGCACTTGCGCAGCCCGCGAGCCAGCCGGATGACCCCTGCCAATGCGCGCACGTCACTCTGCTGGTCTTCGTGCAATCGGACGAAGGCGCCGGTCGTCGTAGTGGGTTCGGCACCGCGATGGTAACGAACGGTCCAGGCGAGCAGCTCCCACTGTTTGCGGGTCCACGACGGCGGAACCGGTTGCTCCAGCAAGAAGCGGCGCGCGGTTTTTTGGGGCGGCTTGTTTGTGCCCTTCAACGTTAGACCACACAGCCGAGCCGCTCCGCGCAGCACGCGCCGCATGTCCGCGTGGTCGAAAGCCGGAGCACTGTGAGCGCGGCCCAGCGCATCGAACAGAGCGATTGATAAGCGAGAAATTTGCGCGGCGCGGTGCGGACGAGGGTCTGCGGCGCGCGCTGTGGCACGGAGTCGAGCGATCGCCGCCCTTTGCAAGCGCTTCTGATGCGGCAAAGCTTGCTGCCACTCGTGCCAAACGCTGTTCTTTCCAATGGCTAGTTCACGATACTCTTGCAGGCGCGCGCTGCGTTGGCGCTCGATGGTGCGTTCCCATTCCGGTTGCAGCTCCGCAGCTTCTCCCGTGGTCTTTTGTTTGATAATCAGGCGCAGGACGTCAAGATCGTGGACCTCACCCAGGATGTCCTGGAGCTGCTTCAAATTTGGGCTCCACAGCTCGTACTGCTCAGGCAACAGAGTTTCGACCGTGTAGCGAAATTTCTTCAGGCCAATGCGAAGCCCGTGCCAGGCCGCTGGCTTATCCGCGCGTAGCGCCTTGCCGTGCAAGTCCTTTGCCTCATTTAGCCGTTCGACGGCTAAACATTGCGCCGCCAGACTTCCTGGCGGGACGAGGCGGACACGCTTGCGCAACTTGCCTTCGAGGCGCTGCCAGCTTTTGTCGTCGAATTTGGATGCCAGCCGCAGTGCTTCCTGCAGCAGCTTAGGTTCTCTTTCCTGGAAAAAATTGTGAAGGGCTATGCGAAGCTTGTCGTTTTCCGCCCCGTGTTCGGACACCCATTCGTCCATGATCTGCGTGTCACGCAGCTCGCCCAGCTTTCGGAATAGCTTTTTAGGCAGCCGGCGCATTTCGTGCCAGGCGGGGGCGGGATCGACCTCTCTCAACACCGCTGCCAGCGAGCGGCAGCGCCGGATGGCCACGCGGAGATCGTGCACTGCGTCCTTGTCCGGCGCGCTTTGCAGAGCGTCAAGCTGCTTCAGAACGCGCTGCATCCAATGAGCGAGATCCCGATGCTCCGGGGAAGTCCCGGAAACGGGAGCAAGGGTAGACATTCTTCCTTCGCCTCTTTATCACCGTTCGGCACCGCGGTGGGATTGCGGCCCCGACCGAACGGAACGTAATAGCCTATGCCTCTGTGTTGGCCGCGTCTAGCGGGGCTGTGGAAAACTCAAGTGGCGGGCGCCCTAGCGTCGTGCTATTTTTCTTACAGGCCCGGAGTGGCGGAACTGGCAGACGCAGCAGACTCAAAATCTGCCGGAGCTTTGCTCTGTGTGGGTTCGACTCCCTCCTCCGGGACCAACTCTCTCCGGCATAAGTACCGCGTTTGCCTCTCACATTGCTCCTACAGGTCTTTCCTTCCCTGCCTTTACCGGGCTTCGCCTGGCTTCAAGATTGACATGATTGATGACAAGGACGGACTACAGACCAACGGAATTATCAAGACTGCCTCAAGCCTCGAACCTGTCGGCGCTTGGATGCGGACCCTGTATAGGGCTGACCCGCGATATTTTCCGGCACAAATGCAGTTCTGAGGGGAGTGTACCCCGGCCAGGGAGGTTGCTAGAAGGATAGTGGTCCTTCTAAGTGCTAGCCTCGGCTCTCGCATGGTTTACGTCGAAGCATCCGCTTAGTACGCAAAGGTTGGCAGCTTAGATAGAGACCACAGGTCCGCAGGTATGATCGCGGGTCGCTGAGCGGTCCTTGTCAGCCCTGCATCGCCCAGGAAAGTGAACATACCGGAGAGAATCCAGAAGGAGACACCATGTTGTACAGCCATCATCGTAGTTCCCCTGAGTCTCACCCCAAAAAATTGTACTTTCGCTTGTTACTGCCGACGCTGTTGCTCTGCTGGCTGGCGCTGCCCGCAAAGGCTTCAGCGCAGGGGCTCGAACTCGCCGGCGGATGGACGCACATCACGGGCAACCAGGGCACGGACGGCTTCAACTTTGGCGCCGGCTGGAACTTCACGAACAAGGTCTTGATCGCAGCCGACTACGACACGGCGTGGAACAACTCACGCATCGGGACGTTTGAGGTGACGTCGATTGGCGCGGTTACCTCCAAGTCTCATTTGCAGAATTGGATGTTCGGGCCGCGCGTCTTTTTCGGGAGCGGCGAGGTGCACCGTCGCACGATTCGTTTCTTTGGGGAAGCGCAGTTTGGACTCTCTCACTTGAAGTCAACGATTTCGTCCCCTACGTTCTCTGACGTCTCCACTTCGGACACCGCCTTTTCGTGGATGTTAGGCGGGGGCGCCGACTACGTTATAGGCCCCCACTGGACTGCCCGTGGGAAGCTTGATCTCCTGCGGACACATTTCGCGAGTGCCGGACAAAGCCGGTTGAGGTTGGGCATTGGTGTGGCCTACACGTTCGGGACCAGAGAACGATAGCGTCGCGCCCACACGTGGCGCTCGAAAAAGTGCGACTCTTGTGCGTCGAAGTGCCCCGCGTTTTATGCAGTGCGTTTGATGCGGGTGAATGATCGCCGCACGGAATTTTGTCGACGGTCTGGGCGGGCGTTTGCCGCGATCCCCTCCGGTGTGCCCCGAACGCTCAACCTTTGAGAGCTTTGCGCCGCCGACCCACTTTTTCCTCATTCCCTCATAACCCGCTCCGAAAAAGAAGCCCATCAATTTTTGAATCGGTTTAATATTACCCACCGAGCATCACTATTCAAAGCGCACTTCAACTCATAGGGTTTTTCAGGAGACACGTGCATATGTTATGTCGATGTTTGTTTTTTCTGGCGGGGATTGCTGCAGCGTTCGGAGGTGCTGGCGCCGCACTCAGTGCAGAGGAACCAGCGAGAATCTACCTGCACAAGGACTGGCAGATTCAATCGTCCTGCCAAGCCAAGGCCAGCGGCGCGGAGATTTCGGCGGCGGGCTTCGACGCGAAGGGCTGGCATCACTCGGATATTCCAAGCACGGTGGTCGGTGCGCTGGTCAATGACAAAACTTATCCCGATCCGGACTATGGGACGAATCTGAAATCGTTCCCCGGGATGAATTATTCCTCGAAGAGTTTCTTCGCGAATCAGGATATGCCGAAGCAGAGCCCGTTTCGGTGTTCGTGGTGGTTTCGGACGGAGTTTATGTTGCCGGCCGAAGTGGAGCATAAAACGAACTGGCTCAATTTCCTCGGCATCAACTATCGCGCCAACGTCTGGTTGAACGGAGAAAAGATAGCGGATGCCAATGACGTGGCGGGCACCTTTGCGACTTTTGAGTTTAATGTCAGCAAGTCTCTTCGTTCCGGCCAGACGAATGCTTTGGCTATGGAAGTATCCGCGCCCGGAAAGAACGATTTGGGAATTACTTGGGTCGATTGGAACCCGACACCTCCTGATAAGGACATGGGGATATGGAAGGCAGTGTTTCTTACATCTAGCTGGGACGTTTCGCTGCGTAATCCGTTTGTATCGTCGAAGCTAGACTCTGATTACAATAAGGCAGCGTTGACCATCACCGCTGATTTGCACAATATCTCGAACCACACCGTCAAAGGCGTGCTGCGGGCGCAAGTGGAAGGAAAGCAAGTAACCCAGCAAGTCTCGCTGAACGCGGGAGAAGCGAAGACGGTCAGTTTCGCTCCGGAACAATATGCGCAGCTTAGGTTGGAGAACCCGCGGCTGTGGTGGCCCTACACGATGGGAGAGCAGAATCTTTATACGGCAAAGCTTTCCTTCGATATCGCCAACGAGACTTCAGACGCGGCGACGGTTACTTTCGGCGTCCGAGAGGTCACTTCCGAGCTGACGGACAAGGGCTATCGCCTCTTCAAGGTGAACGGCCGCAAAGTCTTGATTCGCGGTGCAGCGTGGGCGCCGGATCTCTTGCTGCGATGGTCTTCCAAACGCCTTGACGCGGATTTGAATTATGTCCGCGACATGGGATTGAACACGATTCGACTTGAAGGCCGTATTGATCGCGACGAATTCTACGAGAAGACCGATCGCCTCGGAATTTTAGTGATGCCTGGATGGACGTGCTGCGACGCCTGGGAGAAATGGAGCAACTGGAAGCAAGAGCAGCACAAAATCGCCGCCGAATCGTTGCGCAGCCAGATACGAATTCTCCGTAATCACCCGAGCGTTTTTGTGTGGTTGTATGGCAGCGACGGCCCGCCGCCTGCGAACGTCGAAAAAATGTATTTGGGCATTCTCAAAGAATTGAATTGGCCGAATCCTTCGGTGTCCTCAGCGAGCGCTACATCCACGACGGTGACCGGGCCATCCGGCGTGAAGATGACGGGTCCCTATGAATATGTGCCGCCGGTTTACTGGCTGGCGGACACGAAGGCGGGCGGCGCCTACGGCTACAACACGGAAACCAGCCCGGGACCCGCGATTCCGACGCGCGAATCGCTCGAGCGCTTTATTCCGAAAGAGCATCTATGGCCCATCGATGACGTGTGGAATTTTCACTCGGGCGGCGAACGGTTTACGACGATCAACGTGTTCACGGACGGGCTGAACCGCCGCTATGGGACGGCGACTTCGCTCGACGATTATGAGCGCAAAGCGCAGGCGATGACTTATGACGGGCAGCGCGCGATGTTCGAAGCTTACGGACGCAACAAATATACGGCTACCGGAGTGATTCAGTGGATGCTGAACAACTCGTGGCCATCGTTGATCTGGCACCTCTACGACTATTACCTAGTGCCGGCGGGCGGCTACTTTGGCACAAAGAAAGCGATGGAGCCGGTGCACGTGCAGTATTCGTATGACGACAATTCGGTCGCGGTAGTGAACGGCACCTATAAAGCCGTGCAAGGTGTGAAGGTTAGCGCGAGGCTTTACAACTTGGACGCGAAGGAGAGGGGCGCGCGCGAAGGCAACATGAATATCGCGCCAGATAGAAGCACGAAGGCTTTCGATCTTCCCAAGGTCGAGGATTTGACTAAGACCTACTTCCTGCACCTGCAGCTTCACGATTCTTCCGGGAAGCTGCTCAGTGACAATTTCTACTGGCTTTCTACGAAGCCGGACGTTTTGGATTGGAAGCATAAGAAGGATACGGTGTACACGCCACAAGCGGAGTTCGGCGACCTGAGCGGCCTAAACACGTTGCCGCAGACCAAGTTGGACGTTAGATCAACGAAGGAAGGGCAAGGCAATACGGCACGGGTTCGCGTTACCGTTCGGAATCCCGGCGGCAGCGTTGCTTTTATGGTGCATCTACGCGTCACCAAGGGAAAAGGTGGAGAAGACCTGACCCCGATTTTTTGGTCGGACAACTATTTCTCGCTTCTGCCGGGCGAACAGAGGGAAGTCAGCGCCAACTACGACACCTCGGATCCCAACGGCACGGCCGCGGTCCTCGAATTGGACGGATATAATGTTGCCCCGCAAAGCGTTGAAGTTCAATGACGTTTGAGGTTACAGACACAAATAGTGCGTTTGGCAGACAGCAACTTGACTTCGCCGTGACATCAGACACCCCGCAAAAATCCTAAAGTGACTCTGGCGACGGACTGACTAGGTCCCCGCTGTCCTCTGCGTGAAGTTCACCCGGGCGGCAATTCTTGATCCCAGCGGAACTGCGCTTTACGGCCAGAGGTGTGCTGTGCGAGCACCGGTTTGGAATATCGAGCGATTTGGAAAAGGAGAAAGAGATGAAGAAAACTAAAACCCTATTCAGTAACCGCAACGATCGTCGGTCTTTTTTGAAAAACAGCGTAGTCGTGGCAGGCGCGATGACCGCAGGAGCGGGACTGGTCTCCGGTCCGACTGCCTTCGCTGAGACAGAGGACCGTTCCCCGGTCACCAACGGTGACATCGCCATTTTGACATTCCTGAGCGCGCTGGAGCAGGTCGAAGCCGATTTGTGGATTCAATATGCAGAACTTGGCGGACCCACACCGAAAGTGCCTAGCTCCGTAGGGCTTTCGCCGATTGATCTGGAACTCAACGGCAAGAGAATTACTACGGGACTCGCTCCAGCGTACATCACGGGTCTACAAGTGCTCGATACCGACATGCCGCAATATATTGCAGACAACACCGATGACGAAATCAGCCATCACCGCTTTCTCAACAATTACCTGGAATCCAAAGGGGCTAAGCCGATCGATCTAAGTCCATTTGCGATTTTGCCGCCGAGCCGCGTGACTGGAGTCCCGCAACACGGTCGGCTCACAAATCTGAAACAACTGACGGTCGACACCAGTTGGTGGACCCGTTATCGCAGTGCCATGAAGAATCCCGATCTGGGCGGGAAGTTTGAGAACGCGGTCCCCGATTTGGCAAAGGGGCAACATCCAGCGATTCCGCTGAGCGACGATGATCTTGTGCTCGACAGCATGGGCAACATCTCCAATCATCTTCAAGCCATCGCGAACACTGCAGGCTTCCACTTTGTTTTTATCGAGCAGGGCGGCACAAGCCTTTACCCGACGCTCGCTCAGAAAGTGACTAATCTGGAAGTCTTACAGGTTCTTCTTAGCATCGGTCCGAGCGAAACCATGCACTTCCAGGTCTGGCACGACAAAGTCGGAAACGCCAAGGTTCTTACCGACGGCGCTTTGTCATTTCCGGACCTCAACAGCGGAATCGACCCTAATGGCGGTGGTGGCAGCCAACAGCAAGTCGCTGATTCGTTCCAAACCAATCTCATCATGCCGGAGCCAACGTTCTTTCTTCACAAAAAGCTCGGGCCCGTCTCAATCATTCGCCCCACAAGCGAAAGCGGTGGCGGGGGCGCAATTTCCGCGGTTAGGAGCTTCGTCGATGATGGGCTCTTCATCGATCCAGCAACCGGTAAGAACACTGGGATCGTCGCAAAGTTGATGAGTCTTGCGGAGGAGGCGGACGAGGCCCGCCGCAGGTAAGAGCACTTTTCAGCTAATCCGAAAACGAATTGCCATAAAGGGCTCAGGCTGGTTCGGACTGGGCCCTTTTCCTTTGTTCCGAGTTGTCTTGTGGGGAAGGTTCGTGCAATATCCCCACCGATGACCCTTTGCCGATGCCTCGCTGTGACGGCAACTTTCGCGCTCGGTTGCTCCACTCCCGTTTTTGCGCAGTATCCACATATCCAGATCGCGCCTTCACCGGCCGCAGCTGCGGAGCGCGGCGGAACGGTCATAGCCCCGGAACTTGCGGCCGACCTCCTAAGCCGCATTCAGAAAAGCGGGGCGGACGTTGGCGTTGCGTTTCGCACGCTCGACGGCAGGGCGGAATGGTTCTCGCGCCCTGATGATGTGTTTCACGCCGCAAGCACGATGAAGGTTCCAGTGATGATGGAGCTGTTTCACCAAGTCAATCAGGGAAAAATCAAGCTCGATGATCCCCTTACGGTCAAGAACGAGTTTCACAGCCTGGTCGACGGTTCGATTTACACGCTGGATTCCAAGGATGATTCCGAGGCCGATCTGTACAAGTCGGTTGGACAAACCCGCACGCTAGGGCAGCTTTGCGAGCTCATGATTACGGTTAGCAGCAATCTTGCTACGAATCTTCTGGTCGAGAAGGTCGGCGTCGAAAATATCCGCGCCACTGTGCATGCGCTTCATGCCGACGGCATGAATGTGCTCCGCGGGGTGGAAGACAACAAGGCCTACGAAAAGGGAATGAACAACACCACCACCGCTCGCGGTCTGCTG
>DATBYP010000251.1:0-5129 GCA_036513675.1 Candidatus Acidiferrum sp.
GAGTTTGAAGTGGCTTTTACGAATCCTTAATTTCTTAATGCGGTGCTCCAAGGTCGAAGGTGGTACTCGCAGCCTCGCCGCGGCCCCGTTCGGGCCAGACACTCGCCCTCGACTTCCCGTCAGTGCGTCCTCAACGATCTGCCGTTCACGACTGGCGTCCTCATCGGCGTCTGCGGGCTCAGGTTGTTGCGGCAAGCTGACTCGACGGGAATCCCTGGCCAGCCAAGCTGCATCCACGCGACCCGACTCCCACCATCGGTAGCACCAAACATCCGAGCTTCGCTTCCGTTGCTCTCTGCTAAGGCTGCCGTATTGCATGACGCCGTCCTTTCTTGCCTGAATAGGCTGTGCTGAGGTCTTGAACCCGGCGATTGAGAACTGGGGCGGACAGGATACGCTGGGGCATCGAGAGGGTGGCTACTGCCGCGGCAAAGCAGTAACAGCGAATCGTTGGAGATAGACATCGCGAATCGCCCAATCACGCTCTACAAGCCGACGCAATATAAAAAGGGCGCCCCTTTGGAGTAAGGTTTGGGTGCTTACCTCAAACCCTCCAGAAAGGAACACCCTTTTATGACTGGCACTAAATATATCGGTATGGACGTGCATAAGGAAAGCGTTTCGATTGCAGTTAGGAATGCTGCTGGAAAGCTGGTGATGGAATGCGTGATCGAGACCAAAGCGAACGTCATTCTGGATTTTATCCACGGGCTGCGCGGAGAGTTGCAGGTCACCTTTGAAGAAGGAACCTGGGCCACCTGGCTGTACGATCTGCTGAAGCCGCACGTAACGAAACTGGTGGTATGCGATCCGCGGAAGAATAGCAGGCAGGGGAACAAGAATGACCGGGTCGATGCCCGCGAGCTGGCTGACCGGTTGTACATGAACAAGCTCAGCTCGGTGTATCACGGCGGAGCAGGGGTCCGCACGCTGAAGGAACTGGCGCGCAGCTATCTGACGATCAGCAAAGATCTCGGACGAGTGATGAGCCGAGTGAAGGCCATCTATCGCAGTTGGGGTATTCCATGCGCCGGCAAGCAAGTCTATGCTCCGCGTCATCGTGCCGAGTGGCTGGCGAAGCTCACCGAGGTGGGAGTGCTTCGCCGGGCAGAATTTTATTACCAACAACTCGATGCCCTGAGAGTCCTGCGCCAAGCAGTCAGGCGCGATCTGTTGGGCGAGAGTCAGAAGCACAAGGCGAGCCAACTGCTCCGCCAGATCCCTTCGATCGGTCCGATTCGGGCGGCGTTGTTGATTGCACTGATCCAGACACCGCATCGTTTTCGCACCCAGCGACCGTTCTGGAAGTACAGCGGTTTTGCCATCGAAACGCATAGCAGCGCCGACTACCGTTCGGTGAAGGGCGAGCTACAAAAATCCAGGAAACAAATCTCGGTTCGCGGGCTGAATCGAGACTGCAATCACGATCTGAAGAATGTGTTTAAAAGTGCAGCGACCATCGCTTCTGTTAAGCCCGGTCCATTCCAGGAGTTCTACACGGCTTTGCTTGCCAAAGGTATGAGACCGGAGATGGCCCGCCTGACCTTAGCGAGGAAGATTGCCACGATCGTATTGATCGTATGGAAGAGAGGAGTGAGCTTCGACGCCCAATATCTGAAATCACAAACAGCTTGAGTGTCTCTGATCGAGTCCGCTCCATCTCTGGGTATTTCTCTGGCGGTGGCTGTCAGGTTCTCGAGACACTCTGGTTCGAGAGCGAGTCTCAGCTGATAAGTTAGGCCCGTGCGTGCTTCGGGCACCAAGTCTCACACCCGACTCTAGGCCCTCTCGGACAACCAGAAAAAGCTATGGGCCACGAGTCCCGGATAGAACCATGGTCGCCACATTTGACCGCGTTCTGCTTTGCTGGTTTCGGAACAGACAGGCTTCGTCGCGCAGAAGTGATGAAAACCGCTAGTAGAGAAACCCCCAATCGCTGGGGCAACGTGTCTAGCAACCGAGCACCTGGCGCGGAAGTTCAGAACAGCTCCTACTCAATCATGTGGGCTGGAAAGCAAGAAAAAGTCCGGCCGTTGCAGGGGTGTTTTTTCTTGACTTTCCCTTTTATAGAACTTACCAGGCGCTTAAAACGTTTGAGCGGACGCGCGTCCTGAAGTCAGGTGTTTATCAGGCGGCAGGAGTCAGGCTCTTCGTCGAAAGATAGATCGGGCTCTGGGGTATCGATTTCAGGGATCGTTGCTATGGGGCGCCCTTCCGCGACTGGCTCGGGTGCTGGGGGCTCTGGGAGAACCGGACTTCTTTCGTTGAGCAGGGGCGCGAGCCAGGGACTCTGCAGTGCGGCTAAGGCAAGCTCTTCATCGAGGTCGCTGTAGAGCGAATCAGCCAACTCCTCTCGTGCTTTGTCCATGTAGTTCTCTCCATGCTTTTTTCGGAGCGACTCAAAGATGGACCGTGCGATTGTTGCGCCCATCTTCGCTTCGATGAGGTTTCGGGGTTTGCCGGACTTGTAGGTCCTGAGCGCGGCGCGAAACGTGAGCAGTGAATCGCCGTGACGCTCGTCGAGGCCTTCAGCAAGTGCCTGCACAAACTGCATTTGAAAATTCGATCGATTTTGGAGCATCTGCTCGAGTTCCGCGAACTGTGCTGTCAGTGTTTCTCTCAGCTTCTTGACATCTGCCGCATTGGAATCCCACAGTTTCTGAACGTCCTTGGCTAAAACCCGTGCGTTTTCGTTGCGCATTTGAACAATGGCTTCGGCCGTGGCGGTTTTTGTCTGTTGGTCGATCATTTTCAGGCTGAATCTGGCAACAAGGACAAAGACGCCACTCAGGATCAGTCCCATGATTCCGAGTGTCCACATTTGTGTGTTGAGGACTTTTTGGTAGTAGGACTCGTACTGCTTCTGCGTACGCGTGAGGTAGTCCTTTTCCATCACTGCGGTGCTTGCGGCTTTTTCGGCGGCATCGGCACGCTCCTCGAGCTTCTTGAGGCGGTCTTCCAGGGTGGCGCGCGAGGCTTTTTGTGGCTGCTCAGATCGAAGAGTGGGGCTGAAAATAGCGAGAAACGCAACCAGAACCAGGAAGCGTTGGCGTATGGAAGTCACGGGCTCGACTCCTGACTGGGAACTCCCAATCTAGTTCCTGGGGGGTGTGGTGTCACTGTTTGAAGCCGGGAGCCGTGTCCGAAGGGATACCGGCCAGAAGTGCTACCCAAGTTACCGGTAACGCCTTTTGTGACGAACTTCTCGAAAACCGGAAGGATGGGGCACCCGAAATTCAACAGCAAAGCCTGGGCCACCCGAGTCTTTGGCGCGGAAGGTTCGAACCGATCAGGCTCATTCACGTGGGCTGGGAAGTAAGAAAAGCTCCGGTCGATGCAGTAGTTTTTTCTCTTGATTTCCCCTTTTATCGAACTTATCAGGAACGGGCCTTTCGGGTGTGCGATCACCACGGATTTGCAGAATAAGTCCCTCAATGAAGTATTCGACCCAGCTACGCAGCGTACCCTTGCCAATTTCCAACCCGTGCCAGAACTGCGGCATGGGGGAGGGGAATTTAAACGCAACATGACTGCCCGCAGGCTGCGCCGCAACGGATACGACGACGCACTCTTGCGTCTGATCGTTTCCTTGGTTCGTTACCATTATTCGCTGGCCGGGTTGGACACTACTCGTCATCAGGATCAATCCGCCAGTTCCATTGATGGAGATTGTAAAAGTCTCCTCGTAAAACGGATCGCCACCTAGTAGAGAGCCGTAGATGAACAATGGGAGATGGGCATCAATCCGGCTCGTCGCGCGGCGATCCGTGTGCTCGGCAGTGGATGTTTCAGTCATTTTGGTGTCCTTGCCTTGGAGCGCAATAACTCGACTCAATGTACGCCGGCGTCCAAAGCAGGTCTACTGGTCGAGGGAACAGTTCGGAAAAATTGGACGGCATGCCTTGAGCCGCGAGGACTTCGGCCAAAGGCCGCCGAAAAGCGATTGGTACTCCAGGGGCGTGGGACACATGGGCAGGCGAAATACAAGTCGCATCTGGCTGTTCGACCAGTTGAAGTTCCGCGGACGCTGAGAGACTATTCCAGCGGTTCTCCAGAATTCGAGGGATGACTTGCAACGGCCTTTATCCAATGTGGATGGGGAGTAGGAGGGTCCAGTGTCATCTAATCAGGTCGCAAACGTACCAAAACGGCGCAGCTCGCGCATTTCCAAAGCCATAATGCTGGCAGTGAAGAGCGTAGATGCCTCCCGTGCACCCTATCGGGAGGAAGTTACGACAGGCTCGATTAGTTGTCACGGTTGCACCTGCAAGATGAGACATGAGCCTCGTCCTGGTGACATCGTGGTCCTAGATACGGGATCGGGCTCGACAGGCCACTCTGGATTTCCCAGTCGGGCACGAGTAAAATCGATACAGAGGCTAAACACCCCCAACAATCCAACGTACAACGTCGGCGTGGAGCTCGAAATCGCCGGCAATATCTGGGGGATTTCGTCGCCGCCAGCAGATTGGTTTCCCCGGCAATCCGGCAATCTTTTGGAGTCCGCGAGTCATTCACGAGAATCGCGGCTCGTAACGCGGACCGAACCGCAACGGGCTCTGGCCCGGACCGAAGCAGCTACACCGGTTCCCGTCTTGAAGAAAGATGAGGCGGCCGCGGTACTGTCACCTTGGTTTGCCAACCTGATGAACGCCTTAAGCAATCAGGTTCAAATAGCGGTCTCTGAAATTGCAGCAATGACGTTAGCCAATGAAAGGAAGCGTCTGTTGGACGAATTTCGTTTTCAGATTCAGAACGAAGCGACCGGAACGATTGAGCACGTGATCGCGACCTCGAAAGATGAATTGGCCCGGCGCGCGCTGAAAGTACTGAACGAGGGGGCGCAGGCCATAGTTAAAAACAGCCAAGGGAGCCTGGTTGGGGCTATCGAGCGACACATTGAAAATGCCCAGCAGAACCTCGACAGTATGGCGACTGGCACGGTTGAGCGGGTGGAACGTAACCTCGAAATCTCACGCACCAAAGCTACGGAGCGCTTCGTATTGCGGCTGCGAGAGCAGGTTGCGCCTGTGATGGAAGAAGTGAGAGCGGACTTTCAGAAACTGGTGGCATCTCAGACCGTTTTCAAGGAAGAATCGCTGGCAATTTACAGGCGAGTCACGGACCAA
>DATBYP010000252.1:0-3121 GCA_036513675.1 Candidatus Acidiferrum sp.
GGCGGCAACGGCCCCGGGCCAGATTTCGCTCAGCGAAATGAAGCAACTTTATCGTGCCCACGCGCTGAACCGCCAAACGCAGGTGTTTGGCGTAATCGGCGACCCCATCGCGCACTCTCTGTCTCCGCTCTTGCAAAACACAGGCTTCGTCGCGCGAAAGGTAAATGCCGTGTACGTGCCGTTCCTGGTCAAGAATCTGCGCGATTTTCTGACCTCTGCGCCGGACTTCGGCTTGCGCGGCTTTAGTGTCACGTTGCCCCACAAGCAAACCATGTTTCGGCATTTGCACGATTGCGACAGCCTGTCTGCCGAGATCGGCGCGGTAAACACCGTGGTCGTGCGCCGCGACGGCTCTCTCTATGGCTGCAATACGGATTACGTCGGCGTCTTGCGTGCGCTTGAAAAGAAACTACCGCTGCCGAAAAGCCGCGTGCTGATTCTCGGTGCGGGCGGTTCTGCCCGGGCCGCCGCCTTCGCCCTGTCTCGTGCGGGCGCTGAGGTTTGCATTTGTGCGCGCCGCGAGCACGCCGCGCGCGAGCTGGCCCGCGCCGTCGGCGGTGAAGTAATCCCTCGCCGTGCTCTGCGCATGGAATCGTTCGACGCTATCCTCAACGCGACGCCCATCGGCATGTACCCGCAGGCGGCAATTTCGCCGTTGGCTCCGGGCGAGTTACACTGTCGGATTGTTATGGACCTCATTTACCGGCCTGAGAGGACGCAACTTCTGAAGATCGCCGCCCACCAGGGCATCGCCACGGTTTCGGGTGTCGAAATGTTTCTCGCGCAGGGCATCGCCCAGTGGGAACTCTGGATGAAGTGCCGCGCCCCCGAAAAGGCCATGCGACGCGTGGTCCTTGCCGCTTTGCGTCAAGAGGAACGCGGGCGGAGTCCTTCGTGATCCGCCCGGATTTCCGCGAATTTCAGCGCCTTGCCAAACAAGGCAACCTCATTCCGGTTTACGACGTTTTTCCTGCTGATTTGCTTACGCCGGTCAGCGCCTACCTGCGCATTGCGCAAGGCGCGCGGTATTCCTTCTTGCTGGAAAGTGTGGAGGGCGGCGAAAAAATCGCGCGCTATACGTTTGCCGGCGCCCATCCCGAAGAAGTCTTTCGCTTCAACGCAGGCGCCTGTGTAATGGAGAGCCGCGATCGTATCGTTTGGGAAGAACGCGATCCCGTATCCTTTTTGCGCGAACGCATCGAGCGCTTTCACCCCGTTCGCGTTCCCGGACTTCCGCCGCTTGTAGCCGGCGCCATCGGCTATTTTTCCTACGACATGGTGCGCCTGATCGAGCGCCTGCCGAAGCGTCTACGCGACGAGATCGGCCTGTACGATGCCATGCTCGCGTTCTATCACGGCCTCATCGCTTTCGATCATGTCCAGCATCGCCTCTGGATCGTGCGCAACGTTTTCACCGGCGGCCCCGGCGGCACTTTGCGCGCTAGATACAACGCGGCTGTGCGCGAGATTCGCCAGACCCGCAAGCTTTTGGAACAGCCCGTCGGAGACGAGCGCCCGCGCAAAGAGTCGCGAAAAAAAGGTGGCAAGCTGCGAGTCGGTTCGAACTTTCGGCACGCCGAATACCTTGCTGCCGTGCGCAAGGCCAAGCAGTACATCCGCGCCGGCGATATCTTCCAGGTGGTGCTCAGCCAGCGCTTTTCCGCGAAAACGAAAGCGCAGCCGTTCGAAATCTACCGTGAGCTGCGCGCCGTAAATCCTTCTCCGTATCTCTTCTACCTGCAAATGAACGACGTCGCCGTCGTGGGCAGCTCTCCGGAAATGTTGGTTAAAGTGCAAGGTCGCGACGTTTTCTATCGCCCCATCGCCGGAACGCAGCCCCGCGGCAAAGACGAAGCCGAAGATCAGCGCCTCGAAAGGGAATTGCTGGCCAGCGAAAAAGAGCGCGCCGAGCACATCATGCTCGTCGACCTTGGCCGCAACGATCTCGGCCGCGTCTGCGAGTATGGCACCGTAAAAGTCGAGCAACTCATGAACGTCGAGCGCTTTTCTCACGTGATGCACATCGTCTCCACCCTGCGCGGGCGATTGCGCGAAGATGTGGATTGCCTGGATGCCCTGATGGCGTGTTTTCCCGCCGGAACCGTTTCCGGCGCGCCGAAAGTTCGCGCCATGGAAATCATCGAAGAGCTGGAACGCACCCGCCGCGGCATCTACGCCGGCGGCGTGCTGTACATGGATTTTGCTGGTAATCTGGATTCCTGCATCGCGCTGCGCACCATGGTGGTGAAAAATGGCGTTGCCTACGTGCAGGCCGGCGGAGGAATCGTCGCCGATTCCACCCCCGAAGGCGAGTACCAGGAAAGCGTCAACAAATCCCGCGCGCTCCTGACGGCGCTCGAATCCGCGCACCAGTGGCGTCGCTGAAGGAAGCAAGATGGTTCTGCTGCTCGACAACTACGATTCGTTTACCTACAACCTGGCGCAGTATCTCGGCGAACTGGGCTGCAATGTCGAGGTGCATCGTAACGACAAAATTTCCGTCGAAGAAATCGCGCGCCGCAAGCCGGAACATATTGTGATTTCCCCCGGGCCGTGCACGCCGCAGGATGCTGGAATTTGCATCGACCTGATTCGCCGTCTCGCCGGAAAATTCCCGATATTAGGCGTTTGCCTCGGACATCAGGCCATCGGAGCGGCATTCGGAGGCAAGGTTATTCGCGCTCCGAAACTGTTTCACGGCAAGACTAGCCAGATTCACCATGACGGCAAAAACATTTTCCGCAAACTAGCGGACCCGTTCACCGCCACGCGTTATCACTCGCTCATCGTCGAACGCAAGTCGCTCCCGCGCGAACTGGCCATAACCGCGGAGACCGACGACGGCATCATCATGGGTGTCCGCCATCGCCGCCACAAACTCGAAGGCGTGCAATTCCACCCCGAATCCGTCCTCACGCAATCCGGCAAGCAACTCCTCCAAAACTTCCTCACGCTTTAACCGTCACCAATTTAGGTCCGCCAAAATCGTGCCGTACTCCTCAATCCCGCGCCAAAACTGCCCCAGTCGCAAATTCTCATCCGAACTGTGCTGGTGGTTGTCATAGTTCACGATGGGCACACCGATCCACGGCAAACCGAGATCCTCGAAAATGTACATCGG
>DATBYP010000253.1:0-3763 GCA_036513675.1 Candidatus Acidiferrum sp.
ACAAGCCGGTCACGGACGGTCCAGGTTATAAACGACTGTGGCGTTAGCCAGGAGCGACACTCCTTCGACAAGAAGGACTGTTCGAGACGAGGGATTTTTGCTGGACGAAGGGTAAGGGTGCAACGTAACCATTGATCCCTAAAAGCAGAAAGGCGAGCGACGATGAGAACGGAATTGCTGCGATTCAACGGCGCTGTCGAGCGAGATCCCGCCATCGATGCGTGGATGAAAGAGCATGCAGGCGAATTGGGAGCCATCGCGCATCAGTGGTTTGAGGTGATGCGAAAGTGCGGGGACGAAGTCCGGGAGCTCTTGCATGACGGCTGTCCGGTTGCCTGTTTGGGAGATGCGCCCTTTGGCTATGTGAATGTATTCACTTCGCACGTTAACGTGGGCTTCTTTCACGGCGCAGCGCTGCCCGATCCGGCCCGCTTGTTGCAAGGCACCGGCAAGTTCATGCGCCATGTGAAGCTGAGACCGGAAACGCCCACAAACGCTGCAGCGCTAACCAGGCTCATCGACGCAGCGTGCTCCGATATAAAAGCGCGCGTCGAAAACGGCTAGCTCAGAGAAACGCCTCGGGAGGCCGACGCGGATGTGAACCGCCAGATTAGTAACGATATGTCGCACCGTGTTTGCTGATCGTTGACGAATAACGGGCTAATCGGAAACTGACCCACTGCCCAATCGCATTATTTTTTGTACTTGACTCGGACTGCAAATCATCCTATTTTGCTCTAGGCCTTGTCCAAATCGGCCTTTGAGTAACCTGAAAAAGACTGAGCCTCATGAAAACACGCGAACAACGAGATTTGTTCCCCGGCGCGCTGGAGATGATGATCCTGCGAACGCTGAAGCGGCAGCCGTTGCACGGGTATGCGCTGGCGCAACACATCAAGCGAACGTCGAACGATTTGCTGCAGATTGAAGAAGGATCGCTTTATCCGGCTCTCCAACGTTTGCTGAAAGAGGAGTTGGTGAGAGCGGAGTGGGGCATTTCGTCGACGAACCGTCGTGTGCGGATTTACAAATTGACCGCGGCGGGAGCGAAGCATCTGGAGCACGAGGTGTCGCGTTTCGAAAAGATGCTCGAAGGGATCACACGTGTGTTGGCGCCGGGTGAATCATGATGTGGTTCCAACGACTGTTCTTGCGTAGGCGGCTCTACGAAAATCTTTCGGAAGAGATTCGGGAACACCTCGAAGAAAAGATCGAGGAGTTGGTTGCGGGCGGGATGTCGAGAAAAGAAGCTACCGCTGCGGCTCGCCGCGCGTTTGGAAATGTAATGCTGACCGAAGAGGATAGTCGAAACGTCTGGCGCTGGCTTTCCGTTGAAGAACTTCTCGCAGACGTCCGCTATGGCCTGCGCGCGCTCCGCCACAACCCGATGTTTACCGCAGTGGCATTGCTGACGATCGCCATAGGAATCGGCGCGAACACGGCGGTTTTCAGTGTTGTGAATAGCGTGCTGCTGAAACCGCTCAACTATCCAAACGCCGAACAGTTAGCATCGCTCCACCAAATCGCGCCTGGCGCGCCAGGGCTGGCGGATTTCGAGAACGGCCTGCATCTTTCGGCCTCCATGTACTTCACGTACGCCGAGCACAATCGCGCATTCCAGTCATTGGGAGTGTGGGATACAGGAACCGCGAGCGTTACAGGCCTGGCTGAGCCGGAGCAGGTGCGCACAGTTGAAGTCAGCGATGGCGTACTGCAGGCGTTGGACGTTCCACCTGCAGTTGGGCGATGGCTCTCGGAGGCAGATCAAGTTCCGCGCGGTCCGCAGCGCGTGATGCTTAGCTATGGCTACTGGCAGCGGCGGTTCGGCAGAGACCGGTCGGTCGTCGGGCGCAACATTACAGTGGATGCGCGGCCTCGGGAAGTAGTCGGCGTTATGCAGAAAGATTTCCGGTTGGTCGATCGAGATTTCGACATCATGGTGCCGCTCGCCTTTGACCGCGGCAATTTAATCCTTGCCGGATTCGGGTTCGAGGGGGTCGCGCGGATGAAGCCCGGTGTGACCATCACGGAAGCTGATGCCGACCTGACGCGCATGTTGCCAATCTGGATGGACTCCTGGACAAATGGTCCTGGCACGAATCCGCATTTCTACGAGACGTGGAAGATTACGCCGATGATTCGTCCATTAAAGCGGGAAGTCATTGGCAACGTCAGCGACGTTCTCTGGGTGGTGATGGGAACAATCGGGCTGGTGATGCTCGTCGCGTGCGCTAACGTGACGAATCTGTTGCTGGTGAGGATCGAGGCGCGACAGCAGGAACTGGCCGTGCGCGCCGCGCTCGGCGCGGGTTGGGGACGAATGGTCCGAGGACTCCTCGTTGAAAGCGTGATGCTGGGGCTAATGGGCGGAGTCCTCGGCGCTGCCTTCGCTTATGCCGGCGTGCGTCTGCTGTTGGCCATTGGCCCGGCGAATCTGCCGCGCGTAAGTGAGATTTCGCTGGATGCACGGACGCTCGGGTTCACTGTGCTGCTTGCGCTGCTTTCCGGTTTGTTGCTCGGGCTAATTCCTGCGCTGAAATATGCCGGGCCGCGTGCATCGTTAGCTCTCCGCGGCGGAGGCCGGGCAGCGAGCGCGAGCCGGGAGCGCCACCGCGCCCGGAGCATTCTCGTGGTGGGTCAGGTGGCGATGGCACTTGTCCTGCTCGTGAGCGCGGGCTTGATGATCCGAACGTTCCAAGCATTGCGAACGGTCGATCCGGGATTCACGGACGCGCAGCATCTCCAGGTGATGCGCATCTCGATTCCGGCCGCGCTGGTAGCGGAGCCGGAACGAGTGCTGCGCATTCAGAACGAAATTCTGGAGAAGCTGGCAGCGACTCCCGGTGTGAAGTCTGCGGGGCTCGTGAGCGAAATGCCAATGGAAGGTTTCGATTCGGACTGGGACTGCATCTTTGCCCAAGACAAGATATACCCCGACAACGTGATGGCACCGCTGCGGCTGTACAAATATATTTCTCCAGGCTTTCTGCAAACGGCGGGGACGCGATTGGTTGCGGGCCGGGAATTTACGTGGAGCGACGTATACGGACTGCGACCGGTAGTGATGATTTCGGAGAATTTGGCGCGAGAGATGTGGGGCACGCCGTCGGCGGCTCTGGGCAAGCAATTGCGCGAGTTCCCGTCCATGCCATGGCATGAGGTGATTGGCGTGATACAGGATGTTCGAGAAAGAGGCGTGCAGGAGAAGGCGCCTGAAATCGTTTATTGGCCACCAATGATGGAATACCTGTTCGGGCGCAAGATTGCGGACACGGTACGGACGGAGACGTTTGTGATACGAAGCGAGCGCGCCGGTACGGAAGCGTTTCTCAACGAGGTCCGGCAAGCCGCGTGGTCGGTGAACTCGAGCCTGCCGCTGGCATCGGTGCGGACTATGCAGGAAGTCTACGACAAATCGGTGGCGCGAACATCTTTCACGCTTGTGATGCTGGGAATCGCCGGGGTAATGGCGCTGGTGTTGGGGATTATCGGCATCTATGGCGTGATTTCCTATACCGTGTCACAACGCAAGCGCGAAATTGGAATTCGTTTGGCGCTCGGGGCACAGGGTCAGGACGTGGTGCAAATGGTCCTTAGCCAGGGCGCAACGATGGCGTTGGCCGGCGTGGCGATTGGAATCGGTGCTGCTTTGGGATTGACGCCGTTGATGAGGAGCTTGCTGTTTGGGGTCACGGCGCAGGATCCAGAGACGTTTGCCGCTGTTGCTGCCCTGCTCATCTTAGTTGCGCTCTTGGCGTGCTAC
>DATBYP010000254.1:0-3555 GCA_036513675.1 Candidatus Acidiferrum sp.
ATCCTGACTGGAGACGAATATGACCGACCGCCGAACTTTCCTTCAAACCGCCGCCGCCGGAGCTGCCGCCCTCGCCTTACCTAGCTGGGCGCGCGCAGCAGCAGCAGCCTCCGACCTCGACCGCATCTTCGCCGAAATCACAAAGCGTCATGACGAATCCCTAAAGCGCCTGCAAACCTGGATTCACCAGCCCTCCATCGCCGCCGAAAATCGCGGCATGAACGAAGGCTGCCAGCTAACCATGCAGATGCTCAGCGACGCCGGCTTCAGCCAGGTCACCAAGGTCCCCACCGACGGCCAGCCCGGCATCTTCGCCACTCACGACGCCGGAGCTCCCAAAACCCTCGGCCTCTATTTCATGTACGACGTAAAGCAAGTCGATCCCGCCGAATGGTCCTCGCCGCCCTGGGACGCCGCGCTGGTCGACAAGCCTGGCCTCGGCAAAGTAATCATCGGCCGCGGCGCCGTGAACCAGAAAGGCCCCGAAGCCACCTTCCTGGCCGCCCTTCACGCTATTCGCGCCTCCGGCCGCAAGCTCCCCGTCAACCTCGTCTTCGTAGCCGAAGGCGAAGAAGAAATCGGCTCGCCGCATTTCCATCAAGTCGTGCATCGCCCGGAAGTCCTCGCCGCCGTAAAAAAGTGCAGCGGCATCTTCATGCCTTCGTCCTCCCAAGGACTCGATGGCGAGGTCACCATCACGCTCGGCGCCAAAGGTGTCGTAGAACTAGAGCTCATCTCCAGCGGCGAGAAATGGGGCCGCGGACCGCGCAAAGACGTCCACTCCAGCAACAAAACGCGCCTCGACAGTCCCGCCTGGCATCTCGTCGAAGCGCTCGCCACACTCGTTTCGCCAGACGGCAACGATCCCGCGATCGAAGGCTTCGCCGCCAAAGCACGCCCCGTTTCCGCCGCCGAAAAGAAAATGATCGCCGAGGCCGCCAGCCGCCTCAGCGAAGCCAATGCAAAAAAATTGCTGGGAGTCGATCACTGGGTCCACGACGTAAGCTGGCAAGAAGCTCTTGAGCTCCTCGTCTCTCGTCCCACTGTGAACATCGAAGGTCTGGTCGGCGGCTACACCGGCCCCGGCGGCAAAACCATTCTCCCCGGTCGCGCCGTCGCAAAGATCGACATGCGTCTCGTCCCGGATATGACCGCCGCCGAAGCGCTCGCCGCGCTAAAAGCGCATCTCGCCAAAAAAGGTTTTTCTGATATCGAAGCCAAAATGAGCGGCGGCTACGATCCCACCAGCACGCCGGCGGATGCCGAGATGATTCGCGTCTCCAACGCCGTCTACCGCCGCCACGGAATCGATCCCGTGCTACTGCCGCGCAACGCCGGCTCCTGGCCCGGCTACGTCTTCACCGGCGAACCGCTGCGTCTTCCCGCCGGCCACTTCGGTCTTGGCCACGGCAGCGGCGCCCACGCCCCCGACGAATACTACGTAATCGAATCCGCCAACCCCAAGGTCCAAGGCCTGGATGGCGCCACGCGCTCCTACGTAGAGTTCCTCTACGAACTCGCCTCCGGCGCCTAGCTGCCGTTCCTTGGGACGACAACCCCGAGCGAACAACAACTTGTGCGGGCACATGTAGCGGCCGCGGCGCCTTTCCCGCGGGCGCTTTTTCTCACACGACCACAGCGTAATCAGCGAGCAACTCTGCGCCATCTAAGCGCCCAGCCCCCCTACTCCAGCCCCTCAAACACCCGCTTCCCCTCCTCCAACCTCCCCATCACATACTCTTTCTCCGCCGCCGAATTCCAATCCGGATACCGCCCGGTCTCCTCTACCATCCGATCAATCCACGCCAAAAAATATTTCGCGTCTTCCGGCGAATGCGGCTTCTTCCCGCCAATCGTCACGTAAATCGGACTAGTCGTCGCATAAACATAATTGTCCAGCACTGGATATTCCGCCTTGTCGCTATAAGCCCGCAGCACGCACCACCCGCTCTCCTTCAGCGGAATTGTCCCGCTAATATCCGCAGCCTCGCGCGGCGCCGCAGTAGCGCCAGAATCTTTGCCGGCCGGCGACTTCACGACCGCCCCGTTACAAACAATCTCCAAATGATCCACAGGCACAATCGATCGCATCTTCGCTTTAAACGGGACCTCCGCTTGCGCCGCAGCAAGCTTCAAATCCCCGCCAATATTCTGGCCACCCAATGAGAAATCCAGCAGCGGCCCATTCGTAGCAACCGTTTGCCCCTTCTTAAGCCCATCAAGAAACGTCTCGATCTTCACCGGCCCAGGCGGCACGCGCGCATACACCCGATACATCCCCACATGCCCGCGAATCGGCGCGGCATAATTCGCCGTCGCATCCGTTCCCGCTCCTGCTGGAAGGCGAAATCCCAAATTCAGCAAGCGATACCAGATCGCCGCCGTCGCTCGGTGATCGCTGAATCCTACAATCTCGATGTAATCCAATTTTCCCAGCGCCACATCCACCGGCAACTCGTCGGTGATCTTTTGTGGAGGATTGGCAAACGGATCGGGTGGCTCATCGAACGGATGCACCGCCCCAACCAGCGCCCCGCGCTCATGCGCCATCTCGTACACGTCCGCATTCGTCGGATACAAACTCGCCGCTGCCGTATTCGGATATCCCGCATATCCCGGCAACAACACGTTTCCATGCAAATTCAATATCCCTCGATGCCCCCAGTAACTCGTATGAAATTCTTGCCCGTGAACCACTAGTGCGCCCGGCTTCGAAGCTCGATCAACTCCCCGTCCTTCATACACAATATCCGGAAATTTCTGCTCTTTGTTCACAATCAGGTTGTTCACCACGGCGAGGTCTTCCGCCTCAGCCTGTTCCACCAAATGGTCCGGCGTATTGCGATACGTTCCACCGTAATTCATGTGAACGTGCAAATCCCCGCTCACCCAGTGTTCTCCGCTCAAACCTATTTCCTTCGTCGGCGCAATTAGCGCGCTATACCGCTCCGTCTGTCCAGCCTTCAAATCGAAAGAGTGCCGCGCGATCGCATCAAACGGTGCAATGACTTCCACATCAATCTTTCCCGGCGGCACTTCAATCTCTACTTCACCATTCGAATGAAAATAGTGCGGTTCAAAAGCACGTTCTGCGCGGTCGAATCCGTCGTCCGCATGAATCCATGCATGCGTCGGAGCATAAAATCGGCCCGCAGCGTCCGTTACGGACAATCGCGCCGCCACGAGACGACCCTGCGGGCTCCGGACCGTCACCAGTAAACGCGCCTTAGGCTTCAAATATCGCCGCTCGATCGCTCTTAACTGCCGTTGGGCGCCTCCCGGAATCATTTGCATCCACAACTCCGTTTCGCCATTCCGGTTCGAAACAAACGCCAACCGCTTCCCATCCGGCGACCACCGCACATTCGTCTCATCCCAATTCCCATACGAAACTGCAAACGCATCGCCGCCCTTCGCGGGCATCACCCAAAGCTGATGCCACTCCCGCCCAAGATACGAGCTGTAAACCATCCGCGACCCATCCGGCGAAAAATCCGGCCGCGCTTTCCAGTTCGTCTCCTCGTAATGAATCTCCCGTGCCTCCGCTCCCGCTTC
>DATBYP010000255.1:0-3019 GCA_036513675.1 Candidatus Acidiferrum sp.
GCGCCGGGCTTTGTTTCTGCCAGCCTCCATCGCAGCACTGACGGGACGAAGGTCACGATGTATGCACAATGGCGGAGCATCGATGATTATCAGGCGATGCGTCAGGACCCTGCCCCACTTCCGTTTCTTCAGGAAGCGCTCACGATCGCCAAGTTTGCACCCGGCGTCTACGAGGTCGTGCGAACCTTCACACCCGCCGGCGAGCCGAATTGAAGCGACTACGGTTTTGTCCGCTTGCGCCGATATTGTTGATCTTAGGCATTGCACCTCCTTGCGCAATAACAGCTGCGGTGAGTGTGAGAGTGCGAGTGAAGAATGCCGTGCCCGCTAGTCGCGGGCGGTTCTACAACAAGCCAGCCAAGGCGCTGGAGCAGCGATGTTGATTTCATCGGCATCGCCGCATCAACGAGCTTCGTCTGGTCAATCTCCGCCATGGCGGTATGAACGATGCGGGCCAGCTCGGCCCCGCCGCCCGCAAGGTCCGGCCGGTCAATGCAGTCAATCACGGTCTTCTCGGGATCAGAGATGTTCGTGCTGCGCCCGTACACGCTGTAGCGCTTTGCGCCGAAAAACTTGCGCGGCTCGACCTTGACGAACCTGATTTCAGCGCCCTCGATCGTGCGCGCCTTGGTCTGCCGCCTGACAACTACAAAGACTGTTGCTGGCTTTTGCGTGGTGAATCCGTGAAAGGAGGCTGCGGACCACCAACCCACATACATACTTGACTTAATATCCATAAAAACAGACACTAAGTACTATATTGACTGGAAGAGTAGACGTTATGCCTACCCGCTCCGGGCCCTCAATACCCCTCCCTGTCGCTCGCGCGCTACGCAAACTGGGGAGCGATATTCGCGACGCCCGCCGCCGCCGCCGTATCCCGACCGCGACGATGGCCGAGCGCGCCTCCATTAGTCGCGACACCCTTCACAAAGTCGAGAAGGGCCATCCCGGGGTCCAGATCGGTATCTATGCGACCGTGCTTTTCGTCCTAGGTCTCGCCAATCGCATCGGCGAACTGGCCGATGTCCAGCGCGACAAAGCCGGGCTTGAGCTCGAAGAAGAACACCTTCCGCAGCGCATCCGCCTGCCATCATCCACTCGCGCCTCCAAGGGGTAGGCATGGATCGCGACGCTGTCGTCTACATGGACTACCCCAGCGGGCCGGTGCTGGTTGGCCGCTTGTGGTCGCGCATCAGAAAGGGCCGGGAAAGCGCCAGCTTCGAATACGACGCGGGATGGCTCGCACGGGCGGATCGTTTCGCGCTCGAACCGTCGCTCATGCTTGCGCCTGGTCCCTATCACGCGGGTGCTGACCGGCCCATGTTCGGGGCCATTGGCGATTCCGCTCCCGACCGCTGGGGCCGCATGTTGATGCGTCGGGCAGAACGAAAGGCCGCCCAGCGCGAAAACCGCGCGCCGCGCACTCTGTTCGAAATGGATTTCCTGCTTCTGGTCGATGACGAGGTGCGTGCAGGCGCATTGCGATTTTCGAACACAGAAGGCGGTCCGTTTCTCGCAGAGCCGGGAAAATTCCGGATACCGCCCATTGTTGAGCTGAACCGCCTTCTCTCGGCCACGGAACGCGTGATCGAAGACAAAGAAACTGAAGAAGACCTTCGGCTTCTTATTGCCCCTGGATCATCCCTCGGTGGTGCGCGGCCCAAGGCTTCGGTGCGTGACGCCAAAGGAAGGCTCGCAATCGCAAAGTTTCCGCACCGGGACGACAGCGTAAACGTCGTTTTGTGGGAAGGTGTCGCCCTCACTCTTGCAGCGCGCGCAGGAATTGCAGTGCCGGAATGGCGCGTCGAATCCGTTGCGAATAGGGCAGCGCTGGTCTTGGCTCGTTTCGATCGCAAGAATGGAACGCGGCTTCCGTTCGTATCCGCGATGAGCATGCTAAGCGCGGCCGACAACGAACCTCACAGCTATCTGGAAATCGCCGAGGCCTTGCGGCAATATGGAGCGGCACCGAATGAAGACTTGCGCCACCTCTGGCGCCGAGTTGTTTTCAACGTACTCATTTCCAATTCGGACGATCATCTGCGCAATCACGGGTTCTTATACGAAGGCCCCAAGGGTTGGCGCCTGTCGCCCGCGTACGATATGAACCCCGTTCCGCTGGACGTGAAGCCCCGTGTCTTATCCACGTCAATTGATCCGGATGACCCCAGCGCATCAATCGACCTTGCCTTTGGTGTAGCCGATTATTTTGGCCTGAAGGACAAGGAGGCGCGTGCAATCGCATCAGAAATTGCTGCGGTCGTATCCGACTGGAAGCAAGTGGCAGAAAAAACAGGGCTCACCCGTGCTGAGATAGATCGAATGGCGTCCGCGTTCGAGCACGACGATTTGGATAAGGCCCGCGCGGCAGCATAATGCCTCATGAAAAAAGGAAATATTACGAGCTTTAGACTCAATGCGAAGAAGCCGCCGAAGAGCGATTGGCGCGCCTTCGATGCGATGAGCGAGGCGAAGCGCCACCGCGCCGCGTTGTCCGATCCGGATTGTCCGCCAGCCAGCAAGGCTCAGCTCGCTCGTGCGCGCCGCGTGCCGACGGTGGCCGCTTTGCGCAAGAAATTGAAGCTGACACAGGAGGAATTCGCGGCGCGGTTTCATCTCCCGCTTGGGACCGTGCGCGATTGGGAGCAGGGCGCCCATCGGCCCGATAAGGCGGCGCAAGTTCTGCTCACTGTAATTGCGAACGACCCCGACGCCGTGACACGCGCGCTTGAATTCTGAAGTGCCGCTCGTGCTCCTGGACCGAGCTGACGAGGTCATCGAATAACTCGCTCGTCAACTTACCTTGCTCAAACCGGCTAATTTCGCTAGGGCTCATGGGCAGTCGGAGTTAGAAATGCTTGCGTGAAAGGCGCTTCTCCATGAAGAAATCGTCCGTCGTTTGTTCTGATCCTGACATCCTGGGCGGCACCCCGGTGTTTGTTGGCACACGCGTTCCCGTGCAAGCCCTGATTGACTACATCGAAGGTGGTCATTCGCTGAAAGAGTTTCTTGACGA
>DATBYP010000256.1:0-5023 GCA_036513675.1 Candidatus Acidiferrum sp.
ATCGCTTCCACGGGCAGCAGCTTCTCCACGGTCAGATTCACCGACATCACGGTCTTGAATTCGCTGAACATGATGTAAACGGAGTCCACCTTTTTCTCGGTGTATAAATCTGTGGCGAGCTTGGCGATTTCCCGCGCCGTCTTGAACTCCACGCGCGAAAGGACATTCACCCACTCTCCGCCAAACGTGAATCCCGCTTTTTTCAGCGCGTCCCGGCCTTTCTTGCCCACCGGAACCGTCACAACCTTTTTGTCTCGATTCACGCGGAAAAACTCATTGGCCTTGCGCAGGATATTTGAGTTGAACGCGCCCGCTAGCCCGCGCTCTCCGGTAAGCACGATAGCCAGTATGTTTTTCTCTTCGCGGCGCTCCAACAGTGGGTGCTGCGGCTCCTGAATGCGTGCCATCGTCGAGCGCAGAACTCGCACCAGCTCCCGCGCGTAAGGGCGCGCCGCCAGCGCCGCTTCCTGCGCGCGCCGCAGCCTCGCCGCGGCCACGAATTTCATCGCGCGCGTGATCTGCTGGCTGTTTTTCACCGAGCGAATGCGCCGCCGGAAATCGAGAAGTGTGGGCATGGATGTTCGCTACGCGCCGCTGCCAGGCAAGCTTTAGCTCGCCGCCGCCGCAACTTCAGCCGTGAACCGCTCCTTAAAAGCATCCACCGCCTTTTTGATCTCTGCCTTGATGCTGTCGTCCAACGCTTTCTTTTCGCGAATCGTCTTCAAGATTGACGAATGATTCGCATCCACGAATTCCAGCAGCTCTCGCTCAAACCGCCGCACTTCATTCACCGGCACGCTGTCCGACGACCCGCTCGTCGCCACGTAAAGAATAAGGACCTGCTTCTCAACTGGCAGCGGCGAATACTGATCCTGCTTCAAAATTTCCGTCAAACGTTGGCCGCGCGCGAGCTGCGCCTGCGTGGCTTTGTCGAGCTGGTCCGAGCCAAACTGCGCGAACGCCGCCAGATCGCGGTACTGCGCCATGTCCAGGCGCAACGAGCCTGCCACTTGCCGCATGGCCTTGATCTGCGCGTTGCCGCCCACCCGGCTCACGGAAATACCCACGTTAATCGCGGGGCGAATGCCGGCATTGAACAAGTCTGCTTCCAAATAAATCTGTCCGTCGGTGATGGAAATGACGTTCGTCGGAATATACGCGGAAACGTCGCCCGCCTGCGTTTCGATCACCGGCAGCGATGTCAGCGAGCCGCCGCCCAGCTTATCGTTCAGCTTGGCCGCACGTTCGAGCAAGCGCGAGTGCAGATAAAACACGTCGCCCGGGTATGCTTCGCGTCCCGGCGGCCGCCGCAAGAGAAGCGAAATCTCGCGATACGCCTGCGCATGCTTGGAAAGATCGTCGTAGAAAGTAACCGCGTGCCGCTTGTTGTCGCGGAAATATTCGCCCATCGCGCAAGCGGCGTACGGCGCAATGTATTGCACCGAAGCTGGCTCGGCCGCCGACGACGCCACGATAATCGTGTAATCCATCGCTCCCGCGTCGGTCAGGACCTTCAAAACTTGCGCGATCGTGGACCTCTTCTGTCCAATAGCGCAATAGATGCAAATTACGTCGCCGCCTTTTTGATTGATGATCGTGTCGAGAATGATCGCCGTCTTGCCTGTCTGCCGGTCGCCAATGATCAACTCGCGCTGTCCGCGCCCGATCGGGATCATCGAATCGATCGCCTTGATGCCCGTCTGCAGCGGCTCGCGCACGGGCTGGCGGTCCAGCACGCCGGGAGCAATGCGCTCCAGCGGATTCCGCTCCTTCGAGTTAATCGGCCCCTTATCATCGAGCGGCTCGCCTAGCGGACTCACGACGCGCCCGATCAGCGCATCGCCGATTGGCACGGACATGATCGTGTTCGTGCGCTTGACGGTGTCGCCCTCTTTCAGCTCCGTGTACTCGCCCAGCAGCACGGCGCCGACTTCTTCCTCTTCCAGGTTCAGCGCGATTCCGTAAACGTTGTGGGGAAACGCCAGCATCTCCCCGGCCATCACTTTTTCCAGGCCGTGAATTCGCGCAATCCCGTCGCCTACGCTGATGATCGCGCCCACCTCATCGACAGCGACGGTCTGCTCGTAATTCTCAATCTGCTCGCGCAGAATCTTGCTGATTTCGTCCGCTTTGATCTTCGCCATTCCTGCTCCCGCTCCCTATTCCGACGCCAAGCGCGCCCGCAAATCATTCAAGCGGGTGCGCAGGGAGCCGTCATAAACCGTATCGCCCACGCGTACCACCGCGCCGCCCAGCAGGCCCGGCTCGAGTGAAAACTTTGCTTCCACGCGTTTTCCCGTCAACCGCTCCAGCGTAAATTCCATCTCCGCTCTCTGTGCCTTACTCAACTCCACCGCGGAAGAAACTTGCGCCTCTGTGATCCCTTGCCGCTGCCGAATCACTTCCTGAAACGCCGCAATCATTTCCGGCAAAACGTGCGTGCGCTGATGGTCCACCACCACGAGCAAGAAATTGCGCACAATCTTGCTTCCGCCTACGCGTGCCAGCAATTTTTCGATCACGCGGTGCTTCGCTTCCTTTGTCACCGCCGGACTGGACAGAAAATTCCGCAGCTCCGCCGATTCTGCATACAGAGCGCCGAATCCGATGAGTTGCTGCGTCACCGGTTCCGCCGCGCCTTGCGCCAGCGCGACGTCGGCTAACGCGTTGGCATACTGCAAGCTCGCGGACTTCAATTCGGTCTCCCCTCGAGGCTCTTAACAAATGCCGCCACCAGCGATTCCTGCACCTGGGGCGTCAACTCTTTCGTAAGCAGCGTTTCCGCCCCATCCACGGCCAGGTTCGCCGCAATCACCTTCAGTTCCAGCCGCGCGGCCCGCTCCGCCGCTTCAATCTCCGCTTTGGCCGCCAACCTAACCCTCTGAATATCGCTCTGCGTGATTGTACGCAATCGCTCCGCTTCCGCCGCCATTTCCCGCTGCGCAGTCGCTCGCAGTTGCACCACTTCCTGCTCCAGCCGCGCCAGCTTCTCTTCCGCTTCACGCAGTTGGCGCTCCGCTTCCGCTTTTGCCGCCGTAGCTTTGGTAATCGCGGAGCTGATGGTTTCGGCGTTCTTGCGGAAAAATGGAGGTGTGAGCTTCAGAAAAACCCAGGAAACCAGGCCCGCAACAATCGCGAAGTTAATCCATTTGAAGATCTCTTTGGCGCGTTCCGTCGTCGCGCTGCCGCCTTCCTCTGCGGCATGCGCACCGACCGCTGCGAAAAGCAAAATCACCAGCGCACCGGGAAGGAGTTTCCAAACGCCCCTGCGCGTCATCGAGCCTCTCTCGCAGGACCGCCGCCGGGCCGCGGCGCAATCTGCAGCACACGGCGCGCGATTTCCGCTGCTAACTGTCCCACCGAAGACTTAAGCTCCAGCAGCGCCGCCTCCAATTCTTTGGCTGCGTGCTCTTTGCCCTCTGCAACTTGCGTCGCTGCTTTGAGCCGAGCTTCTTTCAGTTGCGCGGCGCGTTCGTCCAGCACCTTTTTCCGAGCCGCTTCCTGTTCCAGGTACACTTGCGCACGCGCCTTTTTCAGCGCTTCCTGATATTGCTTCACTTTCTCTGCTGCTGCGGCTTCCGCGGCTGCCGCCGCCTTCCGCGCGCCCGCCGTGCGGGCATCGCGTTCCGCCATTATGGCAAGCAGCGGCTTGAAAAATAGCGCCCGCAGGATCAGGTAAAAAGCCAGAACAATCAGGACTGTAGGCACAGCCTGAAGGAACAGTTCCCCAAGTTGGTGAACAATCTCTTGCATCTAAGTTGTTTCGCCTGAACCCCTTCAAGTCTGGCCGCGCGGGCCAATGTGGTAGGCAGCCTCGCCGTGTCTCGACCCGCAACAACCTTCACGGTGGGCCTGTAGCTGCCTAGTGAAACAGTATTTTATAGCATTCGCCGCGCCGCACAGTCAATGCGGCTAAATTCATGTTGAACGCGGCTACCTTCAAGGCTGGGCGGATTTACTTGGCTGGACGACTTCACCTCTCAGCCGAATAGTTCCATGAAGAAACTCTGCATCGCAGTCGCAGAACGGGCGTCGGCCAGGGCGTGGTATGCGACACCTGGGACCGCAGGTCCTATTTCGTGGGTAAAGCCATGCATTGCACCGCCATAGACGATTAGTTGCCAGTCAGCGCCGGCTTCGTTCATTTCTTGCACGAACGCATTCACCCGCGTCATGGGGACGTGAGGGTCCAGAGCACCATGGCAGACGAGTATTTTCGCCTTAACCACACTCGCCTGGGCTGCCTTCGTTGTGGACAGGCTTCCGTGCACGCTAACCGCTCCCGCGAGGTCCGTGCCGCTCCTTGCCAGCTCGAGCGCCACCATCCCGCCGAAGCAGTAGCCCACCGCAGCAATACGTCCGTCGACTTGCGGATGCGACACCAACACCTTTATACCCGCGCGCGACCGCTGGCACAGTTTGGCCGGGTCGTCCCGCAGTTCCGCAATTCTGGCCATAACGCGTTCGCGGTTGCCAGCCACGCCATTGCCGTACATGTCGCAAGCAAATACGACGTAGCCCAGTTCCGCGAGCTGCCTCGCTCGCCCCTTGGCATGTGCGTCGAGCCCGGCGCCCCCATGCACGACTAGGATGCCGGGGCGCTTGTCACTCCGCTCTGCATCCCAGGTGAACTGCCCAGTGAGTTCCGTATCGCCGTCGCGGTATGCGATCGCTTGCGTATTCATTTTCATGTGTTCGTCCTCCGAACAATACATGACCGACATGGGATCCACAGAGCGGCTCTTTCAGCTCTCTAAATGAATCGCCGTTAGTAATTATAGCATATTCCCAGAGAATAATCAAGGGTAAAACGAAGGATGAGCGACCGAAGCGCGGCGATCGACGCCTGGGCGGCGCAAATCCAAACGTAGTTCCCGTAGAAATTTGTTGCTTAGACAGCGAGCACGTACACGAAAGTGCCTTAGGAGTATTTATTGGTGAGTCTGCGTGGAGTTTGCGGTCCGCGCATCCGCTTGATCGTATACGTACCGAACGCTGACCTGCGAATTCGATCGGCCCCGAG
>DATBYP010000257.1:0-8367 GCA_036513675.1 Candidatus Acidiferrum sp.
ACATCGCCCACTCCGACGACTCCGATCACGACGCGCTCCTCTCCCTCGATGGAATGCACCTTGTATCCGAAGTACTCGACTTGCTTGCGAACTTCGTCAATTTCCTGGCGTGTAGCGTGAAGTTTGATCGAGATAATCATGGCTGCCCTCTTTTTGTGCCGTAAAATAAAAAACCCACTCGGTTGCGAGTGGGTCGGAATTTCTCTTGGTGCTGCGCTTACAAATTCGCCCCTCGCCTCCTATTTAGGTGGCACCCAAAATCGAAACCAATACGAGTAGGCGTTACGAACCATGCCGGATATTCTATTTTGGCTCGTCGGCCAAATACAACAATTATTTTCGCTTTGCCGCGACGGCGGGGAAGAGCAGCACGGCAATCCGGTATCGCGCGACAGCCGTCCCGCTTTCCCTGGGTTGACATGCGCCGACGGCTGCCCTTTGAAACTTACCGTCGCGAATCCTCTGCTCCAACTGTTCCGGCACTCGGCTGACGTCTGGCACCTCGAAATACACGATGAGCATCGACATACGCCCGGCAGGAGCGCGCTCCTCCGCGCACAACTGCCGAGCCAACATTTTGTCACCGGTAAGTTGCAGACCTCTGGCTGAGAGCATAGCGGCGACCTTTTCCTCCTGCGCATCGATACCGAGGCTCGCTACGGCCACCGAGAAATCTTCCACAGCGTACAACTCGCCTTCATCATCTTCGACAACTCCGACGCCTAGCGCGGTGAAATGAACGTCGAGAATATTGGCGCGGTGCCCCGGAGAGTGCATCCACCCCGTATGGATTGCCGGCGCTTGCGCACCAATCGCGATGTTCTCACCGATTTGAGAGAAACGCGCCCCGGCCTGGGCGGCGCGTTCATCCAAGGGGAGCTCGCCGGGAAGCTGATGTTGAAAAACTTCGTGTTTGGCCATGAGTTGTGCGTGACGACGGGCTGCTTCGGCCAAGGCGGCATCCCATTTAAGAGGATGCAAGTGCAAGGCGACGCGCTCGCGGTTGGCGGAATCGAAGAAAAGCTGTTCTGCATCGGAAGGTTCCTGGGCCAGCGTAGCGGATGGCAAGGAAAGCAGGAGAGCGATCAACGCGACCTGAGACGATATATTACAACGCACCCAACGAAGCGCCAGAGCCCTTGGCGCAGCGGCGAGAGCGTTCATTTTCGTGCGGAATTCAGCCGCGGACGCGGACGGCGCTGAAGCTTAGGATGACGTGGCCGCCGGCGGTGGGGCGACCGAAACTCATCATCGGGCGGAAGCGGGAGAACAACAGCATTTGATCGAGCTGATGACGCAAGTCGACGCTCTTGGGACCGGAAATAATTTGGTAGCCGACCATTTGGCCGTTCTTGTCTACGGTGACATCAATGAGCAAGCCATGCGGAAGCGACAGCTCGACGTCGTGCTGCTCGGGAGCCCAGGAGGATGGGTAATCGGAAAGGGTGATCAATTCCGCGGGGCGGAGGATATTCAGGGGCACGTCGTTGGGGACGGCGCGCACGGTGATTCCCGGAACGATGAGTTGCAAGACGATTACGAAAACGAGAATGGCGGAGAAAAATCCGCCGGTGGCGGGAACGGTGAGCGGGCGAAAAACATTGTCGAGCAGAAGTTCCGCGCGGTCGCGTACTCTGCGGGCGCGGCTGCGGAAATCCTGGGTGGGAAGGGCTTGCGCAGCGGCTACGCGAATACGGACAGCCAAATCCGCGGGCGGCAGATTTCTCGGCACGCGCGACAACAGCATCGAGAGCTTGCGGTAACGCTGCAGCTCTTCGCGGCAATAATCGCAGGCTTCCAGATGCTCGCGAATGTGCACGCGCTCTTCCACAAGAGCGGCGCCGGTTACCGCGTCATCCAGATAGGCAGCCAGCTTGGTCTGCACCGTGTTGCACTTCATGGGAGTTCCCCGTGTGCCGCTTGCTGCATCGTCTGTGAACCTGGGCCTGAACTTCTGCTTGGAATTGGGCTTGCGCTTGGGTCCGTGGCTGCGCAATTGTCGCGGCCACCCCGATGTTCATGGGACGTGTCCGCGGGCGTAGGCGTTTCCCGCTTTCCGAGCAGAGGTTCCAAAAGATCCTTGAGCGCGCGGCGTCCCCGCAGAATGCGCGACTTTACCGTGCCCACACTGCATTCCAGCACTTCGGCGATTTCTTCGTAGCTCAAGCCTTCGAGATCGCGAAGGATAACGGCGCCGCGAAACACTTGAGGAATTTCCTGCAGCGCTTGCTGCACCGCTTCCTGAATTTCATGGGCAGCGAGCTGATCGAAAGGAGTTGCGCCCAAATCCTCGATTTCAATTGCGCTGTGACCTTCTTCCGGTTCCGCATCGATCGAAACATTTTTCTGCAGATGACGCTTGAACCAGCGCTTGTGATTCAGCGCTTCGCGAATCGCGATGCGATACAGCCACGTTTTCAGAGAGCTGCCCTGGCGAAAACATCTGATTCCGCGAAACGCTTTGAGAAAAACTTCCTGCGTTCCGTCCGCGGCGTCCGAAGTGTCTCCCAGCATGCTCAAAATCAAGTTGTAGACCGGGCCGTGGTAATGCGTGACCAGCCAATCAAAGGCGGTTTCGGAACCCGCCTGTAGCTCGTTCACCAGCTCCGATTCATCGCGGCCCCAAGATAAGGCGCTGGCCCAATCGGACACGGACGGCCTTTCCGGCTCTTCGCCCCATCGCGGCGCTCGCGAAGCCTGCATGGGCTGGCGAGTCAGCTCGGAGGGGTCACTCGAGCCTTCACGGCTGAAATATCGATCTACGTCCGGGTTGGGCATGTGCTCCGGCCTGCTTGCCTATCACCCGGTTCCGAGCTCTGTACCTTTAGACACCGGGGAAGGCGGTTGTGTTTCCGCCTCTGTGCCCATCTTACACCCCCGTTCGCTGGGTGCAATGGCCCCGGGGTCGTGGTACCACCTGGCGGGGAGGGGGGCGGTCAGGCGTGTTACCCCCGCCGTAGAGTAAGAGTAAAGGTAACTAAAGAAGGGTGGTGGACGGTGGTGAAGGTCAACGCGACATCAGTGCTCGACGTGAGGGCGAGGCTGTGGACGGACGGACGTACCGGATTCGAGAATACCCTCGATGCAGGCGAGGAGTTTGACTAGGCCGTCCGCCTTGGAGACAACTCCTCTCACGCCAAGTGTGGCAGCGAGCGATTTGCCGAGAATGTCCTCGAGCATCGTGTAAATGACTACTGGAATGCCGGGCGCTTTGGTCTTGAGGAGAGAAGCGGCCTCGATCCCATTCATTATAGGCATGGACAGATCCAAGGTAATGAGGTCGGGGTGCAGAGCGACTGCTTTTTCGATGGCTTCGACACCGTTGACAGCCTCGCCACAAATCTCAAAGCGATGGTGCTCGAGAAAAGCGCGAATGGCGCGGCGCACGGCGGTTTCGTCTTCCACAATGAGGATGCGTTTTGGCATGGGAAGTAGTGAGAGACTAACATCGCGGCAGAACAAGGCAACTACAGCAAACCCTGTATGGCAGCCACATCATCGTAGGTCGTGCGAAAAAGGGCGGCCTAATGGCCGATCGACACATTAAACAGGCGGCCGTACCAAGGTAGAGGATTCGAGGAGGGCCTCGATGCGCGCGAGGAGTTTGGTTAGGCCATCGGACTTGGAGACGATGGCCGCTACCCCGAGCGCAGAGGCGAGCTGCTTGCCGAGGACGTCTCCGAACATCGTATAAATAACGACTGGGGCGTTAGGCAGCCGCGCACGAAGGAGTGAAGCCGCCTCGATGCCGTTCATCTGAGGCATGGAGAGATCCAAGATGATGAGGTCGGGCTGGAGGGCGCCGGCCTTTTCGACGGCTTCCACGCCGTTGACAGCCTCGCCGCACACTTCAAATCGAGAATTGTGCTCCAGGAAAGTGCGAACGGCATTCCGCACGGAGGGTTCGTCTTCGACGATGAGGATGCGTTTGGGCATGGGCGAGGAAAAACATAGCACAGCGGTTTCTCAAGGAAAGTAGGGTGAATCCTGTATATGAAAAGCGATCGTGGCTCCGTGTTCGCGGGCGAACTGGACAGCACAGGATGCGGTTTCATCGTGGGACAGTACGAAATGGAGTCTAGACACAAGCGTTAAATCGTGACAGTTTGTTCTCCCCCTCTTCGTACGGTTATTGCGCCATCTCCCTAACCACCCGATCAGCGCAGCAAGGAAGCAGCCATGAGTCGTTTTCGAACCGATCGCCGATTGGCCGGACGGTACAAGGTGAAAACGCCGCTGCGCGTACGGATTTGGAAATCGTTGGTACCGGAGTGCACGGCGGAGTCGGTGAATCTTTCGCAACGCGGAATTTACTTTGCGACAAATTCCGTGCTGCGCAAAGGGGAGACGGTAGAAGTTCTCTTCGACATGCCGGAAGAAATCGTCGGGGAGCCGACGAGCGAGTGGCGATGCACAGGGCACGTAGTGCGAGTGGAGGAGATTAACACCGCCGGCGGGAAGCAGGGAGTGGGAGTGCAGTTTGATTGCTATGAGGTGTCGAGGTCGAAGCCGATGGATGTGGCGATAGGGGCGGGAATACCGGTGAGAATGTTGTCCGACCTAGCGCCTAACGGAGACCGAATCCTACCATGGAAAAACGAGCGATTATTGTGGACGACGAAGCTGCCACATGCGAACTGATCGAGAAGGTGCTGACTTCGGCGGGAATAGAATCGACAAAGGTGACGAAGAGCGAGGAGGCGCCAGAGATTTTGCGGCACGGCAAGTTTGACGTGGCGTTCCTGGACTATGAGATGGCGTTTCCCGACGGGCTAACGCTGGCGCGGCAAATGCGGGCCTCCGGATCGAACCGGCTGACGCCGATCGTGCTGGTCAGCGATGACCAAAGGCCGGCCGCGATGGCGAGGGGATTTGAGGCGGGGGCTAGTTTTTTTGTTTATAAGCCGATCGACAAGGAGCGACTGCTGAGGCTGGTGCGGGCGACGCAGGGCGCCATCGATAACGTGCTGCGGCGAACCAGGCGAGTGCCACTGAAGTCCAAGGTACAGATCAAATTCCGCGGGCAGGAGATCGAAGGCGAGACGGTGAATGTGAGCTTGGAAGGGATGCTGATTCGCACGCCGCGGATGCTGCCGATAGGATCGTCCGTCGGTGTGAGCCTGCAGTTGAACCAGGCGATGACGCCCGTGGTGGGTGCGGGGTCGGTGGTGAGGCTGCATGGGCGCGAGGAGATGGGCATTCATTTGGGACGGTTAACGCGGGAACAGAGCCAGCGACTGCAGGAATACCTGCTTCCTTTGCTACCGGGAGCCTAGGCGCCGCGGAGGCCGGCAAGGCAGCAGCGGGACGCTAGGACGCTCTACTGCGAATTTGTTCGTGATGGCTTTGCTGTTTCGCGGAGCAGGAGGCAGAGCGCACCTCCGACGACGGTGATGGCGCCCAGGTACCGGAATCCAGAGAGAAAATTTCCCGTGGTTTTGTTGAGATAGCCCACGATGAGCGGGGCAAAGTATGCGCCGAGGTTGCCGATGGCGTTTACAAAGCCCATGACCAAGCCAACAGTTTTCGCGGGCAAGGTTTCCGTAGGAATCGCCCAAAAGGGGCCCATCGGGCCGTACGCGCCGACGCCGCTGAGTGTAATGAAGGCGAAGGCCAGAAACGGCGAATACGGAATCACGGCGACGGCAAGAAGAATGAAGATCCCACCGAGTGTCATAGCGGTGGCGGCGTGCTTGCGGCGCTCGGAGGTCTCGTCTGAATGGCGCGCGACGACTAGTAGAGAAACGGCGCCGACGATGAACGGAAACGTGTAGAAGATGCCGGTGTAGAGACTGCTAAGTTTTTTGAAATTTTCGGTGGCGCTGGGAAGCCAGAAGAGCAGGCCCATCTGGCCGCTCACAAAGCAAAAATAAATCGCGGCCAGGACGAAAACTTGCGGGCGCATCAGCGCGCGCAGGTAAGAAACGTTTTCGGAGCGTTCCAGTTCGGCGGATTCGGCGCGCAGGATGGCAATGAGGGATTCGCGCTCAGTTTGCGGGAGCCAATGCGCTTCCGCAGGATGATCTTGGATGAATAGCAACCAGATGGCTAGCCAGGCGAGCGGCAGCGCGCCTTCTGCGACGAGCATGATGCGCCAGCCCCAATGGTCGAGCATCCAGCCGGAAAAGGGCGAGGAGAGAATTACGGCGCCGGGCAGGCAGAGGAGCCAAAGAGCGTTGGCGCGGGCGCGTTCGGCGCGAGAGAACCAATGGGAGAGAAGAATTAGAGTGGCGGGGAAAACGCCGCTTTCGGCCACGCCTAGAAGCAGCCGAAGGAGCAGCAGCTCATGGTAGGTACGCGCGAGGCCGCAGCCGACGGCAAACAGCGACCAGGCGACGAGTAAGACGCTGATGAACTTCTTGGGGCTCCAATGCTTGGCTAGATGACCACCCGGAATTTGCAGCGCAAGATAGCCCCAAAAAAAGATGCCGGCGACGGTGCCCGCTTGCTGCGGGTCGAGTTGGAGATCGTGGCTAATGCGCGGGAGGGCGAGGGAGATGTTGGTGCGGTCGATGAAGGCGATGGTGTACATGACCAGCGCGACGGGGATGATGCGAGTCCAGCGGGCTGGGGCGAGATTGGCAGCGGACAGAGCGGACGCGACGTTGACATGCTCGGCAGTTTCGGAGGGGGCGTCCATTGTCGAAGTCCGCGCAGGCTGAGCCGTCAAGTGCGGCTCTCAGAGGGAGTTTTTGCGGGCGATGCTTCCCAAGAGCGTGGCGCTCGGTTTTGGCGTGCGCTTTTGCGTTTCCCGGTCGACAGCGATAAGACCGAACTTGGGCATGTAGCCGAAGACCCACTCGAAATTGTCCAGCAGCGACCAGTGAATATACCCGCGAACGTCGACGCCGTCGGCAAGGCAGCGTTTCACGCCTTGCAACGCGCGATTGATGTAGTCGACGCGCTCTTTATCGTCCTCGGTGCCCACACCGTTTTCGGTAACAATGACAGGGATGCCCGTTTCTTTGCTGGCGTACCGGATGGTGTGCTCGAGCGATTCCGGATAAAACTCATAGCCCATCTGCGTGAGCTTCGCACCATCGGGAGGGGGCAAATTTTTCGCGGCGACGCGCGAGCGCGTGTAAGTTTGCACGCCGATGTAGTCATCTTTCTTGGCCAGGTTCAGCCATGGTCCGTACACGTCGGCGCGCTTTTGATCGACGTGGCTATCGGAGCCGGCAGGCTGGTCGTCCTCCATCGCGAGCGTCAGGCCGACTGGCAGATTGCCGCGCACGGATTTGATAGCAGCCTTGCCCTTCTCGTGAGCGGCGAGCATGTTCTGGCGGCTCTTCGCGGCATCGGCAAACAGGAAGTTACTGAAGACGGGACAGTTCAGTTGGCGGCGGATGGTGTCTCGGCTCGTACCCATTTTTTCGATCAGCGTTGAACCCGGTGCGTCGTCGGGAAAGGTCACCCACCGAAGGAGATGAAGTATGTCTGGCTCGTTGAACGTGGCTGCGTACGCAGTCAAGTCCCCGAGGGAGCGCGTGGCGTGTTCGCAATAGGTTGCAAATAGGGACGGGGAGTCCGGATTTTCCCACCCGCCTTCACGGGCAAACCAATACGGCACAGTGAAATGAGAGTAGGTGACGAGCGGCGTGATGTTGCGACGATGACACGCCTCAAGCATACGGCGATAGTGCTGCAGTTCCGCGCGAGAAAAGAATCCGCGCTCAGGCTCGATGCGGGCCCATTCGATGGAGAACCGGTAGGCATTGAGACCCAGGTCGGCAATCGTGCTGATGTCTTGTTCGTACAAGTGATAGTGGTCGCAGGCATCTCCGGACGGCTCACGGAACATGCTGTCCTTGAGGTGCTCAATCACCCACAGATCGCTGCTGACATTGTTCCCCTCGACCTGATGGGCGGCAGTTGCAGCGCCCCAGAGAAATCCCTTGGGAAAGACGGTGGCGGCTTGCGGCGGTTCCGCTGCGGATGCCGCCTCTGAATCCGCCAGTTCGCCGATACTAGTAGCAAACGTCGCTCCCAGGGCTAGATGGGCTGTCTGCCTGAGAAATGCACGGCGCGTTTCGGTCGATTCCACACCCGGCATGTTTATGCCTCCGGCTACATCAAATCAGGTTCGGGAGACGGTATTGCAAGCTCCCTTGCGGGCGCACTTTAGCGGGAGCCTTACTTCGTGTCAATCCTGGCAAGAACGTTCGTAAGATATGCGAAGGCAGCGTGGGCGACCTGCCGGTTTCCAAGTGACAATTTGTGTCGTTCATAGTGACACGTCGCGTCAGGGCCGCAGGCGTCAAAATCCGTAACATGCTTAGGGTAAGACACTTACGGTGGTGTGGCGGATGGACGACCACGTGCTTCCACCTTTGTTGGGCCGAGTGCCCGCCCGTCTGAAGTTGGAGC
>DATBYP010000258.1:0-2660 GCA_036513675.1 Candidatus Acidiferrum sp.
TCGCTGGCCATATTGCGGCAGAGCAGAGCGTTCAGGCGCAAGCACAATGCCTCCGGCGCTACCGAAGGTGAGGCCAGGCCGCGGACCGCCGCCTGCAAATTCGACATCAGCATCGCGGCCGGCAAACCCTTCCCGGCGACATCGGCTATGCACAGCCCACAACTTTCGCCGCCAAAGGGAAGCACATCAAAGTAGTCTCCGCCAACCACCCGCGCGGATTGCCACGCGCTGGCAATTTCGTAACCAGCGAGCTGCGAAATTTCCTTGGGAAGAAATCCTTCCTGAATCGCGCGGGCTTCCGCAATTTCGTGTTCCTGCTCGTGAAATTGCGAGACGATTACTTTCTGGGCTTGCGTTTCCTGCACCGCCAGGCGCGCGGATTCTCGCCGCTCGCGTCCCAGCGTTATTTGCTTGCTCAAGACTTCGAGCAACTGCGAATTCGTCCAGGGCTTCTCCACAAAATCGGTGACGCCGCGCTGCATCGCTTCGACGGCGATGCCGACGCTGGCCCATCCGGTCATGACGACAATTGGCGGCACGGTGTCTATCGCTTTAAGCTGAGCTAGCAAATCCAGCCCTTCGCGGCCGGAAGTGGTGTCGCGTGCGTAATTTAGGTCCATCAGCAAAAGATCAAATTCGCTCCGGCTGAGCGCCTCCAGCAAATCGGAGGGCGAGGTGACCGTTTCGGTGGAGTATCCGTGTCCTTTCAGCAGGAAGCACAAAGCCCGCAACACGTCGGGCTGATCGTCCGCAATCAAAATTCGGGACTGCATGGTTCTCACTTCAGTGGGAGTTTCGGATATGAATGCTAACATGGCGCCGATTCTCCTTCTTAGTTTCGACGTTCGCCACCGCTGAATGTAACGGCAGTAATGGTTCCAGCCGCAATTTAATCTAAGCCGCGTCTTGACACCGTGTTAGCGGACCGCGCACGCAGGGCCGAATTGCCACCTGACCGATTGCGGGAAGCGGTGTCCCAGGAACGGACAGGGCTCACGGTTCCGCAGTTCGATCTGCAGGCGACGTTTCCACCGGGCCACCTGAAGGTGGCCGCTACATTTGTTCATGCCTCGACCTTTAGCACGGCAGCGCCTTGGATTGCGTCGTTTTTCAGCGCGTTGAGGGCACGGTTGGCCTCGCGCAGGGGAAAAAGCTGCGTGTGCGTGCGAATGGGAATTTCGGCTGCGACGCGCAGGAAATCTTCGCCGTCCTGACGCGTGTTATTGGCCACGGTGCGAATCATCCGCTCCTGGTAGAGCAGGTCGTAGTCGAAGGATGGGATGGGGCTCATGTGAATGCCGCCAAGGACTAGCGTGCCGCCTTTGCGCAGCGCTTTCAACGCGGCGGGAACTATTTCCCCTGCCGGGGCAAACACGATGGCGGCATCGAGCTTGACCGGAGGTTCGGCGAAGGTGCCGCCGGCCCATTTTGCACCTAGCTCGAGGGCGAGCTTCTGGTGCCGCGCGTCGCGAGTGGCCGCGTAGACCTCGATATGCCAGTGCCGGGCAACCTGGATCGCAACGTGGGCGGCAGCGCCAAATCCGTAGAAGCCCAGCTTGCCACCGGGCTTAATCCCCGAAAGGCGCAAGCAGCGGAAGCCAATAATTCCGGCACAGAGCAGCGGAGCCGCTTGCTCGTCGGGAAATTGCTGCGGGATGGCATAGATGAAGTCTTCCGGCGCGACAATGTACTCGGCGTAGCCGCCGTCGACGGTATAGCCGGTAAACGTGGGATGGTCGCAGAGATTTTCCGCCCCGGCACGGCAGAATTCACAGGTGCCGTCGGTGTGATGTAGCCAAGCAATCCCAACCCGGGTACCGACGCGAGACCTATTTGCGCCCGGACCTAACTTCTCAATGGTCCCAATGACCTGGTGTCCCGGAATTACGGGGGATCTTTGGGGGACCAGCTCTCCTTCGATGACGTGCAGGTCGGTGCGGCATACGCCGCAATAAGAGACGCGAACGGATACTTCCCCGCTTGCGGGCTGCGGGTTAGGGTAATCGGAAAACACCAAGGGGTTAGTTTCGATCGGGGCGGGAGATTTGAGGACACAGGCTTTCACGAGAGGGGTACCCCCCACCCCCCATGTTTTGCAAAAAGAGTCTGTAAGCTGCTGAAAACAAACAACACGACGTTAAAAAAGAGAGCCAAGAGACCAAAAGAGAGAGCAAAGAGGCGGCAATCGGCAGAAAACAAAAGAGTTGAGAAAAATGAGACGGCAAGAAGTGGCAAAGACAAACCTTGGAACTCGGGGCGATGGGGGAGCTGGAAAGAGGCAAACATAAGGAAGGATAGCATGGAGATGGAAGATAACGGAAGCGTAATCCGTTGAATGGGGATTTTTCGGGGTTGAATGGTCGCGGGGCGCATTGAGCGGGACGTTGTTTAACGGCGACCCACTACAGACGTGAGGCGGCCAGTTTTGCGGCGTTGTAGCCACACATGCCGTGGACTCCTCCGCCTGGCGGCGTGGAGGAAGAACAGATGTAGATATTGCTGACGGGCGTGGCGTAGTGGCGCCAGGTGGGGCGGAAGAAGAATTGGCGGAGATCCATGACGCCGCCGGAGATATCGCCGCCGATTAGGTTGGCGTCCATTTCTTCGAGGGCGCGGGGGGAAAAGACGCGGCGGGCGAGAACGCAGTCGCGGAAGCCGGG
>DATBYP010000259.1:0-10018 GCA_036513675.1 Candidatus Acidiferrum sp.
TTGCCCATCGCGTGCGGCTGAATCACATCGCGTTCGTAGCTCGTCAAAAACCAGCGGTCCTCGCCCTTACCCGCAAACACATTGAAATGGTTAAACCAAAAATCGTCCATCACCTGCTGTAGTTGCCGCTCGCTGTAAATCGCCCGCGCCACTTTCGCCATCGCCAGCTCTTCCAATATGCGCTGCGGCCGCTTGCTATCGTCCGCAATAGCCCGCGGCACTGCATTCGGGTCTCCGCCCCCCAGCAAATCGCGCTTTCCCGCTCCGCGAGTCGCCGCATTCATTTCCGCCGAAATCTCCCGCTTCATCGGCGACACCGCATTCACATCGTCCTTCATGCTTTCAGCGCTCTCCGTCGGAGCGTGCTCCTGCGTAGACTGCTCGCCCTTGTCGGACATATCCTTCGCGATCGTCGCAGCCGCCGCATCCCCCGGGCGCTGTTCCAAACGTTGATCCAGGCGTTGATCTCGCCGCGCCTCCCTGGCCGCAACCTGTTTCTCCGGTTGTTTCGGCCGCGGATATTCCGTCAGCAATTTCGCAGTCGACATCCGCAGGGTAGGGAATTGCTCCATCCGCGCCTCCACCGCCCGATCATCAATCGCCTTCGGATCCAACTGCTGCTCAATCCACTTAGCCAATCCCATCTGCCGCACGCGCTCGACGTCCCCAGGCCGCGGCCCATAAGCCAGCCGGTTCAGTGCATGCAAAATCGCCTCATCCGCGCTCAACTCCGTAACAGGCAATCCCTTAAGCGCCGCAGCCGCCTTCTTGTCCTTGCGTAGAGGCACGGCACTGCCCTGCCCGTCCGCTGCGCCAGACACAGCGGCTTCAACGGTCGCTGGCCAAGAAACGCCCGTAGGAATTACAAATAAAATGGAAAGGAAAGCAGACAGAAATGACTTAGCGCTCGCTCGAACTCCAACGCTAGCACCGGGCCGGGTATCCTTATTCATCAGCGCTCCCCAAATCTCAGAACTCTGGGAAACCTCTGCAAACACTAGCTCTTCTTAGCGTAAACCCACTTGGAATCATAAAGTTGCAAACTTCCCCACCGCGTGTCGAGCATAGCTAGGGCTCTCCCTCCCGCTGCCCCACCATAGAAAATCTCCCAACCGCAATCCCAATTCTGTCGATTTCCGGCCACCTCATTCGTCATCTAGGTGTAGCCACAACCACAGTCGTATCGGAGGCGAACTTGGCGCAAAGACAGTCTTTCATCCGCAAACCAATCCTTGAAGCGGCCACCGCCGCTTTCGCGCTTATCATCTTGTCTTGTATGCTGCGTGTGATCGCGACACAAGAATGCCAGCTCTTGCATAGCGTCATTTGGGCCGGGCTCCAGCTCTTGCGTCCGGCCACCTTGGCAGCCAAGACTTTGGTGTCCTCCCATCCCTGCCAGGCATCCACCGTTTTGCAATATCTGCTGCAAATTGTTGCATCCAACTGGCCGCTTCCCCAAGCTATGGTCGGCTAAAGAAAAAACTCGCTATCTATGTCGATTTCACCCGCAGTCGTCCGACGTCAAAGCAGAGGTCAGCAAAGCCAGTCGAGATTGTGCGAAGCAAGCTCTCAGCTCGACCCTAAAAAAGGAGACACAACATGCGATTCATGGTCATAGTGAAAGCCAACAAAGACTCCGAGGCCGGCGTATTACCCAGCCAGCAGCTCCTCGCCGACATGGGAAAATTCAACCAGGAGCTACTAAAGGCTGGCATCCTGCTCGCCGCCGAGGGTCTCCAGTCCAGCTCCAAGGGCAAGCGCGTCCGCTTTTCCGGCTCAAAACGCACCGTGATCGACGGGCCCTTCACCGAGACCAAAGAGCTGATTGCCGGCTTCTGGCTCTGGCAGGTACGATCCATGGAAGAGGCCCTTGAGTGGGTCAAACGCTGCCCTAATCCTCATGAGGGCGAATCCGAAATCGAAATTCGCCAAGTATTCGAGACCGAGGACTTCGGCCCCGCCCTCACTCCCGAGCTCAGGAAGAAGGAAGAGCGCCTGCGTGCCCAAGTAGCCGACAAGAAGCCGTAGCCCCAAACAGGTCTCCGCCACTGGCCGAGACGAAGTTATTCAACCTGTCGATTTCGCAGACCTTCGTTCGTCGTATCAATAGAGCCAAGGTTCCCATCCGGCCGAGGCCGGGCGGAGACCAGCTCCTAACCAAAAAAATAAAAGGAGATGTGACCATGCGATTCATGATGATAGTCAAATCGGCCGAGCGCTCAGGCTTTCCACCCAAGGAACTAATGGACGCGATTGACAAGCTCAGTCAAGAGGCAGCCAAAGCCGGCACGATGGTCGGCGGCGGTGGACTCGGCCCAACTGCGCTGGGAGCCCGTGTCCGGCTTTCTGATGGCAAGATTACCGTGACCGATGGACCCTTTACCGAGGCCAAGGAGATTGTCGGCGGATACGCGCAATTCGAGCTGAACTCGAAGCAAGAGGCGATCGAAGGCGCCCTGCGCTTCATGGAACTTCACAAGAAGCACTGGCCCGGCTGGGAAGGCGAGACTGAGATTCGCCAGATGTTCGGCCCGGAAGACTTTGCTAAGTGCAAACCGTAGGAGCGCTTTCTCTCGCAGACAGCACAGACAGCCAGGATAAGGCCGTTTGTTCACGGCCCCCGAGAGGTCGGCTTGCGCGAACGTTTTGAAGATGGTGTGATGGGTAGCCGTGACGTCTACCCTCACACATCGCGCCATCGATGCCGTTTGGCGCATCGAGTCCGCCAGAATCATCGCCGGACTCACTCGTATCGTGCGCGATGTCGGCCTCGCCGAGGAGCTCGCGCAAGACGCTCTCGTTGCCGCGCTCGAACAGTGGCCCGAGTCCGGCATTCCGGACAATCCCGGCGCCTGGCTCATGGCCACCGCAAAGCATCGCGCCATCGATCTTTGGCGCCGCAACAAGCTCCTCGAGCGCAAGCACCAGGAGTTCGGCCGCGAGCTCGAAGCGCAGCAGGAGATGGCCGTGCCCGATCTCGATGCAGCGATCGACGACACCGTCGGCGACGACCTGCTGCGCCTGGTGTTCATCTCCTGTCATCCGGTTCTCTCGCCGGAAGCGCGCGTTGCGCTCACTCTACGGCTGCTCGGTGGACTCACCACCGATGAAATCGCCCGCGCCTTCCTCGTCCCGGAGTCGACCGTCGCGCAACGCATCGTTCGCGCCAAGCGCACTCTCGCCGAAGCCCACGTCCCCTTCGAGATCCCTCGCAAAGCCGAGCTTGCCAGTCGCCTAGCGTCCGTGCTCGAAGTCATCTACCTCGTCTTCAACGAAGGCTACTCCGCCACCGCTGGCGACGACTGGATGCGCCCCGCCCTCTGCGAAGAAGCGTTGCGTCTCGGCCGTATCCTGGCCGAGCTAGCTCCCAACGAACCGGAAGTCCACGGCCTGGTCGCGCTCATGGAGATTCAGGCATCCCGCTCGCACGCCCGAATTGGCCCGTCGGGCGAGCCCATCCTCCTGCTCGACCAAAATCGCGCCCTCTGGGATCAGCTCCTAATCCGTCGTGGTCTCGCCGCGCTCGAGCGCGCCGGGAACCTCGGAAGCAGCCGGGGACCGTACGCCCTTCAGGCCGCCATCGCCGCCTGCCATGCCAGGGCCCTCGCCCCGCAGGAAACAGACTGGCCGCGCATCGTCGCGCTCTACGAAGACCTCGCCAAGCTCTCTCCATCCCCGGTTGTGGAGCTAAATCGGGCAGTCGCCGTGGCCATGGCCTTCGGCCCAGCTGCCGGCCTCGAGCTCGTCGATACGCTCACCTCCGAGCCCTCCCTCAAGGCCTACCATCTCTTGCCCGCCGTGCGTGGCGACCTCCTCCAAAAGCTCGGCCGCTTCGACGAGGCCCGCGCCGAATTCGGCCGCGCCGCCTCCCTAACCCGCAACGCCCGCGAACGCGACCTTCTCTTGGACCGAGCCCGCGCCTCTGCACAGACCTAGCGCGACCGCCGCTCGGCCCTACTTACTGTTCACCCGCACTCGTCCGTCTGTCTTGGCCTCATATAGAGCCGAGTCTGCGCGCGCCAGCAGATGACGGAATTCCGGCCGGTCCGGATGCTCATATCCGCCCACCCCAAAGCTTGCCGTCATTTGCACGTTTTGCCCCTCAAACGTGAACTCTTCGATCGTAAAGCTAGACCCCAGCCGGTCGACCAGATTCGTGATATTCACAGCCGGAACGTGCGTGACCACAAGAATGAACTCATCTCCGCCCAGGCGTCCGCAAATGTCCGATGTGCGCGTATTTTTCTTTAGGATCCCCGCAAATCGCTTGAGCACTTCATCACCGGCCAGATGACCGTACTGGTCGTTCACCATTTTGAACTTATTCAAGTCAGCCAGAATCACCCACAAGGGATACCCGTGCCGGATAGCTCCTCCCAATTGCTTGGCCGCATATTCCTCAACCGCTCGCCGGTTGGGCAAATCCGTAAGGAAATCTTTCCGCGCGGCCTCCTCCAGCAGTTCGTTCTTTTTCTCAATCTCGCGGTGCATCTCAATGATTCTTCGGCCCACACCGACCCGCGCCACCAGTTCCTTCTCATGAAATGGCTTTGTTAAATAGTCGTCCGCGCCAGCCGCCAAGCCTTCCACAATGCTCTCTTTTTCGACATTGCTCGTAAGTAGAATTACGTACGTATATCCCGTCTTCGATTCGCTCCGGACCCTCCGGCACAGCTCCGGGCCCGAGAAATCCGGCAGCATCCAATCCGTGATAACGATGTTCGGACGAAATTCCGAGAGGGACGCCAAGGCTTCCCGCCCATCCTTCGCAAAGGCGACTTCGTACGGTTGCCCTCGCAAAGCATGCTCCAGCAACTTGCGCGAGAACGGCGAATCGTCCACCGCAAGCACGCGCAGCCGCCCGTCCGGTTTCTCCTCAGCGGCAACGGTCGCCGGTTCCACTCTTTGCTTATCTTCCAGGCTCAAGTAACTCCCAAGCAGTCATGAGGTTTTCGGACGCCGAACGGCTTCCAAACGAGGTGGCTTCTACTTCTATAATCGCCCATTCCCAAGCGGCGCAAACGTAGAATTAATCGAAAGTTTCCAGACCCCTGTAGCGGCCGCGGCGCCGTATCCGCGGGCAGCCTTTCGCCTCTGTAGCCCTCGCTTTCCGTTTACCCTGAGCTTCGAAGGGCAGCGGCTCCGCACTTGGGTAGGTTTTTGAATTTGCAGTATTTCTTGCCATAAACCGTCTGCAACGAATCCGAATGCTTGTTTAAAACAGCTCAACCGGCACGCTCGACAGGCGGAAGGGACGGAAGTAGACTCCTCCGCATGGACGGTGTAACCGCTTCTCAGGCTCCGCAGCGAAAAAGCGGCCTCTGGTTATTCCTGCTACTGCTACTTGTCGTTTTGCCCGTGTGCGTGTTCGCCGCGTGGGCCTGGATCACGCTTCATTTTTCCTACTCCAAAGGCGAGCGCGCCGGCTATATCCAAAAGATTTCCCAAAAAGGCTGGGTATGCAAGACCTGGGAAGGAGAGTTGGCCATGAGCACCTTCCCCGGCACCGCTCCGCAGCTTTTCACCTTCAGCGTGCGCGACGATGCCGTAGCCCAGAAGATTCAAGATGCTGCTGGCCAGCGTGTCGCGTTATCGTACGAGCAACACAAAGGCGTACCGACCGCCTGCTTTGGCGAAACCGAGTACTACATCGTCTCCGTCCGAAACCTAGGCCCATAAACTCGCTCCCTTTTTCCGCGTCGATGTGACTGCGCCAACGAAGGGCCCGTAGGGGCACGGGACACCCGTGCCCGTTCTTTCTGTCTTTCTTCGTAGCGGCCGCGGAGCCCAGCCGAGGAACCTGCTTTTCGCCTTCCTCCAGTAGCACGGGCTTCAGCCTGTGATCGGATGAGCAACAATCCAACAACGTAAGCAATCGGCGCCGGACCGGAACGCACGTTGCAACAGAGCACAGGGGCTTCAATGTAATAGCCGCGGCGCCGTATCCGCGAGCGCCTTTGAATTTCAATTCACCATTGGCATTTCCGCCCGCCGGTGCGATCATCAAAATGTAATCACAGGGAGCGCCGCATGAAATGCCGAATCGCCATTTGGGGCACCTTGGGCGCATTCGTTGTCATCGCCTGGTCACTCTACATCTACGCGATCTCCCCAATTCAGATAACCGCCAACGCCGTCGCGTGGACCCTCGCCTGTTTGACTTGCCCGATAGCGCTTGCGCACCGTTACCCGCTCAGCATCTATTTCGTCCTTGCTGTGAACGCTGCCACCTATGCGCTCGTCGGCGCGCTCGTCGAAGCCATCCGTCGCCACTACCAAACCCGCTCCCTTTCACACTGACCGTCGGCAACCTCACGACAGCAACTTCATCGTCTCCGTCCGAACCCTAGGCCATAAATTCCGTCGCTTTTTCCGTTTCGATGTGACTACGCCAACGGGGGGCCCGCAGGGGCACGGGACACCCGTGCCCGCGCCTCACCGGCTTCTTCGCCTGTTGCGTTTTTTCGACTTTGACGTATGTAGCGGCCGCAAACCGTCGCTGGCGCTTTTTTCGGTAGCGCCGTTAGGTGCGTCACACGTTAGCCCGGGTGCCGGGTGCCCCATACGCAGAGTTTGCGTGTGGGCTCTTCGATTTGACCCGGCCGCCACTCTCAGAAAAACACTGTCGGCGAAACGCGAAACCGTTTGCTTAATTTCTCGATGTGCGTCCGGTTGATCTCACGTTTCCCATGCAGCACTTCGGATACGATGCTTTCCGATCCAAAGATCGGCGCCAAATCTTTCTGCCGAAGATTATTCGCATCCATCAACGCGCGTAGCACTTCCAACGGAGAAGCATCCGGAACGGAATCATGTTCCTCTTCGTAGGCTTCGATGAGCGTCATCAAAACCTGCGCATACTTTTCTTCTTCCGCCGTCGGCCTTTCTTTGTTGGCCAGCTTGTCCAATACCAATAGGTACTCCTCGTGTTGCCGCTCCGATGTGATGGGCGTCGGTGAGCGAACGTCTAGAGCGTAGCTTTTGGGTACTTCAATCATCAGTTGGCCTCTAGCGGATTCTCACCAATCGTAACCTATTCAATCCACAGTCTTTAATTTCTCACTTGACAAATAGTAACGGATGCGGTATATGTAAGACAAGGTTCTGCTGACAGTGTCCCCGTTTCGTCCCTCCTTCCTTCAGCCACCCGCACTGCATCTCGCAAACGATCGATTTTTAACTCCCTTAGTTTCATCAACTTCTGAGTTGCTTTTTTCGCAAATCCCTTGTTTTCAAAAACATCTGCGTTGCCCCCTAGTTTTTCGCTCTGCCTCCATTCAAGAAGTGTCCAATCTCTGTGCCGTCTGCGCCTCTGCCGTAAGTCTCGTCTTTTCCGTGATCTGGCGGATCTTGTTCTCTCTTGCCTCTCTTTTTCGCGCTGCTGTCGTTTGTTTTCAACAGCTTGCCGCCTCTTTTTGCAAAATGCCGGGGGTGGGGTATGCTTCCGCGTCAAAGTCTCAGGAGCGGCGCATGCTAGTTCGCAACTTTATCTTTTGGCTTTCCACGAAGCGCAGCGTCACGAATTCCATCGCGCGCCGCGGCATGAAGCACGGCTTCGCGCGCCGCTTCGTCGCCGGTGAAACGCTCGCCGAAGCCCTCACCGCCAGCCGCGAACTCTGCGACCAGGGCCGCAACGTCAGCCTCAATCATCTCGGCGAAAACGTCACCACTGAAGCCGCCGCTCGCGAAGTCTGCGCCAGCTACATCCAAATGATCGAAGAGATGCACGCCAAGAATCTCGCCGGCAACATCTCCATCAAGCTCACCCAGCTCGGCCTCGACCTCGGCAAGGATCTGTGTGCTTCGCTCGCCGGCTCCACCGCCCGCCGCGCTCGCGATCTCGGCCGCACCATCGAAATGGACATGGAAGGCAGCGCCTACACCGACGTGACGCTCGACATCTTCGAGGCCGTGCAGCGTGAGTCTGGCAATACCGGCTTGGCCGTCCAGGCGTATCTGCATCGCACGGAGAAAGATCTGCAGCGCCTCGCGCCGCTAAAACCAAAAATCCGCCTGGTGAAAGGTGCCTATCGCGAGCCCAAAAAAATCGCCGTGCAGGGCAAAGCCGCAGTCGACGCCAACTTCAAGCGCCTAACCACTCTGCTGCTCGAAGGTGCAGCGCAAGGAATTTTCCTCCCGGCCATCGCCTCGCACGACCCGTTCATGGTCGCGCACGCACAATCCGAAGTCTCTCGCCTACGCCTCCCGAAAGACCGCTATGAGTTTCAGATGATTTATGGAATTCGCCGCGATTTGCAGCAAGAAGTACACGCCGCCGGCCACACTCTGCAAGTCTACGTACCCTTCGGCACCGACTGGTGCCCCTACTTCATGCGCCGCCTCTCAGAACGCCCAGCCAATTGCTGGTTCGTCCTGCGCAGCCTGCTAGCCGAATCCGGTCAGCCCCGCGAGCGCACCGCATGACTCTCGCTGGCGCAACGCTTGTGGACGCTGCTGTAGCGCAGGTTTACCCTGAGCCTCGAAGGGGCGGAGTCTGCGGAGCCCTGCGGCTTTCCCTTTGCAGTCCAGCCTGTGCCACTTCCCAAAATCAGCGCGACCGGAGACTGAGCCGCGACCATTCAATTTGTAATCTCGAAGTCCACCGACCTATTCGGCGCCTGATTATTCGCACTATCGACCGCCTGCACCACCAGACGATAACTGCCCGGAGCCAAATCCTTCACCTTCACCATCAGGCCGCCCGGAATCACCGGATTTCCCTTCTGAATGAAATCATCCGCCGGCGCGATCCCGCTAAAGAAAATGTCCTTGTTACTCGCGCGCTCATAAATGTGGTACGCGAAGCCAACCCGCGGCGGCGTCGCCGACGTCAGCCCTGGCTCGTAGATCTCCGTGTACAGGATCACATTGTCTGTGCGCTTGAATCGGTTGCTCGCCGAAGGCACCACCTGCATTCCCTTTACCACCAGCGGAGTTCGGTCCTCCAGCAGCGCCGAATCCAGTCCGGAAGGAATGTCCGATATCCGCGTCGCGGAATTCGTCAGCACTACGCCACCCAGGCTGAAATGCTGCCCGTCGTAAGCGTCAATCTGCAGCGGCGCTTCAAATTTTCCAAACGTGTCGCCGCCCCCGCTCAGCACCACGGTCAACTTGTAAGTGCCCGCAGCCGCATCAAACTGATTCTGATAGCGGTACGGCGTCTTCGTGAATTCCTTCCACTCGTCTTTTTCCAAATCCAAATTGACCGTGTCGTTGAATCGCGCCCCCACGGATCCATCCGGCTTGTACGCAATTCCCAGCACGTTCACGTTGGCGTGATACTTCCCCTTCTCCTTATTAAAGTTCAGCGACTCCGGCGGAATCTCCATCGCCAGATTGACACGTGCCACATTGGGTGCCGTATAGAAATAGGGCGACTGTAGCGCGCCATGAATCGAGCCCATGCTCGCTCCCGCCGCCTGCAGCTCCAATTGTTTCTCCAGCGGCTTTCCATCGAGCGGATTCACGGTGCGCGCATTGCAGTATCCGCTGCGCGAACGCACATTCATTCCGCCGTGGTTCAATTTCACTTTCAGCGTGTGGCAACTGCCTTCCGGAGTTTCCTGCGGCACATAGCCCAAAATATAAAATTCGCTCTGCTCGCGCCCGATCCTCTCGAGTCCGCCAAGCAAGTCGTTCGTGTTGAAAATGGAAAATCCGCCAGTTCCATCCGCCAGCGAGGCCAGGATCTGCTGGTTTGTCGCTACCGAAGGCGGAAGCTGCGGCACGATTGTCCGCGACTGGTTGTATGGATTGTTCAACGGATTGCCGTACGGATTGTTGTAATTGCCGCCACCCGCTCCGCGAGTTCCTCCTCCCGCTGTTCCGCCACCCCCGCCTCTGCCGCCCGCGCCGCCGGTTCCTCCAGTTCCACCCGCGCCGCCCTTACCTCCGGCGCCGCCACCAGCGCCTCCAGCTCCACCGGCGCCTCCGGCTCCGCCACCCGCACCGCCGCGGCCACCGCCGCCTCCAGCGCCGCCACCCGCACCACCGCCAGCTCCGCCACCGGCTCCTCCGC
>DATBYP010000260.1:0-3577 GCA_036513675.1 Candidatus Acidiferrum sp.
GATGGTCGGCTAGAAACAGGCGCCCTCCTGAGGGATTGGAACCTAATTCCGAGCGGTACAGCCGCAACAAGCGGTGGGATCTCGGTGCGGGCTTTCTGTAAAACGGGCTGTAATCGAATTCTGGAGCGTTTTCTTTGGGTCCAATGATCCTTGAAGGCGTCAACGTACTCTATTTTCCGTTTCGTGTGGTCTCTCCTAGTAGCGAAATACGAGGATCGCTTTCGCCTCCATCCAAAGCTGTACGAGGATCTCGTTGGAAGTGCTGGCCAAAAAAGCTCTTGCCTAAATACCTGCGGACAGGTTAGGGACAATGTTGTCTTGAGTGCTCTTCGTTGGCCGCTTTTGACCTGACCCTCATTGGCCGCCTTTCACCTGACCGCCGCGGGGAGGCGAGCGCCTGGGTGCGACGTCAAGCCGGCGCCCTCGTGAAAATGGCTTTACAGTTGGGACGAATTCTGGTCGTGGGTTTTTGAAGAGACAGTAACAAGAATCGAGAGGAGAAATTTCCAATGAACTCATCCAGCACTGCAGCCATCAGGGTCGGCGTGATCACAGATGTGACCGGTCCACTCTCACTCCTCGGGGTCGCCAACGCGAACATCGCGAAGATGGTGATCGACGATATCAACTCCAAGGGCGGATTGTTAGGTAGGCCACTCAATCTCCATCTGGAGGACAGTGCCACCACCGACAGCGTGGCTGAAGCCAAATCCAGGAAGCTGGTCCTGGAAGAGAAGGTCGACGTGCTTCTGGGCGGCATCTACAGCTCGACGCGGCAGGCGATCAAGGGCCCGGTGGTCGAGGGCAAGAAGCTCTACCTTTATCCGGAGCAATACGAGGGGCAGGAATGCCACCCGCTCATCTTTTGCACCGGCCCGGTCCCGGCGCAACAGGTGGAGTCGCTGATCCCGTGGCTGATGCAGAAGACGGGAGCGAAGAAATTCTATTGCCCGTCGGCCGAATATATCTGGCCGCACATCATGAATAAGAAGCTGCGCGAAGCGGCGGCGGCGCACGGCGGATCGATCGTGGGCGAGGAATACTTTCCGATAGATCACACCGACTACGCTGCTACCGTCGAGAAAATTGTCTCCAGCGGCGCCGAAATCGTCTTCAATACGATCGTTCCCCCGGGGGTCGCGCCGTTCCTGGAGCAACTGCACAATTCGGGCTTCACCAAGCGCGGCGGCCAGTTGGTCTGCACGTACTTTGAAGAGAACTTGCTCGGACTCTTCCCAGCGGAGCAGGTAGATGGCATGTATAGCTGCCTCGACTACTATCAAACCGTCGGCGATCCTTTCAGCCGGGAACTGCTAAGTCGATATGACAAGCTGTATCCGGGCAGCTCCAAATTCACGGCCGGCAGCGCGGCAACCGGTATGTACCGCGGTTTGAAACTGTGGGAAGCGGCGGTGAAAGAGGCGGGATCGCTCGACCAGGACGCCGTGATCCGGGCGCTGGACCACGCGAAGATCGCCGAGGGACCCGGCGGGCCGGCGGAGATGGTGCCGGGCCAACATCACGTTCGCCTCAACATGTACATCGGCCAGGCAACGAACGGCAAATTCGAGGTCGCGAAGAACCTCGGCGTCATCGACCCCAAGGAGTGTACGCAGGGCATTCGGTGAAACGGCCTTAGCCCATGCGTTCGGGCCAGTTGATCGAATTCCTCCAGCCCGAAGGCATCAGCAACCATGATTCAAGATTTTTGGCGGGCCCGGTGACGAATCGGTGCCGACACTACCATGGTCTTCACGACGTAAACCGGATTTCCTTCAGGGTCATATTGGCCATCGACGCGTACAACTGCAGTTACGACCGGTCTGATTTTTAAAACCGATCCGTCTTCAAGCTTCACTTTACTCCATCTCTCTTCGGATTCATCAATCGGAATCTGCGTTCCATCAACGAGCGGACCGCCCGGCATTGTTTGGACACGCGTCTTACGTTCGGGCATTTAGGGCATTGAAGTGCGAACTTACAGTTTCTACAAGTCGAATATCGCGACGTTGACTCGTAGATTCCATTAGCGGCGCTCAATTGCAAAGCCCGAAGAGGCGGTTTCTGTTATGACTCACGTCATGATTCCCTAGGAGAAAACGAACACATGGTTCGATTCCCGATGGTCAGGCAGCGGCGCTTTCCTGGCTCGGAAGAGCTGGAGTTTGCGCTGGCGCCCTCGCCTCGTTCTCTCGCTGGAAGGAATTCATAAGGGACGCATACCGGCGGAGCTGCTCTTCGTCGATCTTGTCCCCGATGGGCGAATCGGTTGAATTGAGATTGCGGACCACCGTGCGAAGACTGAACTCGGAGGGGTATTTTCTTTCGAGATAAGTCATCGCGGCTACCCAGTTTTTCGGCATCGCGCTTTTGACCATCTCAAGAGCGTGATCGCGCCAGACCTCATCGCGGATCTTCTCGGCTTCCGCCAACTCGGCCCGCCAGGTAGGCTTCTGCTGAATGTGAAACCGCCAGGTCACATAGTTAATCCCCTCGATTCGGCACGCCGCGCTGTTCGTATTACTATCACGGATCAGGGCTAGCATGCGACGAAACCGCGCTTCAGTGAGTTTCAGCGGCCGGCCGGTTTTCTTTTTCTCGTCGAGCCGAACGACCTCAAGCTCTCGCGTCGCAAAGAGCTTAGCTAGCTAAGCTAAGGGATTCGGAGGTTGCCTGAACGTGTCTCGCTGGAACACACGAAGTATCCCTTGGCGCGAGAAAACTATGGCGATCAACGAAACCAGCAGTAGACCGTAAAATGGGACCAACTTCCACCCTGTTGCGTCATCGTCATCCAGCTCGGGACTAGTTGGAGGCAACATCTTTGCGCGAATATCGTCAAGCGCTTCACGATGCGAAAACGTCGTCGCAGGAGTGTCATCCGTTTCTAGGAAGATGGCGTCCAAGCGCGCTAGGTTCAGCGCGAGGACGGGTGGCAGGCCTCTCGTCACGGTGTCGTCGAGCTCTGAATGGATCGTGTCGGGACTCAATTTCCTGCCGCCATCATCCTGCAGCTCCTGGTCGGGCTGAAGTCGTAGGTTCGCGAAGTCCTCTAGGTCTAAATGGATCGTCACGGGGTTCAATGTCCTGCCGCGGTCAAGGTTCGGCTCCTGATTGGGGTGAAGTCCTAGGGCCACAACGTCATCGAGGTCTGAATGGATCGTCTCAGCGTTCAAAGTCACGCTGCGATCAGCCTGCAGCTCCTGGTTGGGCGAAAGTGAATCAACAAATCCTTTTGTCTTTCCTGGGCCTTTGTCATCAACCTGCACGGCCTGATCTGCCTTCGTAATGTGAGCCAGGTGATCCTGCGCCAAAGAGTGCTGTGCTTGAGTGTGGTTGGAAAAGCTTCTGCCGTCAGGAGTCCCGCCTCTGTGCCCCGGATTCACGACGCTGGCGTGGCCAAATCCAAATCCCCGGCCAGGGGCCGCACCATTGCCACGGCCCTTTGCCATTCCTGGGCCGTTGCCACGGCCGAGCGCTTTTGCTACTAGGCCGATGGCGCGGCCAAGCGCTGTTGCTGGGCCGTTGCCGCCGCCGTGCGCCACTCCTCCTCCCTTGCCGCCGCCGTGCGCCACTC
>DATBYP010000261.1:0-6187 GCA_036513675.1 Candidatus Acidiferrum sp.
TAGCCGTTAGAGGCAGGTACAGCGTTTACTGTATTCTTGTCAGCGCTCTTCCATAGATACGATTAGGCGGTTTAGAACGCCGAAAATCGGGAGCCGCAGCTCCCGGGGGTCGTTCTTTATGCTTGGCGGAGCACTTAGACAAGGGCAACCAGAGGAGTTCTCTCTGAAACGCGTTCTTATTGTGGATGACCATGAACTTGTGCGGCGTGGTGTCCGTTCGGTTTTGACGGCGCGCCCTGATTTTGAAGTCTGCGGCGAAGCGGTGGACGGCCAAGACGGCGTAGAAAAAGCCAAGCGGCTTAAACCCGACGTCGTCGTTATGGACATCAGCATGCCGAAGCTGAATGGCTTCGAAGCCACGCGTTTAATCCGCGACCTTCTTCCCGATACCCGTGTGCTGATCTTGACCCAGCACGAGTCACCCGAAACCATTAAGCAGGCATTTCGCGCAGGCGCGCGCGGTTACGTCGTGAAATCAAGCATGGCGGACAAGCTGGAGAGCGCGGTCGACGCGGTCAGCAAGAACAACGAGTTTGTCGCGGACGCTCCGAACTCCTCAACTTACAGGGAAGACATCACCCCATCCACACAGGCTGAACAGGCGCAGGCGAGACTCGCTGCTATCGTGGAATCATCAGACGACGCCATTATTTCCAAGGATCTGAACAGCATCATCAGCAGTTGGAACGCCGCCGCGGAACGTATTTTCGGCTATTCCGCGCAAGAGGCTATAGGGCAACCGATTACCCTCATCATCCCTTCAGAGTTACGCGAAGAAGAGACCCATATTATTCGGCGCCTCCGAGCCGGTGAACGCATCGAGCATTACGAAACGGTACGCGTTACAAAGACTGGCGAGCGTGTTGACCTCTCGTTGACCATTTCTCCCATTAAGGACTCACGCGGGAACATTATCGGCGCCTCCAAGATTGCGCGCGACATTTCGGAACGCCGGCTGGCCGAGCATACGCGGGCGAGACTTGCGGCTATCGTCGAATCATCCCACGACGCCGTCATTTCCAAAGACCTGAACGGGATTATCAACAGTTGGAACGGAGCGGCGGAGCGCATTTTTGGGTATTCCGCCAAAGAAGCAATCGGGCAGTCGATTACTCTTATTATTCCCCCGGAGATAAGGGAAGAAGAAGCGGAAATACTCGCGCGCATCAGGAAGGGAGAACTCATCGAGCATTTCGAAACAACCCGGGTCACGAAGAACGGAAAGCGGATCAATGTTTCTCTCACTGTTTCGCCGATCAAGGATTTTCATGGTCGAGTCATCGGCGCGTCAAAAATTGCACGCGACATTTCGGAGAGCCAGCGTACCGAAACAGATCTTCGCAAGAAGCAGGAGCTCTTGCGCGCCGCCTTTACGCAAACCTATTCATTCTTGGCAATTCTCTCTACCGATGGAACCGTCTTTGAAGCCAATCGCGCCGCACTGGAAGGCACCGGATTTAATCGCCGAGACGTTTTCGGCCGCAAAGTGTGGGAAATATGGTGGCAGCCGCTACCGGAGGAACAAGCGATTCTTAGAACTAGCGTCGCGACCGCGGCAAAAGGCCTGGCTGTCCGCGAAGAGTGCCAGTATGCGCTCCGCGATGGCACCATTCGCTTTGCGGACCGCACGCTTAACCCGGTCCAGAACGAACGCGGCGAAGTAGTGATGATTGTCGCTTCCGCGCTGGATATCACTGATCAACGCCAGCTTCGCAGCCTTCTTGAGGACCGTGTCCGCGACCGCACCAGGGAACTTGAGGTGAAGAACCTGGAACTCGTCAGGCAAACGGACGTAGTCCGCGAGCTCTCCGCAAGACTACTGCAGATCCAGGATGAAGAGCGTCGCCGCATCGCCCGCGAGCTGCACGACAGCGTGGGGCAAATGCTGGCGGCCGTAAGCATGAACACGGCGCAAGTGACCCGCGAAGCGGGCGCGCTGAGCCCCGAAGCGGGCAAGGCGCTCGAGGAAAATGCGGGGTTGCTGGAGCAGCTCTCCAGCGAGATTCGCACGATTTCGCACCTGCTGCATCCGCCCCTGCTGGACGAGGTGGGCCTGCAATCGGCGTTACAGTGGTATATCGACGGCTTCAGCGAACGCAGCAAGATCAACGTCAATCTGGAGCTGCCTGAGGATTTCGGGCGTCTGCCTCGCAATCTCGAGATCACGTTATTTCGCGTGGTGCAGGAATGCCTGACCAACATTCACCGCCATTCCGGAAGCAGCACGGCGGCGATTCGCGTGGCGCGCTCGGAAAACGAGGTGCGGCTCGAAGTGCGGGATGCGGGTAAGGGTATCCCCCAAGAAGCGCAAACAAACCTGGCTGCGGGGAAGCTCAGCGGCGTGGGCCTGCGCGGAATGCGCGAGCGGTTGTGCCAGATGGGTGGCCAGCTCGACGTGCAATCGAACGGCACTGGCACCTTGATTTTGGCAACCCTGCCGCTTGAAGTCTTTCCGGTACGAGAACCAACCGCGCCCCCCACAACAGCAGTATAGATTGCAGGCCTTTCCCGTTCGAATCTCAGAACAGTTCCCCGTTTCGAATCTCAAAGCAACTTGTTTGCCGGACGAGTCTAAGAGTATGCTTCGGGCGCGCTTCGCAGAGACGTTTTGCAAAGATGGAGGACGACGATGAAACATACACGATGGCTCACTTTGTTGATGCTGGTGGCCGTGGTTGCGGTGAGCGCGCAAGAAAATTCCGCGCCGGTAGCCAATCCGGTAAGCACCACGGTAAAAAATCAATTGACGCGATTCAGCAAAAATATGGTGGCCGCCGCGGAATCGATGCCGGCGGAAAAATATGGATTCAAGCCAACTCCGGAGATGAACACGTTCGGGCACCTGGTAATGCACATCGTGCAATCCAACAATTTGCTGTGCTCGAAAATTTCCGGCACAGCAGCTCCGGATTCGAAGCTCGCGGACAGCGACGGGAAAGATAAATTGGTAGCGGGACTGAAGGCGTCGTTCGAATTCTGCAGCACCGCCCTCGCCAACGTGGACGATTCGAAATTGGGCGAATCCATGGTGCTATTTGGAAACCGTCCGGCAACGCGCGCCGCCGCGCTGATAGGCCTGAGCGACGGCTGGAACGATCACTACGGCGCCGAAGCAATTTACCTGCGCCTCAACGGAATCTTGCCGCCCACCGCGCAACCCGCGCCCGACAAAAAATAGCTTTTATCTCAGCCACCGAAACTTATCGCTCGAGGTAACCGCCACCATATGTAGCTCGGCTCGCCTTCTGTGCCTGCGGCTTCGGTCGTTCACGTGTTGCATTCCCGAGGAATGCCTGAATCCAACGCGACTACTCACGGCTTTGGCGCTGCGAGGCGCTGCCGCGCGTAATCGCACCACGGACTGCCGGGGTCGAGTTCGACGTATTGCTGCCAGTGTTGGCGTGCTTCCGCGCGCGCGGACAGTTTTTCGCAGACGAACGCCAGATTGTAGTGCGCGTCCGCATACATCGCATCGAGGCGCACCGCGAGACGCAAATGTTGCCGCGCCTCTTCCAGCTCTCCCATTTCTTCCAGGACGCTGCCCAGATTAAATTGCGCGACGGCGTTGCCCTCTTCCACGACAATCGCGCGGCGGAAACAATCCGCGGCCTTTTCCAAATCGCCGCCATCGTAAGAAAGCATTCCTAGATTGATGAGCGCGTCTACGTGATGCGGATTACCGGACAGGACGCGGTGATACGCGTCGATCGCTTCGGCGCGCGAGTTTGGATCCGCTTCATACTGCAGGCCGAGCGCGAACCAGTCTTCGGCTTTGCGTTCGGGCATTACGCGGATTTTGTCGCGGAGTTCGCGGGTGTCGAAGTTGAGGACGAACTGGCCGGAGATGGGCTCGAGGCGGGCACCGTCGCGTTCGACGATTACGTCGCGACCGTTGGCCATGATGCGCAGCTCGGTTAGCGGAGCTTGCACTTCCGAGAGTTTTTGGTTCAGCGCGACTAGCGAGCGACGCAGGCGATTTGCGGAAACGCCTTCTTCGATCAGCTGTTTCGCGGTGCGCAGCGTTATCAGGTCGCGAAAATCGTAGAATTTTTCGGCGCCGCCTTTGCGCGGCGAAACAAATTGCAGGCGCTCCCAGTAGTTGAGTTGCTTGTCGGTGACGTCCAGGATGCGCTGGAACTCAGTCCGAGTGAATCGATCGGTTGCTCCCATGTAATCGTTGCGAGTATATCATTGCGAAACTTTTTGTTTTCCACAGGGCCGTGTAACTCAACCGAGGTTTCTCCGCCGCCACTCCGTACGGCAAAAGACCGCAGGGCTCCGCGGACTCCGCCCTGCGCTACATCGCCCTACCCTGCCGAACGTTTTCTCTTGGGCGTACGCGTTTCTTGTTCTTGCTGGCGCGCGGAGGCGGCGGGGATGGCGCGGACGGGCGGCTTCTTGGCTGCGGATGGCTTCTCTTTTTCGGCGATGCTCTTTTTCAGGGCTTCCATCAGATCGATGACCGGGGCCATCTTGGCATGCGGCACTGCCGCGACTTCCTGGCCGGCTTGTTTCGCTTCGATTAGCGCCTTCATGCTTTCCTGATATTGGTCTTTGTATTTTTCCGGCTCGAACTTGGCGGCCAGGCTTTCGATGAGTTGCGTGGCGAGTTTCTTTTCCGCTTCTTTCGGTTCGGCGGCGGGGGTGCGCTTGCCGTACTCGGCGACTTCGCGAATTTCGTTGGTGTAAAACATGGTGTGCAGGGTCATGCCGTTGTCGCGCGGACGGATGACGACGATGTGTTCGCGCTGGTGCATGGTGATCTTGGCGATGGCGGCGTAACCGGAGTCTTCCATGGCGTCGAGCAGGAGCTGGTACGCTTTGCGGCCCTCGTCTTCCGGCGTGACGTAGTAGGAAGATTCGTAGTAGAGGGGATCGATTTCCTCCAGCCGCACGAACTCGAGAATTTCCATAGAGCGCGCGGATTCCGGTTCGATCTTCTCTAATTCTTTTTCGTCGAAGAGGACGTACTGATCTTTTTCGTATTCGTAGCCCTTGACGATTTCGTTGCGCTCGACCTTGCGGTCGCAGACGGGACAAAACAGCGGCATCTTGATGCGCGAGTGGCAAACGGTGTGGAGCTGGTTCAAGCTGATGCGCTCGCCGCGCGCCGCAGAAAAAAGGCGAATGGGGATAGAGATAAGACCGAAGGTGAGATAGCCCTTCCAGACCGAGGTGGCCATGTACGCGTCTCCTTCGCTTATGCGCCGGGGCCCGTAGCGCGCAGAGACCTTTAAGGTTAAGTCGAGAAATGCCGGAGATGCAAGGCGAATTCGCGGCGAAGCGCTGTAAGGCGCAAGAGAGTTTTGCCACGCGCCAATGGCGGGCAGGCAGGGCACAAAGACCACAGAGGAAGAAATCATTCGCGACCCCATACCCACCCCCCCTGTTTTTGGCAAAAGAGGCTGCAAGCTCTTGAAAACAAAGGAAACGAGTGCGGAAAAGAGAGGCAAGAGCGCACAAGAGGCGCCAATCCCATGAAAATGCGCGACTTGTGGTTTTCGTCGCCGTGGCTCGTGGCGAAAGGGAAGCGGATACCCCCACACCCCAGGGCAACTCAGATGGTTATCAAAGCAAAGGAGATGCAGAAACATGGATTTATAAGAATATGATAACAAGGGCAATAAAAATCGATGATGCGCGGAAAACACCCTGGGTTGGGGAAGTAGGAAGGGGCGAAACGGGGGCACTGTCCTGTCAGCAGAACCTTAGCTTAGAGATTACCGCATCCGTTACTATTTGTCAAGTGAGAAATTAAGGGCTGTGGATTGAGTGGGTTGCGGGCACGATCTGCGAAAAGGTCCGGGAGGGACAAAAAGAATTAACTACCCGACCCTTTGACAAAGCGAAATGGTACGCCCCCCGGTCGGTGATCTCGGTGGAATCCCCTTGTTCGGCAAGCAGACTGATCTGGAGCTGGAGCCCTAGCCCGACGATAAGCCTTTCAGTAAAGCCGATTCACTCCTCGCGCAGCAGTATCATAGGATCGATCGACAGCGCACGTTGCGCTGGAATCCACGTAGCCAGCAGCCCCAGCAATGACATTGCTAGAACAACGCCGGCCAATACCAGCGGATCGCGCGGAGTTGCCGAATAGACGATGAAAGCCAGGACCCGGGTCGCCAGAATTCCGAGTAGCAATCCTGCCGCCGAACCAAAAGCGAGCAATTTGAATGGGCGTCCCAAC
>DATBYP010000262.1:0-7006 GCA_036513675.1 Candidatus Acidiferrum sp.
GTCCGCCACCTCCGGTTGCGAACGGAGCGCGGCGAGACAAACCAAAGATCCTGCACCCAACGCACATCGATCCGGCGATGCTGATTCATCGAGTGGAGCCGGTGTATCCAATCCTGCCTAGGCAACTCGGCCGCGCAGGCCACGTGGAATTGAGAGCGATCATTGCAACGGATGGGACAATTCAGTCGCTGCAAGTTGTCAGTGGAGATCCGCTCTTTTATCAATCAGCTTTGGATGCGGTGCGCCAGTGGCGCTATAGGCCGACGGTGCTCAACGGCGAGCCCGTGGAAATCGACAGCTTTATCACAGTGATCTACAACATCGATCGTTGAGGGCAAACTGTTAGGAGCGAAAAGCGGTGCACAGGGCCGCGTTCTGCCCATATTTCCGCGCGGCCCTGCTGCCTGCACCGTGCAACCGACATTCTGTCGCTGTTGTGCGATTTTGTTAGAAGTGAAAGACGATGCCGGTTGAGACACGCAGATTGTTCTGGCTTTGCGCGCGGGGATTGCCGAACTCGTTGAACCGCGTCAGCAAGTATTCGACCTGTGCCCCGCGCACCGAAAAATGGGAGCTCAGACGATAGTCGAAGCCGCCACCCACGGTCATGGCAAACGCGTTCTGGCTGTTTGCGCTGACCAGAAGCTCTCTGCCGGTATGACCCACACCAAAGAGCACTTGGCCGAATGGCGTTACGCGTCCGAACCGATGGTAAGAAACGCGAGGACCGAAGAGATAAGTCGAGAGGGTGTCGCTTGTGCGACTGCCGAGAATGTTGCTGTTAGTGTAGCCACCGAAATCAGCGACTCCACTCAGCCAATGGTTGACGTTATATGCGATCGACGCACTGCCCCCGTTCAAGCTAAAGCTCTGAGCGCCGGGAGTTGCCGGATTGGCACGAACATAGGAATAGCCTGCGAAAACATCAATGGTCTTGCGCTCTTGTGCCTGCGCGGCCACTCCGAAGAGTGACGCAAAACCCAGTAAAGACACTACGACCCGTAATTTCATACAGCCTCCATTAGATTTATATTTCGGCGCAGGCCGGCAGAGTTGCCGCGCGGCCGCGCATTTTCGCGGGCGTGCCTCAGGCAGAAAAGGCCACTATCCGCATTTACCTAAGTTTTTCCTTGTAGGTACAGATGCCGAGAGCTGGACGAAAGTTATATTTTCTTCAGGGTTTGCGTGTAGGGAGTGGTGGCGGCTTTCCCCTTAAAGCAGCGGCTCTGGGACGTGCCGGGCGATCGCCGTGCGGGTCTCATCGCGGAGATGGATCAGTTCGTGCCAATTCGACCATTCACCGCCGTCTCTTGCGGTGTGTTCCTGGCGTGGGTAGATGGGCGCAGACAACGTGATGGTTACACTGCTCGGCCGCGGCAAATATGTGCGATCGCGCAGAAACTTTCGCGTGCCGGCAAGCGACACGGGAATAATCGGCGCGCCGGTTGCCACTGCTGCTTTGAAGGCGCCGAGCTGAAACGGGCGAATACCTTCCTCTGGGGTAAAAGTTCCCTCGGGAAAAACGAAAACCGATTCGCCGCGCCTCAGTATTTCCTCGATCTCATCCGCTTGCCGCAGCCGGGAATTCGCATCGGTGCGATTGAAAGAGAGATGGTCCATCTGCCGCAGAAATGTACCGATGAAGGGCATGCCATGCACTTCCATCTTGGCGACAAAGCGATACGACACGCCTAATCCCAACATCAACGGAAGCACGTCGAAATAACTGGCATGATTCGCCGCGAAAATTTTGGCGCCCGATGTGTCCATGTGCTCTTTCCCAAGGACTCGTACCGGGCAGCCAATCAGCACAAATAGAACCTTGAGCGCGGGGCCCGTAACGCGGCGGGCCGACCTCGCATCGTTGACGACGCTCACAACGGCCCATGTCGGCACGAGGACGAGCGAAAACACAATCCAGAAGTACGCACCGTAGAGAATTTCAAAGGCGCGGCCAAAGCCGGCGAGCACGGTTTTGCCTAAGGTTCGTACCGCGCTTCCTGCGCCGAGCCGAACAATTTGCATCCACGCAGGCGGTTTCGCGACGCATAACTCGCCATTCATAAAGAGCTGCTTGGTCTCTTCGCGGCGCAATTTTCCGCTGGACGTTTTCGGGATGCTCCCCAGAGGAAGCAGCTCAACGCGATCCGGCGGAAGGCCGAGTCCCCGCGAAATCTGGTCCGTCACTGCGGCGGCGATTGCCGGGTGGCGCCGCGAATCTCGTTCGCGCACCTCTGCTACGACCACAAGTTTTTCCGTGCCCGAACCTTCGTCCTTGAGCCCGAATGCGACGATGCACCCTTTGCGAAGTCCGTCCACCCGCGCCGCCAATTCCTCGACTTCGTGCGGATAGAGATTTCTGCCGCTTTTGATGATGATGTCCTTTACGCGCCCGGTGACGTAGATCTCACCGTCTGCGCGATAAGCGCGATCGCCGGAGTTCACCCATGCGAATTCGGTTTCACTGCTCGCTGGGCCGGCAGGGAACAATTTGTCGGTCGCTTCGGGATTTTGATAATAGCCGGTGGTCGCCGACGGTCCTCGAAACCACAGGAAACCCTCGGTACGATCGGGAACTTCGTGCCCTTTGTCATCGACAATACAAATGTCGTGACCAGGCAGAGCGCACCCGGAAGAAACAAAAGAAATAACCGATTCTGATGCGGAGGGCGATGCCGGGACAGCGCTCCCATGCATCGTAAACGCCTCGCGCGCGACGCGATCGACAAGTGGCCCGCGGTTGAGCGGCGGAACAGTGACCGCTAATGCCGATTCCGCCAGGCCGTAGACGGGAAGCTGCGCTTCTCGGCGAAACCCGTAGCGCGAGAAACGCGCCGCAAAACGGTCCAGCGTTTCAGGATTGACCGGCTCGGCGCCGTTCAGCGCCGCGCGCCACGAGCTGAGATTCAGCCCTGCGATATCTTTGTCGGCTATCTTCCGGACGCACAACTCGTACGCGAAGTTCGGCGCCGCGGAAATAGTTCCGTGATGTTTGTGAAATGCCCAGAGCCACCGCTCGGGCCGCGTAAGAAACGCGAGTGGCGACATCACCGCCAGCGGCGCACCATAGAGCTGAAGCGTCAACCAAGCGCCTATAAGCCCCATGTCGTGGTACAGCGGCAGCCAGCTCACTCCGACGTCGCCGGGGCCGAGCTGCACCGCTTCGCCAATCGCTCGCATGTTCGCGATCAGATTTGCATGCGTAAGCACCACTCCTTTGGGGTCACCAGTCGATCCGGAAGTGTATTGCAGCAGCGCTATGTCCGCGGATTTACGCACGCGGCTGCCGCTCAAGTGCGCCGGCAGCGCGCCCGGCGCTGGAGGTGGCGCTTTATCGGCCGTCTCAATCAGCCTTTCCGCATCGAGGACCGCGGCAAGCGAGCGCACGCGCGGCTTCAGCAAGTGCGCTACGCCTTCCGCGCGGCGGAATGTAAGCAGCAGGCATACTTCTGCATTGTTGAGAATCGCCGCTTGGCGCGCGGCGTATTCTTCAATGCGATCCGCTCGGAACGGAGGATAGATCGGAACCGGGATTGCGCCCGCGAGGAGAATGCCGGCGTAGGAGACGAAAAATGCGCGCGACGTGGGCAACATCATCGCGACGCGTCCGCCTGCCGGCACCCCGCGGCGCGCCAATTCCGCCGCGACGCGCTGTGCTGCGCTGTAGAGTTCACCGAAAGTTAGTGTTAGGTCGCGAGCCGGGCCCTCGGTGTCCTCGGTAATCAGCAAATGCGCGCGCTCTGCATCATGCGCTGCCCGGAAGCGCAGAACATCGACCAGCGTTTGCGCGGCAAAGGGCCCCGCTTGCGTCGCTTCGCTAGGGATTTTTTGCGTCGCGGCGGATGCGCGAAGCGCGGAAAACGATCTCTCTTCGCCTGCGTCTACCTGCGGCGCTTCTAAGACCACTCGCATTAGGTCTTCCGGTGTATTGGCCTCGGACGCGGCGCGGTCCGGGAGACGCACGCCGAATTCGACCTCTAACCGCGCCAATAGTTCGACGCGTTCCAGGCTCCCAAGCCCTAGCTCGCGATCCAGGTGCGAGCCGGCGTTCAGAATCGGCAGCGCGCCGAAGCTGCCCAATTCCCGTAGCAATCCGCGCACGATTTCAAGAACGCGTTCTCGCGTTGCTGCGCGGTCGAGCTGTGCAGCGGTGGCGGCCACAATGGCACCCGGAGTACAGAGACGCTACTTCCCGCGCAGGCTACCACGCAGCGGCGTCGATTGCCATTAACAACTGGCAAAAGGGGCCAAACAGCCAGCACAGTTAGAATGTTTAAGCGCCCTTTTTCTTGGTTTGCGGAGCCCAGCCCTTGGGCATCAGCGTGGTGGAGAGGTCCACGCCAGAAAGATCGGCGCCGCTCAAATCGGTTTCGCGCAGAATGGCCACACCTAGATCGGCGCCCATGAATTTAGCGCCGTTCACATTCGCGCCGCGAAGGTTGACGTTGCGCAGTTGCGCCTTCTGAAAATTTACATTCGACAAGTCACAGCGAAAAAATTCAATCCCGCTCGCCTGCGCTTCCGTGAGGTCCGCACCTGGCAGAATCGCTTCGGTCAAGTCCGCGTTGCGCAGGTCGGCCTTGCGTAAGTTCGCGCCCGAGAGGTCGGCGCCCGGCAGTTTCGAGCGCCGCAAATCAGTCCCCTCAAGATTCGCGTTGCGCAGGATGGCGCCGCTCAGGTTCGCGCTGCTCAAGTCAGCGCGGGAGAGGTCCGCGCCGGTGAAGTCGGCCCTAGCTCCACCGTCTTTTCCTTGGAAAAAGCGCGCATGCGCCTCAAGTATCTCGGCTACGGTTTTGCCGTTATGCCGAATGCTTTTTGTCTTCCTCAATCCCATGATCGTCACACTCTCCCTGTGTTTGGCGCGTCTATTCTACTGAAGCCGCAGGCAGCCGGAAAGCTGGATGCGGTTCTATGTCAGTATTGACCGGCGGACTGCCGTGCTGGCCGAGACAAATTTCTTGGTATCGACGCTAGCGGCATCTAGCCGTACGATATAGATGTAATGAATCACAACCACAATCTGCATTCTTTCTGGCTGAGCACTGGCATTGCCTTCGTGCTGGCCTTTGTCTGCGTCTTCGCACTAGCGGCTGCACAGACGCAAGCGCCCGAGGACGAAATAGTCGCCAATCTCGCCGGTGGCCGTGTAATCGTTCATGTTGCGCGCGACGGCAACATCGTTTTCGCCGCCATCAATCAGCCCGTGGAAGCCGGCGGAGTCCCGCCTCGCGTGCTCGAACTCGACTCTACCCACGTCGCCGTGCTGCTCGGCGCTTCCGAATGGCGCCTTCCCGCGGACCCCAATCCTGTGCGGCTGGACCGCAACTTCGAGCGCATCCGCGCCCGCGACCCAAAGTATCAATACAACACGAACGAAGCGGAGCCGGATCTGGAAACGATTGGCGTGGCTGTGCTCGAGAAACTGCGGCCTCTCACGTCGCAGCTTCATCACAAAATTGACCTACCTGCTGACGAGCCTCTCCTTGAAATGGTGCTCATCGGCTATGCGCCGAACAACTACGGCCCTGAGGTTTGGACCATCGAATACCGCGTGCAGCAAGAGCAGGTATCGACACGCAGCGAGTATTGGCAGACGCGCATTCTGCGACCGCGCTTTACGCAGCTCTATCCACCGGAGAAACACGCGCCGCGCATGATCGTGGAGGCTTGTTATCCCGCGGATCTGAAAGCACCGACGCTCATGGCTCTAATTCAGGGGAACGACCCGACCATTGCGCAGCTTCGCGGTTCGGACGCGCGCTTTGCTAAAGTGATTGAAGCGGTGGACAAGGGGCAAGCGCAAAAGGCGGTTCCGACCGATGCTGCTGATTTTCTTCGCGCCTTGCTGCCGCTCATAGCCGGCAAAGAGCCATTCATCCTCGCCAAGATGGAAGAGCAGCACGGCTTCGATTGGATTGTTCCGCCAGACGAACCTGTGGAACGCGCCAAGAAAACAGAAGAAGACAAGAACCGCCCGCCCGAAGCCCCGAGCTTGCGCCGGAAACCGAACCCGCCTAATCGCTAGGAAATTCGTTCGATCGTATCGCCGCGTCGAATCACCCCGCCCGCGATTACCCGGCATAGCATTCCGCGCCTTCCGCGTAGCTCGCGCCGCAGTCCCGGCCTAATTTTCTCGAGTAAGTCGCAAGGCGTGCATGCCATGCTCGCTTCCAGTTGCGCATCTCCAACGCGAAGGCGTTGCCCGGTTGCCAGTCCACTGACGTTAATTCCCCGCGTTGTGATGTTTTCCCGAATAATTCCGGGCTGTAGCTCCATCAGCTCCAGGGTCTCGGTGTCCATCAACAATACTTGGCGGGGACTGCCGGTCCTTGCGTGTGCGCAGCCCTCAAGCCCTGAATCCTCCAGCGCTCGAATTTCTGCGATCTCCTCCATCGGCAATCGTCGTCGCGGTGCCCGGAACAGGTGCAGCACATTGGCCATCGTCTAATCCCCCGCAGCATTCATTCGGCCCGCCTGGGCCCCGATATCCTTGCGGTAGTGCATTCCCGCAAACCGAATCTTCCCGGCGGCTTCATATCCCGTCGTTAATGCCCTCTCGAGGGTAGCGCCTGCGGCAGTCACGCCGAGAACGCGACCGCCGCTCGTCAGAATCGAATCCCCTTCCCGAACTGTACCAGCATGAAATACCTGCACACCATTAATGCGCTCCGAATCGGTTAGCCCCTCGATCTTCTTCCCGGACAAAAACTTGCCGGGGTAACCTCCCGAAGCAAGCACGACACAAGCGCTTGCGCCCGGTTTCCACTTCAGCGTGGACGGTTCAAGACTCCCAGCGGCAAGGTTCGCGAGCACCTGCGCCAGATCGAAGTCCATCCGCGCGACGATGGCTTGCGTTTCCGGATCGCCAAGCCGGCAGTTGAACTCGAGTACTTTCGGTCCGGAAGCCGTCAGCATCAAGCCAATGTAGAGAAACCCTTGGTAGAGAATTCCTTCGGCAGTCAACCCACGCAACGTAGGCTCAACAATCGAGTCTAGAACCTGATTT
>DATBYP010000263.1:0-3557 GCA_036513675.1 Candidatus Acidiferrum sp.
GCTGCACACCGCTGTTAAGAGTTAGGGCATTGCGAAAGCGGCGGCCAGACCGCCGCACTCCATGAACCGCTTATTCCTCGAGCCCTACGGCTCGGATCTTGGCGAGCAAAGTCTTTGGTGAGACACCGAGCCGTTCCGCAGCGCGGGTTTTATTCCATTGACAATCGCGCAGGGTGCTTTCGAGCAGGAGGCGTTCGACGTGACCGGCCGCGCGTTGCGTTACTTCCTCGAGTGATCCATCCCAACTGAACTTTTCCGGCAGCATTCCGTCCGGCAAGGCATCGGCATTCGGTTTGGGAGAAGGAAGCTGCAGGCCGTTGGCGCGGATGGTCATCCCGTCGGCGAGAATAACGGCGCGCTCCAGTGTGTTTTGCAGCTCGCGGACGTTTCCGGGCCAACGGTACTCGAGCAACCTCTGCTTCGCGTCAGGGGAAAGCTCGAGGCCGGGTTTGGCAAATTCCCGGCTGAACTTCTGGAGGAAATATTCGGCCAGCATGAGCACATCGTTCCCGCGGTCGCGCAGTGCGGGGATCGTGATGGGCACGGCGGAGATGCGGAAGTACAAGTCCTCGCGAAACAACTTCTCTTGCATGAGCTTTTGAAGGTCGCGATTTGTTGCCACGACGATGCGCACATCAATTTCGATTAGCTGGGTGCCGCCTACGCGTTCGAAGCGCCTTTCTTCCAGCACGCGCAGGAGTTTGGCCTGAATGGCCAGCGGCAACTCGCCGATTTCATCGAGGAACAATGTGCCGCGGTGCGCCAGGTCCATTTTTCCGACTTTGCGCGTGCCCGCTCCAGTGAAGGCGCCGCGTTCGTGCCCGAACAATTCGTTTTCGACCAGTCCCTCGGGGATTGCCGCGCAGTTCAGCGCCACAAAGGGCTGGTCGCGGCGATTGGACAGATGATGAATGGCGCGCGCAAAAAGCTCCTTGCCCGTACCGCTCTCGCCAAGCAGCAGCGCGGTGGAATCCGTTGCGGCGATGCGCTGTGTTTGCTGGCTGATCTGGCGAATGGACGCATGCTCGCCGACGATGCGGGGAAACCCGTACCGCGCCGCGTACTCTTCACGAAGCAGCAAATTCTCTCGCAGCAGTTCTTGCTGACGGGCGGCGCGCTGGACCAGGAGCTTGAGATGGTCGAGGTCAACGGGCTTCTGGAGGAAGTCGAAGGCGCCTTCCTTCATGGCCGTAACGGCTTCCTCAACCGAGCCAAAGGCAGTGAGTAGAATGACGGGGATGCTGGCGTCGGCCTGTTTTGTCTCGCGCAAGACGTCGAGACCGGAAGCGCCTGGCATCTTCAAGTCGGTGATTACGAGGAGATAGCGTCGTGCGCGGACTTTTTGGATGGCGGCGGTGCCGTCCGGCGCTTCGTCTACGGCGTAGCCAGCGCGCTCCAGCGCCTTGCGGAGCATGGCGCGCAACTCATTTTTATCTTCGACTAAGAGGAGAGGTTCCATCTCCTTCGTTTCTACCATGATTTACGCAGCTAATCGGAAGAACGAGGCAGGGATGTGCGGAGAAATGTAAAGGCAGGGACAGAAATTTGATTATCGGTTTGGTGAATAAGGAACCGGCCGGCTAAAGCCTGGCCTCTAAACTCAGGGTGCGGCCCAGCCGGGGTCGCCGCCGGATTTGCGCAGGGCCTCTTCCATGTCGTCGAGCTTTTGGTGTAATTGTGCGATTTCCTGCTTTTTCGCTGCGATCTTGGCGTCATGCTCGTTGATATCTTTACGTGTATATTGTTCCGCCAATGCTTTCTGTGGATCGCTGTAATACTGCACTTGGGCCTTATTGTCTTCTCGCTGCAGGATATCGAGTTCCCTCTGCGTGCGGTCCAGGGTCGCGTAAACCTCTTTGAATTGCTTTCGCCACTTAGTCTCGGCGCTTTCCACTGGTTTACTAGCCGCATCTTTGCCTTGCGCATCGGGGTTTTTGGCTGCACCCTCTTCGGTTGTGCCCGATGGGTTCGGGGTGGCTGAAGCTGTCGTGACCCCGCCCCTAAGGTGACTTACGTCCTCGTCGGTATAGACCTTCTTGGGTTTAGCGGTGTCTTTTTTCTTCTGTTCGCGGGTCTTGCGCGCAGCATCCGCTACCGCGTCGCCGGTTGACTGCTGGGAAGAATCCTGCTGTTGCCGAGCTCGGGATGGAACCGCCGTAAACGCAAGGACCGCCAGAGCCAAGCTCGCAAATGCAGCGCCATTCTGCAACGTTTGTGCGTTCATGGACTTGCCTCCCAGGAGCCGAGGAATACTCCGGTACAAACTAAGTCTCTATGCTTGTCTTCTTCAATTCTACCGCTTCTGGAGCGCTGCCGCACAGGGGTAGCGTAACGATAAAGGCCGCGCCGCCTTCCGGGCGATTGCACGCCTCCACCAGGCCGCCATGCTGGACAATGATCTTCTGCACGACGGCCAAGCCCAAGCCGGTGCCATCCGCCTTCGTGGTGTAAAAGGGGCGAAAGAGCTTGCTGAGCGCAACGTTTTCGATACCTGGGCCATTGTCGAGAATTGCAATCCGTTGCGAGCTGCCGTCTACGGCCCGAACGAACTCGCCTTTCAGCAGCACCTGTCCTCCCGTGGCGTTGTCCGCGCAAGCTTCCGCGGCATTGCGCACTAGATTTAGTAAGGCCTGGCGCAGAAGGCCCTCGTCGCCCGGCACATTGCCAAATACGCCCTCCGAGCGAACTTGGACGGCGGGCTTTGCGTCTGCGACATCGGAAATCACCCGCTCGACCACTGTTTTCAGCGGCACCGGCTCGTTGCCAATGTCGAGAGGGCGAGCATACTTTAGAAATTCGGTGACGACGTGGGTAATGTTGCGCGTTTGCTCCAGGATGCGGTCGGCGTAATCGGAAGCTTCTCCGCCCAATTCTTCAGCGCGAATCATCTGGGCGTATCCGGAGATGGTGGCCAGCGCATTCTTGAATTCGTGGGCGATGCCGGCGGAAAGCTCTCCCAGTGCGGCGAGATTCTCTTTTAGCTGCATCTGCTGCTGGAGGGCGGCGAGTTCGGTCAAGTCGCTTAGCAGACAAATTGCCCCGTTGATCTTTTCGTTGCCTTTGCGAATCGGCGAAATTGTGACTCCGAGGTGGCGGCGCTCGCCGGAAGGGGTCGCGTGCTGTACTTGTTCGCGGCGGAAAATCTTGCCTTCCGTAAGACACTCGGTGACCAAGCGGGTGAGTTCGGAAGCTTCGCCGAGCGCTTCGCTGTAGCGGCGGAAACCGAGAGCACGAATGCCAAGCGCCTGTTCCGCCGCGGGATTCGCGCTGGAGATAATTCCCGTGGCGTTGACGACCAGAAGCCCGGCGGGCATGTTGCGAGTCACTTCTTCGCTGAGACGCTCGCTATGAGCAGCGCGTTCCTTTTCGATGCGGTGCAGGCGCTCCAGCTCCTTCTCCTGATCGCGAAGCTTCTGAATGACGCCTTGCATCGAGGCAGCCATGAAGGCGGACGGATTTTGCGTGCGCGGCGTTTGCGAGGCCACTTCTTTGTCGGTCCTTCGCGCGTTCTGAAAATAGCGCCTCACCAGGAGCAGCACTACGACGGCGACAACAAA
>DATBYP010000264.1:0-12258 GCA_036513675.1 Candidatus Acidiferrum sp.
AAATTCTTTACGGGATGATTTGAACCGTGGTGGCCGAATTTCAGCTTAAAGGTTTTTCCACCGAGCGCGAGGCCGCACAACTGGTGCCCGAGACAAATGCCGAAGACGGGGACGCGCCCGATGAGCTTGCGAATATTTTCGACGGCGTAATCGACTGGCTCCGGATCGCCTGGGCCATTGGAAAGGAAAACGCCATCGGCACCCATGCCGAGGATTTCTTCCGCTGTGGTTTGTGCGGGCACGACCGCAACTTCACAGTGGTGATCCACGAGCAAGCGCAAAATGTTTTGCTTGATGCCAAAATCGTACGCGACAACGCGGAAGCTGTGCGCTTCCCCGCCGGTCCCGGCTTCACCCATTTGTTCGGCCCAGGGCGACGTCGCCAAATCAATGGAGCCGGTGTTCCACATGTATGTTTTTGTGCAGCTAACGCGGCTGGCCAACTCCTGTCCGGCCATGCTCGGCAGTCGCTTGGCTTCGTGAATCAGCTGATCGGCGGGCGTGCCGTCGGTCGAAACAAAACCGCGCAACGCGCCGACCTTGCGAATGTGGCGGACCAGCGCGCGCGTATCGATATCCCAGATGACAGGAATTTTGTGGCGATTGAGATAAAGCTGCGTGGTTTCCGCGGAACGCCAACTGGAGCTGATCTGAGAAAATTCGCGTACCACTAAAGATTCGATGTAGGGCTTTTTCGCCTCTTCATCATCGAGGTTGGCGCCAACATTTCCGATGTGCGGGTACGTGAGGCAGACAATCTGCCCCGCGTAACTTGGGTCGGTGAATACTTCCTGATATCCGGTGAGGCTGGTATTAAAAACGACTTCGCCGCCCCGGCGCGTGATTGCGCCGGCCGCGCGGCCATTAAATACGCGCCCGTCTTCCAGCGCGAGGATCGCAGCTCGATGCGGAACTTCCGTCAGTGTGTCCTCCCAAACTCATCGACAGATATTGTACGCTCATTTCGTTTTCGCTTCCGTAGTCGAGGTCATGGAGAGCGACCCGAAATGATCCACCGGCCAATAAGCGAATACCGCGCGGCCGTAGATGAAGCGACTGGCCACCGTGCCGAACACGCGCGAATCGTTAGAGCTGATGCGGTGGTCACCCATGACAAAATAATTGTCGCGCGGCACGCGTAGGGGACCGAAATCGCTCATGTCTTCATACTGCGGCGGCACGTAAGGCTCGGCAAGCGGCGTGCCATCAACATACACGATTCCCTGGCGAATCTCGACAACCTCGCCGGGCAGCCCGACGACGCGCTTGATAAAGGATTTTGTGCGATCCAGCGGATACCAGAAGACGACCACGTCGCCGCGCTCGATGGGCTCGAAGCGATAGACGAATTTGTTGATGAAGATGCGCTCCTGATCGGAGAGCAGCGGCGCCATGCTGGTGCCTTCAACCTTTACGGGCTGGTAGAGGAAAACGATGATGACCAGCGCCAAGCCGATGGCGATGAGCAGGTCGCGCGTCCAAACACGAATTTCGTTCCGCAAAGAATGTGCGGTGGGCGACCCCGAGGGCGAGGTCTTAATTGCGGGCGAGACCGGATCTGGGGATTCCGGAATCGCTGAAGACGGAGGTAGTTTCTCTTCCGGGCTATCCATTTTTGGCTGCCATGTATTTATAGCACGGGGATTACGCACCGCGCTAGATTTGGTTTTCGGCGGTGGTGCCCTCGGCTACACCATCGGATGTTTGATGTAAGTGGTTGGATTCTGGATAGGTACGGAGTGTTGCCCGAAATCAACTTGGGAGATCGTTGACGTTGAGGTCCTCGGTCCTTGGCTATCTCCAAGCTAAAGTCGGGCGAAGGCCTTAAGTCTTAAGAAAAAGCCTCGCCGGAAAAGCTGGCTCGCTGGGACGCGCTGAAGCACGCCCCTACAACGCTGCGTAACTCAGTCGCTCAGGGCGTAGTTGATGGACGCAAGGGCGGCCACAACGGCAGTTTCGGCGCGCAAAATCAGCTTGCCGAGAGAGGCTTCGCGGAAACCAGAGGCTTGCGCGGCGGCAAATTCGGCATCGGTCCAGCCGCCTTCGGGACCGATGGCGAGGATGGCCTGCGTGCGCCCTGACTCGGAACGGAGAACTCGCCGCAGGGACGAAGCGTCCGGCCGCTCGGAAAGCATGATCTTCACGGTGGCGTCCGCGTGTGCAGTAAAGGCCTGCGTAGGCTGGGAGACGCTTTGCAGCACTGGCATGCAGACTCGGCGCGACTGCTGCGAGGCTTCCGCGAGAATCTTTTGCCAGCGGTCGGCGCGTTTCCCTGCTGCGGCGAGCAAAGCCTTTTCGCTGCGCGCGGCGGCGACGGGAACGATTGTGCTAACGCCTAGCTCGGTTGCTTTCTCGATGGCCCACTCGAAGGCGTCGAATTTCACAATGGAGAGAAGCAGCGTGACATCGATTGCCGGCTGATGGGCGGGAATCTCCTCAAGCAGCGTGAAGTCAATGCGGTCGCGGGAGACTTTTTCGATGCGGCCGAGGCGGACGTGGCGGCCGTCGCTTAGTTCGTAGAGCTGGCCCTGCTGGGCACGCAGGACCCGGCCGAGATGATGGGCGGTATCGCCCTCCATGGTTGCGGTATCGCCTGCGAATTGGTTGACGAAGAAGCGGCGGCGCACGTGCAGATTCTAACCCAAGCGCAAACACCAGGACGGACACAAGCAGAAATCGATTGTGGCGAACCCGCCGCCCGTGTCGGAAAAACGAAGAGAAAAGCCGCAGGGCCGGTTTTCGCGCCAAGAAGCCCTAGCCGAAGATGTCTTTTACTTTGTCGAATAAGGAGGAGCCGCGCTCGGCGGGCTTGTTTTCCACTTTTAGGGACGCGCCGAGCTGCTCGATTAGCTTGCGCTGCTCGCGCGTGAGCTTTGTAGGCGTCAGCACGCGCACGTGATAGTACAGATCGCCTTTGCCGCCACCGTGCGGGTCCGCGAGACCCTTGGCGCGCACGCGAAACACCGCTCCGCTTTGCGTTCCTTCGGGGATTTTCAGTTTTTCCTCGCCGCCGAGACCGGGCACTTGCAATTCAACGCCGAGCGTGGCCTGCGCGATGCTGATAGGGATCGTGCAATACACGTCTGCGCCGCGACGCTCGAAGAAAGGGTGCTCCTTTACATCGAGAACGACGTATAAATCGCCGGTGGGGCCGCCATTGGGGCCGGGCTCGCCTTCGCCTTGAACGCGCAGGCGCGTGCCGGTGTCCACACCGGGCGGAATGCGCAGCTCAATGGTTCTTTCCTTTTCGATGCGACCCTGGCCGCGGCACTCCACGCAGCGTTCCTTGACGATTTGGCCGGCGCCTTGGCAAGCGGGGCAGGTGCGCGTAATCGTGAAGAACCCTTGCTGATAGGCAAGCTGGCCGCGGCCGCCGCAGGTCTGACAGGCGACCACGCCGGTTCCCGCTTTCGCGCCGGTGCCATTGCAAGCAGCGCAAAATTCCTGGCGCGGGATTTTGATCTTGGTGTTTACGCCGGTGGAGGCTTCTTCAAACGTCAGGCTCATGTCGTAGCGCAAGTCAGAGCCGCGCTGCGAGCGGCGGCGGCCGCCGCCGCGCCCGCCGGAGAAAAGATCCTCGAAGCCGAAGAAGTCGCCAAAGATATCGTGGAAGTCCTGGAATATGGTGCCGCTGAAATCCACCCCGCCAGCGCCGGCGCCGGAAAGCCCGGCATGGCCGTACGTGTCATAGGCTTGGCGCTTCTGCGCATCGCTGAGGACGCTGTAGGCCTCGGTGCTTTCGCGGAACTTCACTTCCGCTTCGGCTTTATCTTCGGGATGGCGGTCCGGGTGCCACTTGAGAGCGCACTTTCGGTAGGCGCCCTTGATCTCTTCGACGGTGGCCGTTCGTGCGACGCCAAGGACTTCGTAATAATCGCGTTGTTGACTCTTTGCCATTCTCTCCTACTTAGCTTGGACACAGGGCGGGCGCAGCGTTGGATACGCTACGCTCCCTGGGACGAGCTCACAAGTAATTTACACAAACATATTTCAGTTTACAGTTCGTTTTGATGCGGGCGTTGCGTGCACGGCTACACGCACCATCGCCGGGCGCAGGACACGCCCGTGAAAGACGTATCCGGGTTGATAAACCTGGAGGATTGTGCCGTCCTCGGCGTCATCGGTCTCCGTGCGCTCGACCGCTTGATGAAGATGCGGATCGAAGCGCTGACCGACCGGCTCGATGCGCTCCACGCCGAGTTTGGCGAGATTATCGATGAGCTGCTTGTAAATCAGCTCGAAACCTTTGCGGTAATTGTCGTACGCCGGTTCGCGGTGAGCGGCAAGCGCGTGTTCGAAACCGTCGACGATGGGTATCAGAGCTTCGATGACGCGCGCGGTGGTACGTTTAGAATCTTCGGCGCGTTCCTTCTCGATGCGCTTGCGATAATTTTCAAAGTCGGCCTGGCGGCGCAGCAGCGTTTGCCGAAGATCTTGCAAATCGCCGGCCAACCTGGCGACTTCGGCGTCTGCGGCCGCTGAATCAGCGGCCACGCTCTTGGCCTCTGGAGTTTGTTCGAGTTCGCCAGAGTCACTAGAATCGATCTTAAAGTCCTTGTCCAGCACGGTGTGCCTCTTTTCTGCCGGGAATAAACTAAATTTTGCTCAGCGCTTCGCTGAAGAGCTGGGCCACGTAGGCGACCGCGGTCATGGCGCGTTCGTAGTGCATGCGCGTTGGGCCGAGAACGCCCAGCGAACCCTGCACGAGGTCGTTTCTCATGTAGGGCGCGCTGATGAGCGCGAGATTTTCGCCGCGCTCGGAAATTTCCTTCACGCCAATCTGTACGTACACCGGCTCGGGAGTTTCGATACACGCGTTAAGCACCGTCACGAGGCGATGCTTCTCCTCGATAGCTTCGAGCAAATCACGTAACTGCTGCTGGCTGGTGAAATCGACAGCGCCAACCATTTGGGCCGTACCTTCCACGTGCACCTGACGCGAGAGATCATCACCGAAAACGGACGGATCGCATAGCGTCAGCGCGCTCTGCACGATGCCTTCGTAACGCTCCCGCTCATTGGCCAGCTTCTGCAACAAATCCTCGCGAATCGCCTCCAGCGTCCAGCCGGAATAGTGGCTATTCAGGAATTCCGCGGTGGCGTCAAGCTCCGCTTGCGAGAAGCGGCGGCTTGGGCGCAGCACTTTGTCGCGGGTGTTGCCGCCCGGCGAAATCAACACCACGACGACTCGTCCGTCGGGCAAGAGCCACATGCGCGCATGCTCGAGCACGGTCTTGCCCATCGGTGGAGATACGATGATTCCCAGGCCGTTAGAGACTTCCGCCAAAACGTGCCCAGCGCGCTCGGTGATTTCCGCGGCGCTGGTCGGATCGCCCATTTCGCGGCGAATCCAGTCCTTGTCGACCGCGCTGATGGTGGCTTGGGAGGCGATCTCTTGGGCGAAAAACCTATAGGCCGCGGCCGTGGGAACGCGGCCGGCAGAAGTATGCGGCTGGTAGAGGAAGCCTCCGTCCTCTAAGTCCACCATTATGTTGCGGATAGTGGCGGTGCTGAGCGTTTCCTCAAAGCGGGCGGAGATTGCCCGGGACGAAACGGGTTCGCCGCTTTCGATGTACGTGCGGACGATATCCGCCAAGATTTGGCGGTTACGGCGTTCCTGGAGCGCAGCAGTCCTCATAGCACTACTCTACTCCCTCGTGCTCATTATTATTGTAGAAATGCTGTCAAGTAGCGTCAATGTCCGCTGGGGGCGCGTTGGGCGCCGGCCTGGACCAACTCTGCCCACAGTGAGGCTCAGTTTTCCGCGACTTACTCCGCGTTGTCAATTTGGGCGCGCTGGAGCTTGTCCGAGTAGTCGATGTAGAGGGTTTTCCACTCGGTGTAGAAGTCGATGGCGGCGATGGCGGCTTCGCGGTGGCCGTTGCCGGTTTTCTTGGTACCGCCGAAGGGCAAATGCGTTTCCGCGCCGATGGTCGGGGCGTTGACGTAGACGATGCCGGTGAACAAGTCGCGGATGGCGTGAAATGCGCGATTCACGTTGCGTGTGTAGATCGAGGCAGAGAGCCCGTAGGGCACGCCGTTGGCGACCTCTATTGCTTCCTCGAAATTGGAGATCGGAATTACTGAAACTACGGGGCCGAAAATTTCCTCCTGCGCGATGCGCATCCGCGGATTGCAGTCGCCGAACACGGTCGGCTCGTGGAACCAGCCCTTCGCGTAGGGACCGTCGGTCAAGCGGTGGCCGCCGGTGAGGAGCTTCGCGCCTTCCGTCTGCCCGATTTGCACGTAGTCCATCACAGTCTTGAGTTGCTGCTCGTTGATGCATGGACCCATGTCAACGCCCGGGTCGAGGCCATCGCCTACTTTCAGCTTTTTGGCGCGCGCGACGAAGCGCGAAGTAAATTCGTTATAGACCGACTTGTGTACCGCGATGCGGCTGGCGGCTGTGCAGCGCTGACCGGTGGTGCCGAAGCCGCCCCAAATTGCGCCGTCCACAGCCAGGTCGAGGTTGGCATCTTCCATCACAAGGATGATGTTCTTGCCGCCCATCTCGAGGCTGCAATGCTTGAATTCGGGCGCGCAGGCTTCGGCGATCAGACGCCCTACCGCTGTCGACCCGGTGAAGCTGATCACCGGGACGTCCAGATGCTCGGCGAGCGGCGCGCCTGCGTTGGGCCCGTTGCCGCTTACCAAATTCACCACACCAGCGGGAACTCCGGCTTCGGTTAGGATTTGCACCAGATTGTACGAGGATAGAGGCGTGTCTTCCGCCGGCTTGAGCACGACGGTGTTACCGCTGATCAGGGCGGGCATGATCTTCCACGACGGGATGGCCATCGGAAAATTCCAGGGGGTAATCAGGCCGCAGGAGCCGATGGATTGCCGCACGCTCATGGCAAACTTGTCGGGTAGCTCGGACGGGGTGGTTTGCCCGAACAAACGACGCCCTTCACCGGCCATGTAGTAGGTCATGTCGATGGCTTCCTGGACGTCTCCGCGCGCCTCGGTGAGGACTTTGCCCATCTCGCGCGTCATGTCTTTGGAGAACTGTTCTTTGTGCTGGAGCAGCAGCTCAGCGGCACGAAAGAGAATTTCAGCGCGTTTAGGCGCCGGCACCAGGCGCCATTTCTTGTAAGCGAGATTTGCCGCGTCGACCGCTAGATCGACATCTTCAGCGGTCGAAGCGACGAACATGCCGATTAATTCATCGGTGTTGGCCGGATTGCGGTTTTCATAGGCGCTGCCGCTGCGCGAATCCACCCATTCGCCGTTGATAAAATTCTTGTAAACGCGTGGTGCGGCTGCCGTGGCCATACTGCCTCCTGGAACGCTGCGCTTGAACTGTCCTCAGCGGGTTGGAGCGCGGAAATTACTTCAAAATTGTACCGTCGCGCTGGAGACGCGTCAAACCAGGTGCTGCGCCGCTATCGCGAGCGTAGCGTGTGCTCGAAGGGCTGTTTGGAGTATTTCGCCTTGCTGATTTCAATCACCAGAACGATGGGAGCCTTTTCGTTTCGGTAGGGCCAGGGCTTGCCTATATATTTTTGCGACATCAGATCGTAATACTTCAACTGGCGTCGGGCCGACGTTCCACAATGCGGCCGCGCATCTGAACTTCCGTGTAAAGATCATGAAAGTCGACAATCGAGAGTGCGATACGAGGATCGCGCTCCGTATTTTTGCCCTTCACGGAGGTGGCCTCCGTGCAAATGAACACAAGGTCGCCTTCGCGTGCGATCCAAACCGGCGCGCTATGCGGCGAGCCGTCTGGCATTAGAGTCGCGAGGTGGCCAAAATTGGGGCGATCGATGAGTTGCCTTATCTCCCTTGAGAGGGTGATTCCCATGGGGGTTCTCCTCGGACGACTGCCACAAGCTTATTTTGGTGGGGCGTTCCTGCGATCCACGACGACGGCGCCGTCCTTCATGACCCACTTTACATCGTTCAGCACGACGTTTATGTCAGCGAGCGGATCGCCTTCTACTGCGACTAGATCGGCGAGATAGCCTGGAGCGACCGCGCCAAGCTCTTTTTCTTTAGCTAATAATTCAGCGCCATTTGTGGTCGCGGTGCGCAGGGCTTGCTCCGGCGTCATACCAGCTTTCACGAACCAGCCGAGCTCGCGCGTGTTCTCGCCGAACATGGTGTAAATCGCGTCCGAGCCCATGGCGAACTTCACGCCGGCTTTGTGGGCTTTACGCGCGGTCTCGAGATTGCGCGGGATGAAAGCCTGCAATCGCTCTTTGTATCCGGGCGCGTAGCCGATTTTGTCGCCGTTATCGAGGTAGTAGCGGTTGTGATCGATTGTCGGCACGTAAAAGGTGCCTCGCTTCGCCATTTCGCGAATGGTGGCGTCATCCATATCCGTGGCGTGCTCGACGGAATCCGCACCGGCACGCACAGCGTCGCGCGCGCCATCGGGGCCGTAGGAATGGATGGCGATTTTTTTGCCGAACTGGTGCGCCATGTCGACGGCGGCCTTCATTTCCTCAAACGTGTAGGTCTCGAAGCCGGTCACGTCATCGTCGGTGCCCGTCGAACCGTACATCTTAATTACGTCAGCGCCGGCTGCAATTTGCTGACGCACAACGCGCAGAACTTCTGGCACGCCATCCGCGATGCCTCCCACCGGCGGTGTTCCCTCTTTGCGAAACGGAGTTGCCGTGATGTATAGACCATAGCCGCAGACAAACATGCGCGGGCCGATCATTTCGCCGCGATTGATGAGGTCACGCATGGCGATGTCCATGTACTGGTCGGAGCCAAGATCACGAACGGTTGTTACGCCGGCCTCCAGCGTACGCAACGCTCCTTTTCGAGCCAGGAAAACCTCGACAGCGGGAACGGGATTGGCCATTTGCTTGAGTAGCGGAATGCCGGGCGTCTCTTCGGAGTAAAACGTCATGTGCGTGTGTGCGTCGATCAGGCCTGGCAGTCCGGTGTATTTCGAGAGGTCAATCGTGTCGGCGCCGGCCGGAATAGCGGAAGTATCCGTCGTTACGGTGCGAATCTTGCCGCTGTCAACGATGACGATTGCATTCGTCCAGACTTTGCCTTTTCCATCCCATAGCTTTCCGAAGCGCATGGCCTTGATGTTCTTGTCGCCGGACTTCTCCTGGGCCAAAACTCGCGTTGACACCAGCGTGAGCAACACCGTTATCGCGATCCGAAACAGACGCATGAGAACCGTCCCCCGCGCGCACAACACACGCGCGCTCGTACAGCGTTCTAATTCAGTTTTCAACGGAATGCAAACGAGGTTTGCGGATCAGGGTTTCTCAGGTGTGAAATCGCTTGGAGTACAAATGATAGGCGACAGAGTAAAAAGCTTACTGGCGACGTTGGGCGGTTTGTCCGGGCCTGGTAGCTATCGAGGATGAGGCGATCGGCGGCATGGGCGCGGCTACGCCGGCGGTCTGGGAACCCAGTCCTAATTTTTGCAGGGTCGGAGCGTCGAGCTTCCCCGAAGGATTCAGCCCGTGGCCGGTCTGAAATTTCCTCATCGCAGCAATGGTGGAGTCGTCCCACTTGCCGTTAGGCGTGCCACTGAATGAGCCGTCCTTAGCGAGAGCCTGCTGAATTTCGGAAATGCGTTCGGGAGCCGGAACTTTCTGCCCGCGCTCCCGCCGCTTGGAATGTTTGCTGGACTTCTTCACGCGAGACTTGCTGCCCGCGGAAGCCGAGGACTTAGCCGGACTGCGGGTGGCCTTCCCGGCCGCCTTCGCTGGCGCGGACGGGGTGGACGATGCTGCCCCTGCTGTCAGGAGCAGCGCCAAGCCCGCGGTAATCGACGTCCGAAGTCTCATTCAGCCTCGACTATTCCCTATCGCGAGGACATCTATACCGCGAACCCTGCGATTGGACAATAGAACTATTGTTGGTTTTCCGCTGGTACGACACCAGGCAAGAACACCGTAAAGGTGCGGTCGGCATCGCCGCGGCGCAGAACCTTGAAGACTACGTTGGTTCCAGGCTTTAGCTTGGCGACTGCCTTCTTGTAATCGTCCAGGGAGTTGATTGGCTCGCGGTTGATCTCGGTGATCACGTCGCCGCGAGCAAAGTTGAGGTCGTCCGCAAAGCTCGCCGGGTCGACATCGGTGACCAGCACACCATGCTGGCCTTCCATACCGACGCGCGAAGCGCGTTCCGGCGTAAGGCTATCCACGCGCAGTCCGAACTCGGCTGGCGCGGATTCGCCTTGCTGACCGTTCAGTCGGCCGGCTTGCGTCGGGAACACGCGTGTGCGGTCCTCGACCACTGCGGTGGTTTCCTTTTGCGAACGGTCACGCACGAAGTTCAGCTTCACTTTGCTTCCAATGGGCGCCGCTGCAATCGGGTTGACGAGGTCGTTGCCGTTTTTCACCGGAGCGCCGTTCACGCTGGTAATGACGTCGCCGCCCTTCAGTCCGGCCTTTTCCGCCGGGCTGCCCGGCTCGACGTTCATGATGACCACACCATACGGCGCGCCCAATTCCTTCAATGTGATGGCGTTGGTGCCCAGTTCTTCCTGGAAGCTCACGCCGATGGAGCCGCGGGTTACGCGCCCCTGCGAAATAATCTGGTTATAGACGTTGATGGCGGTAGTCGAAGGCAGCGCGAATCCGACACCCTCATAACCGCGGCTCCCAGTGATGATGGCGGTGTTGATGCCCACCACTTCTCCGGCCAGATCGACCAGGGGGCCGCCGGAGTTGCCAGGGTTAATGGCCGCATCCGTCTGCAAAAATCTCTGGAACTGGTGCCCTGCCCCGCCGATGCCGGAGCGGTCCTTAGCACTGACGATGCCGGCCGTAACGGTCGCTTGCAATCCAAAGGGGCTGCCAATGGCCAGCACCCAATCGCCGACTTGCACGCCATCGGAGTTGCCGAGTTTCGCGACCGGCAGCTCCTTGTTGGCTTCAATCTTGATTACTGCAAGATCGGTGTCCTCATCCACACCCACAACTTTTGCGGTGTACTTCTGCGGGTTGCCGTCCAACTGTACTTGAATCTTGGTGGCCTGCTCGACAACGTGATTGTTGGTGAGAATGTAGCCACGCTTATCGACAATGACGCCGGAACCAAGGCTGCGCTCCGCTTGTGGCGGGCCGTCCTGGCGACCGTCAAAGAAGCGGTCGAAAAAGTCTTGCATCGGATCGTCTTGATCAAACTGCTGCTGCGGGCGGCGCTTCTTGGCGCTCTTGCGCTCCAGCACTTGCGTCGTGGCGATGTTAACCACAGCCGGCTCGACGCGGCTCACGATTCCTGAAAACGAAGCTGCGGAGGGAATGGGATCCGGCACCGCCAGCTTGGCGGCGTTGGTACCGGCGAAAGAGAGCGTCTTCATCGCCGAAACGCGCCCGGAAACCACGGAACCAATCAAGATGCCCACGGTCAGCGTCAACGCAACAAAAAGAGAAGCCAGAATCTTGCGTCGACGCGCCCAATCAAACAATTCTTTTACCTGCTGACCCATTTTTTCCTACTCCTATATCTATACCTAATCAGCTTGCCGGCGCGACCTACAGTATACTATCGCGGTTCCCATTCCAATTGTTTGCCTCTGCCGATGCGCTATGAGCATCACTGGTCGGAGGGCCGGGGCACGGTGGCGCGTTGTGGATTTCGCCAACCGGATGAAACATTCATGTCACATACCATTTGACGCAGCAAAGTGCCAATATGTTGGCCTAAATTTTGCACGCGCACCTTTGGTCTTGACATCTCGTTCATTTTCAAGGATAAAGGAAGCAGCCGCGGTTGCGGCGACACGTGGCGATTTAGGGCAACTTGCTCCACGTAAAAAACTGCTAAAGAGCTAGAAGAGTTCCCAGAAAGTTTCTGAGACCCTCCAAGCACTTTGGCAAGGAGGGTTTTTCATTTCTCCCTCCCTGCTGCCCTAACACCACATACGACTACGGCCCGAAAGCGTGCAGTCGGCGTCTTCGTGCCATCTGGAAGGCAGCACATGTCCGATCTCTATGAACTGCGATGTAAAGAGTGTGGCAAGGCTTGGGGCAATTCTCCACGTTCGTTCTGCGAAGACTGCTTCTCTCCTCTCGAAGTTTCCTTTGACTATGATTCCCTGAAGAAAACGGTGCGGCGCGAAAGCCTGGCTGGCCGTGCGTTCAACATGTGGCGCTATGCCGAATTCTTGCCGCTGCACGATAGTTCTGCAGCTCGCGGGGACGTCGGAGGTACGCCGCTGGTCGCTTCCAACAAGCTGGCGGCACGCTGGGGAGTGAAGAACCTCTTTATCAAGAACGATGCGGTGTGCTTCCCCTCGCTTTCCTTTAAGGATCGCGTGGTGGCCACGGC
>DATBYP010000265.1:0-21687 GCA_036513675.1 Candidatus Acidiferrum sp.
GGAAGCCTTTGTCTCGGTGATGAAGGTGGAATAGCCGGGGAGATCGAGGAAATTAATCTTGACGTTGCTGCCCTCACAAAGCGTGCAGGGCCATTCGGCGTAGGCGAGTCCGGTCTGAATCGAAATTTTTCGGGCGATTTCTTCTTCGTCCCAATCCGTGGTGGTGCTGCCTTCCGCAACTTTTCCCCACCGCTGCGTCATGCCCGCGGTGTACAACAACGACGACACCAGTTGCGTCTTTCCGGTGCCGCCGTGGCCTACAATGCCAACGTTGCGAATGTCCTTGGTGGAATAGCTCTTCATACAGACCTCCATTGGGCGAGGTCCGCCGAGCACAGTAGAGGCGCGGGCCTGCGCCTGGCTTGTGGTGCTGGGGTTTGAGAGCGCGGCACTTTCCCTGGGTCCTGCGAAGAAGGACGAAGAGTTAGCTAAATCCCCTGGTCCGCTCTCGAGTGGTGCTTACCCCTTGGTGGGGCTCACACGAGGCGGATGCTAGCACAGGGGATTCGGGAGGGCAATCGTAGAGCTACTCTGGTTCGAGAGCGGGATAAAATTTGCGTAGGACTTCTAGGAGGTCCGAGGCACTGAGCGCGAATCCGATGCCGCTAACGCTCCGGCGTTCAAGCTTCAGGGTGTTAATACCGATTACTTCCCCATCGGTATTTAGAAGGGGACCGCCGCTGTTTCCAGGATTGATGGCGGCGTCCGTTTGAATCCACAGTCCGGGTCCTGCGGCAGGGAATTTTCCGACAGCGCTGACGATTCCTTTCGTGACCGTGAAGGGCATTCCCCCGCCCGGATTTCCTACCGCGATTACGGTCTGTCCTTGGCGCACCTTGCTGGCAGCAGCCAAGGCCAAGGACGGGAAGTCGTTGCCTTCAACCTTTAGCAAGGCGATGTCGCGGTCCGGATCAAGGTGAATTATTTTCGCGGTGGTTTGTTCACCATTGGCAAGGATTGCGAGCAAGGAACCTTCGCCGCGCACGAGATGCGCGTTTGTGGCGATTACGCCCTTTTCGGTCACGAAGAAGCCGCTGCCGGATTTGCTCAGCCCTTTTAGACGAACCACGGCCGGCTTGGCGCGGGCGATTACGTCCTCCAAGGCCGGCTCTGGCTCAAGCTCGACACGCCCCGGGGTGTCCGCGGTTTCCGAAACGTCGGCGACAATGTTGCCTGTAAACACTTTGGAGATCGGATCGAGGTCCGCGTGGAAATGAGCCAGTTTGAGAAGCCAATACTCGCCGTGATTGTGGCCCTTTAGGGAAACCCAATTCATCGGACCTTCGGTCATCTGAATTTCTTTTGTTGTGTAGCCGGCAAGGCTGATGCGCGCGATCATCGAGTGCTGCAGTCGGCGGCCCAAGGCGGTCTTGGTCTTGTGGAAGTAGCCCCCAGGTACTTCGTCTTCGTAGGGCGTTTTTCCTACGGCTACACCGTTGATTTCGACAGTGGCGCCCGGGGGGCTGCTGGTGATTTTGAGCGTGTCGGCGCGCGTAGACGGACTGCAAAAACACACCATGAACGAAAATAGGAATAGGAACTGCGAGCGGGACGCCATGCGCCAACCTCGCCGGGACGGATGAACCACGCGCGCAGAGATTACCATCTGTTGACATACTTGTATAGGGAAGAAGGCTAGGATCCGGAAGTACGCGGGGGCGCGTTCATCGGCGAATACGCACTGCAAGAGAGCATCGGTAGACGGGGATACTTTTGAAAACTCGGATCAATGGCCGAGAACTGGCACAGGATGAAAACCGAGCCACGATCGGATTCGATGCGACGCGCATGAGTGCAATCGGAGCAGAGGCCTTCATCGCGATTCTGGGTGGCGCCATTGCGTATCGGCGTCATATTTTCAGCATAACGTAAGTACCGATCGTCTTGCCTCATGCGCTCTCTTCAAATTCCGCCTCAGGTTTAGGCAGCCTGTCGGTGTCTCTAGCGATCCACACGTAGAGGGCGGGGAGCAGAAAGATGCTAATGAGCAGCGCACCAATCAGACCACCGACGATAACAATCGCGAACGGGCGCTGCGAGTCCGATCCAATTCCGCGCGAAAGTGCGGCAGGGAGGAGGCCCAACGTCGCCACTAGCATGGTCATCATAATGGGACGAAGGCGCAGTACGGCACCATCGACGGCGGCATCCTCTATGGAGTGCCCACGAGCGCGTAGTTGGTTGATGTATTCGAGCATGATCACGCCGGTTTCCACCGAAACACCAAACAACGCCAAAAATCCCACGCCCGATGAAACGCTGAGGTGCGTCCCGGTGACGAGCAACGCGAGCAAACCGCCGATCGGCGCAATGGCCACGTTCGCCAGGATTAGCCCCGCCCACTTCGCCGAGGAAAACATGGTGTACAAGATCACGAAGATCACCAGGATCGTAATCGGAAGAACAAACATCAGCCGCTTTTGGGAGCGTTTCTGGCTTTCATATTCACCGGCCCAGTCGATGTGATAGCCGGTCGGCAGTTGGACTCTGTCGCCCACGAGCTTCATGGCCTCTTCCACCGCGCTGCCCAAGTCGCGCCCGCGCACGCTATATTTGATTGCCACGTAGCGGGAGTTCGCTTCGCGATAGATTTCGGAAGCGCCGTCCCGCACCTCACCTTTGGCTAGCTGTGCAAGCGAAACGCGTTCTCCGGTGGGCGACAGCAGACGTATGTTCTCGATCGCGTCTTTCGTTTCCCGATAGGGCGCTTGATAACGCACGACCAAGTCGTAGCGTTGTTCCCCCTGCAGGACTTGGCTGACGGCTTTTCCGCCGACGGCCGTCTCCACCGCATCTTGCAGGTCCGACACATTTATGGCGTGCCTTGCTGCTTGCTGGCGGTCCACCGTGATATTCAGATTGGGCTGTCCTAACACGCGAAATAATCCAAGGTCTTCTATTCCCGCGATGTGGCGCATGAGGTCGACCACCTCATCCGCTTTCTCCTCGAGAACCCGCAGATCATCTCCATACATTTTGACGGCCAGCTCTCCCTTTACACCGCTGACCGCTTCCTCCATGTTGTCTGCTATCGGCTGCGAAAAATTCCACAGAACACCAGGAATCTTATTGAGCTCGCGATCCATCGCAGCAATGAGCTCGTCTTTCTCTTCATTAAAAACGGCTCGCCATTGCCCTTTCGGCTTCAAGTCCACGAAATATTCCGTATTGAAGAATCCGGTCGTGTCCGTTCCGTCGTCAGGCCGCCCGACCTGCGAAACGACTTGCTTGACCTCCGGAAACGAAGAGAGGATTAATCGCGCCTGGTTCATGACGCGAGTACCTTCAGTGGGACCCGTGCTCGGCGCGAGTGTGCCGCGCGCCCAGATTGCCCCTTCATCCAGGTGCGGCAAAAACTCCGAGCCGATTACGCCGCTAACTGTTAGAACGATGGCTAATACCAGCGCGAACGCTCCCGTTCCTACCGTCACGAGCCGGTGCTCGATCGCCCATCTCACCGCTAGCCGGTATCGCGCTCTAAGAAACTCCATAACCGGATTGCGCCATTCCCGCGCGCCACGGCGAAACTGAAGAAGGGCAAGAACCGGTGCGATGGCAATTGAAAAAACGAGCGCACCGAGCAGCGCGAAACAAACTGTCCATGCCATGGGCTTAAACAGCCGGCCCTCCACGCTCTGCAGCGTAAAGATTGGCAGATATGCAGCAATGATTATGGCTCGCGCGCAAAAGACCGGCCGCAGAACCTCGCCTACTGCGTCGCGTATTCGTTCCCAGGAGTTCTTTTGAACGCTAGAGGAAAGATTGAAGTGCCGGACGATGTTCTCGATGATAACCACGGTGCCATCAACGACCATGCCAAAATCGAGCGCGCCGAGGGACAGCAGGTTGGCTGGAATTTTGCTCAAATCAAGGCAGATCGCGGCGAACAGCAGCGAAAAGGGAATCGTCAGCGCGACGATAATCGCCCCGCGAAAACTGCCCAAGAAGAAAAACAAAATGATGGAGACGAGCAGAACGCCCTCGGTCAAATTGTGCAAGACCGTGTGCGTTGTGAGATGTACGAGCTCGCTGCGGTCGAGAAAGGGAACAATCTTCACCCCAGGTGGAAGAATTTGCTCATTCAGTTCCTGAACCTTCTTGTGAATAGCAACGAGCGCCTCGTCCGCATTGGCGCCTTTACGTAACAACACAATCCCTTCGACTACATCCTCGTTATCGAGAATGGCTCCATCGGCGCGATGAATGGCCTTACCGATCTGACCCAGCCGAATTTTCGGTGCCTGAGTAACCTTCGCAATGTCGGCGACGCGAATGGCCGTGCCATTCTGAGTTTTCATCACCGTTTGCTCGATATCGCGTAGGCTGGTGAATAGTCCCAAAGCCCGGACGTTAATCTGCTGCAGCCCTGCCTCTACGAAGCTGCCCCCTGCATTGGTATTGTTGTTCGCAAGCTGTTGCTCGACCTGAGCGAGGCTGAGCCCGTAGGCGATCAATTTAGTCGGATCCAGTCGAACCTGATACTCGCGAGTGGTGCCGCCGAAACTCACGACATCAACAACGTTCGGGACGGACTTAAACTGCTTCTCGAGCGTCCAGTCCTCAATAGATTTCAATTCCATCAAGTCGTATTTCGGATTCGTACTTTTTAGCGTGTACCAATAGATCTGTCCAACCGGACTCCAGTCCGTACCCATCTGCGGCTGTAAATTGTTGGGCAAGGTAACTTGCGAAAGCCTTTCCAACACCTTTTGCCGGTTCCAGTCGTTTTCCGAGTCGTCATCAAAAATCAGCATCACGCTGGAAAGCCCAAAAAGCGAAACCGACCGAAGGTGCGCCAAATGCGGAATTCCGTTCATCTGGATTTCAATGGGGATCGTGACTTGCTGCTCGACCTCTTCGGCAGCACGACCCGGCCACTGAGTGATGATCTGCACATAGTTATTCGCCACATCGGGGTAAGCTTCCACAGGAAGGAAATGAAAGGACACCGCCCCCCAAATGAGCAGTAACAACGCCAGCGCCAGCACGATGAAGCGATTGTTCAGCGCGTAATCGATTAGCCCGCGAATCATCTCGTCCTCAGATAACCAGGGTTCCCACCGGGTCTATTGCTCCACCGTGTTCTGCAATACCAGCGCATTGGCAACGACTTGCTGGCCGGGCTTTATCCCCGAAATGACTTCTTGCGTTTTGTCCGGCAATATCCGGCCAGCGACGACCTCCACGCGACGGAATCTCTTCACTCCCGCAGTCACGTAGACCCAATCGCGATCATGCAGATGTAAAATCGCGGAAGCAGGCACGGAGGCTCGTAATTCCTTTCTCTGTCCGTGGAAGGTAGCGGTCACGAACATGCCGATGCGCATGAGGCCCGGATTGTGGACCTCGACGCGAACCTTGGCGGTGCGAAGAGCCGGATCGAGCACTGGTGCTACATTGCTGATCCGCCCTGAAAAAACCTTATCCGGATACGCGTTTAGCCGGATTTCCGCCATCTCGCCCACATGCACGTTGGCGAGGTCGTTTTCGTACACGTCGCAAAGAATCCAGACGTTCGACAAGTCCGCAATGGTGAAGGGATTTGGCGAAGACAGTCCCGCAACTCCGCCAGCATTCGTCACTTGCTGATCCGTAATCACTCCCGATGCAGGCGCGCGAATATCTACCACTGCCGCGGGATGCTCGAGATTGCCGCCAAGCACGCGGAGCCGTTCCGTCGTATTCTCGACGTCAACCTTGGCCTTCTCCGCCGAGTCCTGCGTGACTTGTAAATCGTTCAAGGAAATCGCGCCCTTGTCATACAGCAGCCTGGAGCGCTCTAACTGCGTGCGCGCCAGCTGTTCGTCAGCCAAGGCCTTTCGATAGTCCGAAAAAGCCGCGGATATATCCGCGCTCTGAACTCGCAACAAGAGCTGCCCTTTCGTCACGGTGTCGCCCAGCCGGGCATAAACTCCCACCACGCGGCCAGCCGCGAGCGAAATAACCGGAACGGTTCGGGAGACGTCAGGACTGATTGCTCCGGTCGTGACTAGTTGGGACGTCGAAATGTACTCGACCGCCATAACGAGCGGGAACCGCTCGGGATGTTCGACTGTTACGAGGTTGGCGTCCTGCTCACGCTCAACGGTGACGGGCGGGGGCGCTTCCGCTTTCGGATCCGCTTTGCTGCCGCCGCAACCAGCGAGTAGCACCGCGAGAGCGGGTGACAGCACCGTTTTTGAAAGGGCAGAGCGCCTCATTGGATGGCCTCGCGTCCGACCGCTAGATTCAACTGGTTTGCTGCCTCCAAGTACGAACCCACCAGGTTCAAGTAGCTAAGCTGAACACCTCTGTAATCAGCCTGGGCATTCAGAAAATCCAGGAGAGAGGCGGCGCCGTGTTCGTAAGAAAAGGAAATGGTGTCGCGGATGCGCGAAGCCTGCTGCAGATAGCGGTCCTTATATGGCTCCAGCAGTGTGACCGTGCTGGTCAAGGTGGCGTATGCGGAGTCCACGTCGCTGAAGACTTGTGCGCGCGTCGCTTGCATCAACTTGCCGTTGCGGTCGATATCCAGGTGCGTGCGGAGCTTTTCGCCCTGGTTGCGGTCGAACAGGCGGATGGGAATGGAGATACTCGCACCGAGGGTATTGAGGTCAAACGGATTGTTGAACGACGGATTGCGCGAGTACCAGGAGGCAACGACGGGGTCCGTGCTGCCGTTGGCCCAAGCGAGGCGATTATCTACTTTGGCTTTCTCCACCGACTGCATGGCAGCCTTCAGATCCGGCCGGGTATCGAGCGCGACCTTGCGAAACTCGTCCAATGGGGCGGCTGGCGCTGAGAAATCGAACGGACCGGTGACGTCAAATTGCCCGACCGGAGTGCGATCGTTCAAGAGGGCAAGTAGCTGAATTTTCGCGGTGCGCAGATTGACCTCGGCGGCCCTCAAATCCGATTCGTACTGGACGCGCTGTAATTCGAGCCGATCCAAGTCCACCTGAGCTATCGCACCGGCCTTGTAACGGTCACGATTGACGGCGAGTAGATGGTCGTAATAGGACAGATTTTCTTTCGCCAGCCCCAAAACGGCTTTTCCCTGAAGCGTCTGAATGAAGGCCTGGCGCAGATTGAACAAGAGATTTCTCTCCTGGTCGGCAAGTTGCGACGTTGCGACGGCCGTGGCTTGCCTAGCACTGTCCCTGCGCAACTCGCGCTTGTGCTGCCGCTCGATCAACTGGCTCACGCCGGGCGATTTCACGAGGCCGGCCAAGGGCCGCCAATGCCCTGCGTCGGGGGTCAGCTGAAGCCCGTCTGCAGTGAAAGTGAATTGAGGATTGGGACGCAAGTACGCCGTAATCTCTGCTGCTCGGGACTCGTCAACCCCAATCTGTCCCGCGCGCAGAGTAGGATTTGCGGCTTCAAACTTCTCGCGAATCTGTTGCCAGGTGAGCGGATTCTGGGCGAAAGCAGTCGTCGCCAGCACGGTGCTCACACTCAGCCCTGCACACAAACGCTGGAAGAACAATTTCATCGGGCCTCCATCGTCATTGTCATGACCTGGGAAAGGAACACCAGCGCCGCTGATGACACGACGGCAATAAGTTCAGTCAAGATAGTTGTTTGCGGAACGCGTCCCGCAAAGTCCGGGAGAGAGGTCAGGACGGGACGCGGTCTTATGTCAGCTGTGCCGCAATTTCAAACGGAAATTGCCGCACTGGGAGGAGCCCGACCAAGACCGCGAGAATTCAGAAATCGTGGCAGACGACTGGTAAGGTGTGAAACCGGCGTTCGACCAAGTTCCGTTGGAGCTGGGAATCGCAGATTCTGTGCTTGCGCGCGAGAAATGTTCCTGGAGGGTAAAAGAGCCGCAGCATCCTTGATTTGCGGCTGCGCCGAGAGTTCTTGAATGTTGTATGCGTATTCCGCAAGTTGAGTATTGCCGCTCAGCGTAAAGTTCCCGTGCCCATCGTTCAAGAGAACGGCCACAGGCTTATGCGACCACTCGGTTGTAACTATGACGTCAAGGGTATTATCACCATTGACGTCGCGCGAGGTGATCTGAAGGCCGCCGACCGGGGCAGCAACCACAATGGATTGCCGCGAGCCGGTGCTAAGCTGAAATCCTATCGAATACCGGCCCTCACCTCGCCCGTTCTGCCCAATCTGGACTGTTGCGAAATCCGGCTGATTGTCGCCGTCAAAGTCCGCGATTGCGAAATGCGGCGCCGTTGGCACGGACATAGTCCGTGAACTCCGTGAGTGCGCCGCGACTGCTGCCGTGCCAAGGAGCACGACTAAGCAGCAGATAAAGGCCGCAAATCTAACGCGTATTGCCGCAGAGTATTTGGTGCGGAGCATCCTTACCCTCATGTAGCCGAGCTCACCCCAGTTCTCATCGGACAAGTTCCGACCCGACACCAAAGAATACCACTGTCGCCAGACCAACGCTTCTTGTGGCTACGGCGCCTCGCGCGTCGCATAATCAAGAGGATGACACCGTGGGAGCTGGCCAATTCGATTTGCGAGGTTCTGCGCAGCGCCGGGAATGAGGCGCTGCTGGTGGGCGGCTGTGTGCGCGATCTTTTGCTTGGACGTGAGCCGGCGGACTACGACGTCGCGACGGATGCCACTCCCGATGAGGTTATGGCGCTGTTCCCGGACAACGTGGCTGTTGGCGCGCAATTCGGCGTGATTGTGGTGCCGCGAGACGGACTAAAGGTAGAAGTGGCGACGTTTCGCGCCGATGCCGGCTACTCCGATGGACGGCACCCGGACGCGGTGGTGTTCGCGCGCACTCCGAAGGAGGACGTGCAGCGGCGCGATTTCACGATCAACGGGCTGCTGATGCGGAACGACACCGGCGAAGTGCTTGATTTCGTCGATGGACAGGCTGATCTGCGCGCTGGGATTATCCGCGCCATCGGCGAACCGTATCGCCGCTTTCAGGAGGACAAGCTCCGCTTGCTGCGCGCGGTGCGCTTTGCCGCTCGTTTTGGGTTCACGATTGAGCCCGCAACGTTCGATGCCATGCGGCGGCATGCTCGCGAGATCACGCAGGTCTCGGCGGAACGCGTGCGCGATGAACTTACGAAGCTGCTAACAGAAGGCGCGGCCCGGCGTGGGTTCGAGCTTCTGGACGAGACCGGCCTTCTTGCCGAGGTGTTGCCGGAAATCGCGGCTATGAAGGGCGTCGAGCAACCGCCGCAATTTCATCCGGAGGGCGATGTATGGATCCACACGCGGCTAATGCTCGAGCAGCTGCCCGCCGGAACGTCGCCGACGCTTGCCTGGGGCGTTCTTTTGCACGACGTGGGCAAGCCGGCAACATTCAGGTCCGCTGCGGAAACCGGGGATCGCATCCGTTTTGACGGGCATGTGGATGTTGGCGTAAGAATGGCTCAGGACATTACCCGACGCTTGCGCTTCTCGAACGAAGATGCGGAACAGATTGTGGCGTTAGTCGACAACCACATGAGGTTTAAGGACGTCGAACAGATGCGGGCTTCTACGCTGAAGCGTTTTGTCCGGCTGCCGCGTTTCGAAGAGCATTTGGAGCTGCATCGGCTAGACTGCCTTTCTAGCCACCGTCGGCTAGAGTCGTACGGTTTTGTGACCCGCACATTGGCGGAGACCCCGCCGGAACAGATTCGACCGGCTCGTTTGCTGACCGGGGAGGATCTCCTCGAAATGGGTTACCAGCCGGGGCCGGTTTTCAGCGAAATGCTGCGTGCGGTAGAGGACGCTCAGTTGGAAGGGCAACTCAAGACGAAGGATGAGGCCAAGGAATACGTCAAGCATAGTTTTGAAAGAACGAAGCGCCAGGCGGTCAGGAGATGATGCTTGGCCCCGGAGTCGTTGAAAACATCGTTGCATCTAATTGAATACTGGAGGCTTACAAGAAATATTGCGCAGGAACGTAGGACGAGCTACAATCTTAGCTTGTTACACTAAGATTTTGTGCTATTCGAAATTATAAGCCTAGCACCCTTTACTATCCCGGCGCATCTAACCACTCAAGCGCGCTGGTTCTTCGATTTCGCGCTTAAGATTTGAGGACATCATGGCTGAGAAAAAATTCTCGGTGCCAGACGTTTTACCGGTTCTGCCAGTGCGGGACACGGTGCTGTTTCCCGGCGCGGTGCTGCCGCTCACGGTCGGACGGGAAAGCTCTCTGGCGCTGGTCAATTCACTAGAGGGGGACGAAAAGCTATTGGCGGTGGTCGCTCAGCTCGACCCACGCATAGAGGATCCCGCTGCCGCGGACCTGCACAAGGTCGGGACCGTGGCCAAAGTACATAAGACCGTAAAAATGCCGAATGGCAACGTGGTCGTATTCTTGGAAGGGCTGCAGCGCGTGCAAGTCATCGAGCTGATTACCCTCCGACCGTTCATGCGTGCTCGGGTCGAGCCGCAGCCGGACATTATCGGTGAAGTTGATGCCGAACTTGAGGCTTTGCAACGGAACGCGCAGGAACTGTTCCGCGACGTTGTAGGCCACTCACCGCAGCTTTCCGATGACTTGCAGTCGGTAGCGCTGAACATCGACGATCCAGGCCGCTTGGCGGACTTCATCGCCGGAACGCTGCCATCGCTTTCCACGCTGGTGCGACAAGAACTCATTGAGACGCCTAACGTGCGCAAACGCCTGGAAGCCCTGATCCGCGAGCTCTCCAAAGAGCTCGAAGTGCTCGAGCTGCGCTCGAAAATTCACGAGCAAGTGCAGGAGCAGGTTAGCCAAAACCAGCGGGAATACCTCCTTCGCGAGCAGATGAAGGCAATACAGAAGGAATTGGGCGAGTCCGACGACTCCATGCAGGAGATCGACGAACTTCGCAAAAAGGTCGAAGACGCAAACATGCCCGCGGAGGCCAAAAAGGAATCCGAGCGTGAGCTGAAGCGGCTGGCGAAGATGACCCCTGCCTCCGCGGAGTACATGGTTTCGCGGACGTATCTGGAATGGATGACTTCGCTGCCCTGGAGCAAATCCTCCGGTCACGAAGAAATCGACATCACCAAAGCGCAGACGATCCTCAACGAGGATCACTATGACCTGGAAAAGGTCAAGGAACGCATCCTGGATTACCTGGCCGTCAAGAAATTGCAGCCGGGCATGAAGGGACCGATCCTGTGCTTTATCGGGCCCCCAGGTGTGGGCAAAACCTCGCTGGGCAAGTCCATTGCGCGTTCGCTCGGCCGCAAGTTCGTGCGCATCGCACTGGGCGGCATGCACGATGAAGCGGAAATCCGCGGACACCGCCGGACGTACATCGGTGCCCTCCCTGGACAAGTTATTCAGGGCATTAAGCGCGCGGAGATGAACGATCCCGTGATGATGCTGGACGAAGTCGACAAGCTCGGACGCGATTTTCGTGGCGACCCATCTTCGGCGCTGATGGAAGTGCTCGATCCGGAGCAGAACAACGCGTTCCGCGATCATTATCTGGATGTGCCGTTCGATCTCTCGAAAGTGCTGTTCATTGCGACGGCGAACTGGATGGATCCCATCCCTGAGCCGCTGCGTGACCGCATGGAGATCATCGAACTGCCTGGCTACACGGGAGAAGAGAAGCTGCATATTGCGCACAAGTACCTGATCCCGAAGCAGGCTTCGGAGCACGGCTTGAAGGTGGGCGAGCAACTGGAGTTCACCGACGAAGGGCTCCGGGAGATCATCCACAGCTTCACCCGCGAAGCGGGTGTCCGCAACCTGGAGCGCGAGATCGCAACGATTACGCGCAAGCAGGCACGGCGCATTGCCGAAGGCAAACCGGAAAAGATGGTGGTAACTCCGGAAGTCGTCCGCGAATTCCTGGGCGTGCCGAAGTTCCGCACGGAAAAGGAAGTTGCGGAGCGGGTCAAGAGGCCGGGAGTTGCAGTGGGGCTGGTGTGGACGCCTGTGGGCGGCGACATCATCTTCATCGAAGCCACGCGCATGCGCGGTGGGAAGCAGTTCACCATGACCGGGCACCTCGGCGAAGTTATGCAGGAGTCTATGACTGCGGCGTTGACGTGGACGCGAGCCAACGGCGAACGCTATGGCATCGATCCAGACTTCTTCCGCAAGCAGGACATCCACATCCACGTCCCGTCCGGCGCCGTGCCGAAGGATGGCCCTTCGGCGGGGGCGGCGATGGTAACGGCGCTGGTCAGCTTGCTCAGCGGGCGGGCGGTGCGCGAGGGAGTAGCCATGACCGGAGAGATGACGCTTTCCGGCGTGGTGTTACCGATCGGCGGAGTGAAAGAAAAGGTGCTTGGCGCCAAGCGCGCAGGCATCAAGGAAGTGCTGCTGCCCGCGGACAATGAGCCGAACGCCGTGGCGGATCTCACGCCGGAAATTCTCGGCGACATGAAGATCATCTACGTGCGGACGCTTGATGAGGTGCTAGAGCACGCTCTGGAGAAGGAGCCGGTGGCATCGGCCATCGTGCCCCCCGAGCCCAAGGGCAAGCGGGTCGAAGTGCCTCGCGCAATCCACTAGACACAGCGGCCCAGCAGACTGCGTCCAACACAACAATCTAAATGGAAAAAGGCCTGGCGAAAGCCGGGCCTTTTCTTTTGTCACAGCTTTAGTGCGGCCAGTACATCTTAGTGGTCAGGCCGCGTGCTTCGCCCCTACTCACAAAAACTCCTGCTACCATGAGGCTTGATGAGTCCGGCAAAACAATCAGCAGCGGATGCCGCGGTTGAGCTAGCAGGTCGATTGACGGACGCGCTGCAACGCGAACGCATCGTGCCGCGGTTCGTCGATTCCTACGTAGTGGAACATGGACGTCACGGCCTGCAAGTACATGCCGCGCTGTATCGCGATTTGCTTACGTTGTTGCAGAGAGAGGCGCTAATCGCCGCAAGCGTGCATGCGATGGAAGTAATCACCAGCGACTTCCAACCAACAGCGAAATTTAAGCCTCGGCCGATGTTGAAGAAGGACGCGACGGCATACCGCCGGAACTACTTGGGGGCACTGGCTCGCCACCAGAAATGGAGCGCGGGCGATGCGCTCGATTTTCAGAGGGATTTCCAGATTTATCAAGAGCTCATCGCCCGCAGCGCTTCGGGACGAAAGCGCAAACCGTTTGAAGCAGCGAATCATCCGTTCGTAGATCGCTGTGCGTTCCTGCTGGATTCCTCTTTTCTCGAGAAAGCGCGCGTGGCAGCGAGCCGCGCACTGACAACCCTCGAGGAATTAACCGAGCAGGTCGTGTCATCGCTTAAGTAGCCGAGAAACTCCCGCCGCCTTGGGGCGAATGATCACAATCCAGCGCACGTCACTTAGTTGCGCGAGTCCACACAAGCCAGGCCGGGCAATATCGCCTCGCGTCTGATATTTCGCCTGGAGCAAGACGCAGCGGATAAACAGCGGCGATTGTATCACCGTCAACGAGGCGAGCTAGACTGGTCCGATCACTCTGGGGCCAGCTTGGCAAGTAGCGAAATCGGGCAAAGTGTCACGCACTCACGAGACGCGCTCCACTTGCACGGCCGTGCCGTAAGCGAGGACCTCGGTTACGCCCTGCATCACTTCGGTTGCGTCATAGCGCATCGCGACCACGGCATTGGCGCCGTGCTGGGCGGCGTGCTGCAGCAGCAGCTCGTAAGCATCTTCGCGGGTTCTCTCGCAGAGATTCGTCAGGATGGTGATGTTGCCGCCGATGATGGTCTGCAGCGCGGCGCCCAGGTTTCCGATCACGCTGCGCGACCTGACAATAATTCCACGCACGATGCCAAAATTCTTGACGATACGGTATCCGGCGATTTCGTTGGCCGTGGTGACCATCGAGGTGTCCACGCGATTCATAGCCACTCTCCTTAACGGGTGTTTACCGGTGCGATTCTACCTGTTCACGCAACGCTGCGGGATATAAATGGTTCTGCTAGGCTCGGATGCAACGTGGAAACTCTGTTCTACTACCTGGCCATTCTTCAGATAGCGGTGGGTGTGTACCTGGTGCGGGATGGATTGCGCTGGGTGGCGTATGTGCGTCGCAGGATGCAAGGCGATCCGGGCTTTAACGCGCCCCGCGCCGCGGTGCTGTGCCCGTGTAAAGGCATGGAACCAGGACTGGAACGCAATCTCATCGCGCTGACCGAGTTCGATTACCGGAACTACGAAATTTTCTTTGTCCTCGCGTCTGCGTCCGATCCCGCCTACGCCACGGTCAAACGCGTGGCGGAGCATTCCAAGCCGCCCGCACACGTGATTATTGCGGACCTGCCGCAAGCCTGCGGAGAAAAGGTCAACAATCTGCGTGTGGCCATCGAGCAGTTGCCGGCTGAGTTTGAGGTCTTGGTTTTTGCAGATTCGGATGGCCGGCCGGGAAAATTCTGGCTGCGTCGCTTGGTTGCGCCGCTGAATGACAAACAAGCCGGCGCAGCGACTACGATGCGCTGGCTGATTCCGAACGGCCATGATCTAGCTAGTGCGCTGCTGGCAGTGTGGAATGCTTCGATCGTGACGATGCTGAGCGAGAAAGGCAAAAATTTCTGCTGGGGCGGAGGAACCGCCATCCGCCGGAGTGTATTCGACGAAATTCGCGTATTCGACGAGTGGCACCACTCGGTGAGCGACGACTATTCGATGACGCGCGCGTTGCACCACGCTGGGCGCTCCATTGTTTTCGTGCCGGAGTGCCTCACCCCCGCTCACGTGGACGTTGACTTCCAGAGCCTGTTTGAATTCACCAACCGGCAAGTCTTGATCACCAAGGTCTACTCGACGAAGAACTGGGCGTGGGGTGCCGCTACGCATTTCCTATATTGTTTGACCCTGCCGGTCGGTCTGGGAGTCACGCTGACCAATCTCTTTGCGACGCTTCCTGCGTTTCACCTGGCACTCCTGACGTTTGTACCGATGCTGCTGGCGGCCATTCGCGGCGGGCTTCGCGTCGTGGCGGCGACCGACATTCTGCAACCGTCGCGCGTGCAAATCGGCGGCCAAGCATGGATGTACATTGTGCTGGGCGTTTTTATACCTTATCTATTCCTGCTCAATTTTGTGATGTCCTTATTCACCAGGAAAATTCGCTGGCGCGGTGTAACGTACGAGCTGATTTCGCCGCAGCAAACACGGATACTGGTCTATTAAGCGGATTGCTCCGCGGTTCCCGAATCGGTACTGACGTTTGCAAGGGGGGAGAGTTTTCCACAGCATGTGGAGTGTTCTGCCCCACTGTATTAACGCGGTGTAAGCCTATGGAACAAAAGCCCCCTACGGGGGAAAAATTTCGCGAACCGTGAAATTCCTACCGGCAAATCCGCCTTTGCACCAAGCGTTTCTAGTACGTAAGTACTGATATTGTAGGGATTTGTACCGATTCAAATTTACCGCAAGGTTTGCACCCTAATTGCGCTTCATCCTGCGTCGCAAGCGAAGTGACGAGGGGCTCCTTCTCGCGCCCAAGCACTGCCAGTTCTGCGGGGATTTGACCGTCCTCAGCCCCAAGACCTTGGCTCCTTGCCCGCCGCTTGCTTAATGCAGTGGAACCATGCCTCGTACAGAGGCGAATCAAAATAAAATCTCAGGTCTCGGTTCCATTCGAGGCTGCATGAGGGGTGCATGTGAAAGTAATCCGCAGGAGTGAAACAACGCATTTGAATGTCTCTCAAGCGAGTCTTCCCCGCGAACTTTATTTTTTCTATGAAAAGAACACTGGCGTTTCCCACTTTCATGTGGAGGCCGGTTCGGATGGGCAATTCCCCGTTGAGCAGGCCGCTGGCCTCCTGGCGATGCATTGCCTGGTTCGCGGCCAATCTCCGAAAGACTACGTGGTGATGGTGCAGGCGGCTCCGGACTCACTTGAGGGGCTGACCGAAAAAGCCGAGCAGTTGCTGCAAGCGGGACACTCGGTGGGAAGCTCGGTAAAGCTGACGCGCCGTGAAGAAGAAGTGCTTGGCGGCGTAATGCGCAGTCTGGCCAATAAGGAAATCGCCGCTTCGCTGAATCTTTCCGAGCGAACGGTAAAATTTCACGTGTCTTCGCTGCTTGCCAAGTTCCGCGTGCGGGGCCGAATGGAGTTGGTCCGGGAAGCGGCGCGCCATACAGCGGTGCCGATGACGGTGGCGCAGCCGCCCGTTGCCGCGCGCGAGACTCGCGCCTCGATTCCTCCTCCACACACCTACAGCCAAGTTGCGCGCAACATAGGTCCCATTGCGCTGACGAAGCGGCAACTGCTGGCTTAAATTTCTCTCTAAGTGCCACGCACAGAAAAGGCCCGAACCGCGTTGCGGTCCGGGCCTTTTCATTTTTCAACGCAAGGACTATTTGCGGGCTGCCGCGTACTGCTCGGCCGCGGAGTCCCAATTTACGACGTTCCACCACGCAGCAATGTAGTCAGGCCGGCGATTCTGATATTTCAGATAGTAGGCATGCTCCCAGACGTCCAGTCCCAGCACCGCTTTGGCCTTCAACAAATAGGGCGTGTCCTGGTTTGCTGTGGAATCAATCGCCAGCTTTCCATCTTTCACGAGCAGCCAGGCCCATCCGGAGCCGAAGCGGCCCACGCCCGCGGCGACGAATTTCGTCTGAAACTCTGCAAACGAGCCGAACGTGGATTTGATCGCCGCGGCAAGATCGCCCTTAGGCTCGCCACCCCCACCCTTTTTCAATTGCGTCCAGAAGAGCGAGTGGTTCCAGTGGCCGCCGCCATTGTTGCGTACGGCCATCCGGATATTTTCGGGGATCGCATCAAGATTCGTCATCAGGTCATCGATGGACTTGGATTGCAAGTCCGGATGGCCCTCGAGAGCTTTGTTGAGATTTGTGACGTAAGCGCCATGGTGCTTGTCATGGTGGATCTCCATGGTCTTGGCGTCAATGTGCGGTTCTAGAGCGTCGAATGGGTAGGGTAGCGGGGGCACTGTGAATGCCACGGGTTTTTCCTCCGTTTGTGAATTTGAATTGAGGTTTCTGGTTTTAGCGAGCAAAAGGCCTGGCACTGCCCCGCCTGCTCCCATTAGTCCTACGCCAACTATGCCAGTGCCAGCGATAAACTTGCGGCGCTTGATGGCAACCTCCAGACGCGCTCACGCGAGTCAGAGGGCGTAGGGATTATACCGCTACGCCGTGGATCGGGGTAATCTCCGCTCGTTGGAGCACAAACTCAAAGTTGTAGGCGAGTCTCCATTCGCCCCTCATTGGATGCGCGAGAGTGCCCAAAAGGCGGATTCCGCGATGACGGCGTCTGGGGAGGCGGAAAGCCGCTGCAACAATTCGCTGATCCTTTGGTGTGCGGGTGTACCACGGTGGAGATCGGAATTTCCCAACGCAGTGCAAGCGTTGCGAACGAGGCCGCGCCACTTGGTGCGCTTGATGGCGCTGCCGCGGAAAATCCGGCGGAATTCCATTTCGTCCATCGCAGCCAGCCATTCCAGCCGAGGCAGAAAAAGTGATTCCTCCATCGCGTCGATCGGGTACTGCTGGTCGTGCTGGCGGGAATGCTCAGAAGTTTCGACGTTCTCCGGCGGCGCAGTTTCGAGTGCAGAGGAAAAGGACCTCGGTCCGAATTCCTCTCGCGGAGTTGCAGGCGCGCGGCGGTTCCAGGGACAAACGTCCTGGCAAATGTCGCAGCCGAACACATGGCTGCCGACGGGCTCGCGCAGTTGGTCGGGAATTGCGCCGCGAAGCTCGATAGTGAGATAGGAAATGCAGCGGCGCGCATCCATAACGTAGGGCTCCACGAACGCTTGCGTGGGACATGCATCGATACACCGGCGGCAGCTTCCGCACAGATCTGGCGGAGGCAGGGCACCATCTTCCAACGTTGGCGCGAGGTCCAGGGTGGTGAGAATCGCTCCTAAAAAGATCCACGAACCCAGGCGCTGATTCAGAAGAAGCGTATTTTTGCCGAGCCAGCCGAGGCCCGCATATTTCGCGAAGACGCGTTCTTGCAGAGGTCCTGTGTCGGCGTAAACACGAGCTTCGAAAGGTTCGGCAAAATGTTGCCGCAGAGCTGCCATTAATTCGTCCAACCTTTCTTTCAGCACTTGGTGGTAATCGTCGCCCCACGCGTACCGTGAAATCCATCCCCGGGGTTCATTGTCTTTGGGCAGATGCGGGACGTCGGTCGATTTAGGCACGTTTGTGTTGTAGTTTAGCGCGCAGACGATCACGCTGCGAATGCCCGGGAACGCACCCTGTGCATTGCGCCGGCGGGGATCGGATAGATATTTCATCTCGCCAGCGAATCCGCGCGCCAGCCACTCTTCTGTGTGCTCCAGCTCGGGGAACGCCGCAGCGGACACAACGCCGCAGAGATCAAAACCCAGCTCCTTCGCGCGGGATTCCACCCAGACGGTATCAGACCTGGTTCCCATATCCTGATTCTGCCGCACCTTGGGCTCGCTGACGAGCGGGGAAGAGAACGAACAAGCGGGCGGAAGAGACGAGAGGTGCAGAGATTTGACGAACGCTAGCGGTAGCTGCGCAGCGCGATAGTCTCGTCGGAATAGACTTCGAACACGGTGAACAGCTTTGTCAGTTGCAGAAGATCGTGCACTTTTTTCGTCAGGTGCAGGAGCTTCAGGCTTCCGCCGCGATTTTTCACTCCGGTATAGGCACTAACGAGTTCGCCTATGCCGGAACTGTCGATGTAGTCCACGTCGGCTAAATTCAGCAGGATCAGCGTGCGCTGATCTTCCAGCAACTCGCGGATAGTCTTTCGCAAGAGCGCGCTACCTTCGCCCAGTGTGATTCGCCCGCCGATATCGACGACGGTCACTCCCGCAGCTTCACGATACGTGGCTCGTAGTGCCATTTAGGTTGGGCTCAAGATTCCTGTTTCGGCGCCGCGCCATGGCTCGTGCCGTTGGTTCCGGGGCTCCCAGGCGGCGGCAGTTTCTTGGACATGATAATTTCCGCACCGCCCGTGCGGCCGGGGATGACCTTAAATTCATCCATGAAGGCGCGCATAAGAAATATGCCTCGGCCGGAGGTGCTCAGCAGGTTTTCCTCTGCCAGAGGATCGGGCACGCTGCCGAGGTCGAAACCTCTCCCCTCGTCCAAAACGTGAATAACCATCTTCTCAGGGGTGAGGTCTAGCGCCAGATGGATCTTTTTTTCGGGGCGCTCCTCGTTGCCGTAATGAAAGGCATTGATGACCCCTTCGCGCACCGACATCCCGATGCGATAGCAGTCATCCTCGCCGAATCCTGCCGCTTCCGCCACGCGCAGACACATTTCCTCGGCGAGATTGACACTCTCGACCTGCGTCTCCAAAGTAACTTCAAGATGTTTGGAGTCTTCAGACATGCGGGGGCGTCACCAGCGCCCAATTTGGCCCAGTTCCGGGCGCCTTATGGGTAACATACGTTTGGAAACCGAGTCAATGGAGCAGCCGCCCGAGGGCAGCGCCGTGTTTCCTGTAGAACTCCGTTTTTCCCTTGAGGAATATCGGCAGTTTCCCGGAGCCACTGCTACGCCCAATACGAGCGGTCCAGCGTGCGGTACTGAATCGCTTCGCTGAGATGCCGAGGCTCGATGTTTTCCGCGGCATCCAGATCCGCAATCGTGCGCGCCACCTTCAGAATACGGTCGTGCGCTCGCGCGGAGAGTCCCAGCCGGGTGATGGCGTTCTCCAGCAATTTTTCTCCCTCTGGCGTAATGGCGCAATATTTGCGAATCATCTTTGGCATCATCTGCGCATTCGAGTACGTTTTCTTGTCGGAGCGATATCGCTCGGTCTGCCGGTTGCGCCCGTTAATCACTCTTTGCCGAACCGCCGCGGAATCCTCGGAAGAGGAGGGCGCCCGCAGCTCTTTATACTTCACGGCGGGCACCTCGATATGAATATCGATGCGATCGAGAAGCGGACCGGAAATCTTGGAGACGTATCGTTGAATCATCGGCGGAGTGCAGTGGCATTCGCGTGTAGGATCTCCGAAATACCCGCAAGGACAAGGGTTCATCGCAGCAGCCAGCATGAAGCGCGAAGGAAACGTCACGGAAACCGCGGCGCGCGCTATCGTCACGGAGCCGTCCTCGAGCGGCTGCCGCATCACCTCCAGTACATTGCGCTGAAACTCCGGCAATTCATCCAGGAACAGTACGCCATTGTGGCCCAGGGAGACTTCCCCTGGCCTCGGCACAGCCCCACCGCCGATGAGCCCAGCATCGCTGATGGTGTGGTGCGGCGAGCGAAACGGCCGAGTGCCCACCAATCCGCGAGCATCCTCCAGAACTCCCGCGACGCTGTGAATGCGCGTCGTCTCGATGGCCTCGTCAAGGGACATGGGCGGCAATATTGTTGGGATGCGCTTGGCGAGCATAGTTTTGCCCGCTCCCGGTGGTCCGATGAACAAAATGTTATGACCGCCAGCGCAAGCGACCTCCAGAGCCCGTTTCGCAGCCTGTTGGCCGTGCACGTCACGCAAGTCGACCGCGTACTGTGCCGCTTCGGTGAGCAACTGGTGCGCATCGACCCGCACCGGCTGAAACGATTCCGGCGAATTCACCAGATCCACCGCTTGGGGCAATGACTTAAGCCCGAAGACATCCACACCTTCCACAACGGCAGCCTCGCGAGCGTTCGCTTCCGGAACAGCGACTGACTTCAGACCGACCTCGCGGGCTGCGAGCGCCGCCGAAAGCGCGCCTCGAACGGGACGCACGCTGCCATCCAGCGAGAGCTCGCCCAGGAACATGCACTTGTCAAGTACTTTGCCAAAAAACTGACCCATGCACCCGGTCAGGCCCAGGGCCATCGGCAAATCGAAAGCGGAGCCTTCTTTGCGGACATCGGCGGGCGCCAGATTAATTGTGACGCCCTGCCCATGGGGAAACTCGAAGCCACAATTCCTCAGCGCGGACTTGATGCGCTCGCGGCTCTCTTTGACGGCATTATCCGGCAGGCCCACGACGTTGAAGTCCGTCATGCGCGCCGAGCCGACATCCACCTCTACTTCGACTAAGTAAGCGTCGATGCCATACACAGAAGCGCTGAGCGTTTTGAAGAGCATAGAGAGGGGAGCGAAACGCAGGGCGCAGCATAAACCAATACTCAACTATACGCCAGAGGTAACAACTGAGCGGTAGTATCCCCGACACACAAAAGAGCGCCGCGCTTCTTTACAGTCGTCCGCACAGGCACGTATATTGGGCGTACCGGCACTTTGCACGTACTCCTTCCCGCGTGAGGTTCGCCAATGATTGGCTTGATAATTTTGATCGCGCTGGTCTTGATCATTATCTTTTTGATCGGGATGTATAACAGCCTGGTGCGCCTGAAGGTCACTTGCGACAACGCCTGGGCGGACATCGATGTGCAACTCAAGCGACGTTACGACCTGATTCCGAACCTGGTGGAAACGGTCAAAGGCTACGCCGGCCACGAGAAAGGTACGCTGGAAGCGGTGATCAACGCGCGCAATCGCGCCATGAGCGCGACCACCCCCGGCGACAAGGCGCAAGCGGAGAACATGCTTTCCGGCGCCTTGAAGAGCTTGTTTGCGCTTTCGGAAGCGTATCCGCAGCTTCGCGCTATCGAGAGTTTCACGTCGCTGCAGGCTTCGCTCACCCAGATCGAGGACACCGTCCAGAACGCGCGGCGCTATTACAACGCCGTGGTTCGCGACCTGAACACTAAGATTCAGCAGTTCCCGTCGAATATCTTCGCGAACATGCTGGGATTCAAGCCCCGCGAATTCTTCGAAGTCTCCGCGCCTACCGAGCGGGAAGCGCCCAAAGTCAGCTTCAGCGCACCCACGGCATGACGTGGGAACGCCACACGGGATGACGCGCCTGCGGACGATTGCTCC
>DATBYP010000266.1:0-31964 GCA_036513675.1 Candidatus Acidiferrum sp.
GGTCATCATGGTTTTGACGCTGCGATTGGCGGCATGAGCGTTCAATCCCATGGTTTTGAGGGCGCTATAAGCGCCGGAGCAGCCAATCAATTCGTCCGCGAGGTAGAAGTCCAGACCCAGGCCTGCCGGGAAATTGGCCGCAGCAGCGTTGATCTGACTTGTCGAAGGGATGTTGCTAAAGGAACCGTCGCACTGAATCCTTATTAGATAAAAGCCGTTTAACCCCGAGCGATTAAGGCCGAAATTGGTTATATCAGCGGAGGCGTTGTCGGGTACATCGACCCAGCCCATAACTTTGTTGCGCATCAGGGCCTGCCCCAAGGTGGTTATGGTATTCCCAGCTGCCGGAGGCCAGAGGGTCCAGAGGGAAAGTTCCGAGGGTTGCACGGGAAGCTCAAAGTTCCACACCGTCAGCGTAACCGGGATGGTTACAGTGCCCTGATCGGCGGTGATGGAGATGGTGCCGGTATAAGTTCCCGAGGGACTGTTCGTCGAGCCGCGGGGCACAGAAATCTCAATCCAGTACGGTTGATTCTGTCCCGCGCTAATAGTGGCATTACAGGCCTTTAACGTGGCCGCTGTTCCGCATAGCGGCGCTCCGGTCTCGGGATCGCTGAAGGGAATAAGCGGCTCGGGATAGGTACCCGAACCTAGCGGTGGGTTGCTGCCGTCACCGTAATTCGCGGTCCCTGTCACGGTGATGTAGTACTCGCGGTACATCGTAACGCTGGACGTCGGGATGGTCGCGCCAGCAGGACCGGAGAGCGCGGAAGCGCTTAAGTTCACGTTGCTCAAGCCACCGGGCGGGGCCTGCACGATAACCTGTGTGTCCACGGTTTCGCCACGTGCGCTGGACAGATTGACGGAAGAAGTGGCGCCAGCGGCGTCGGTCTTGCCCACTCGCGCCAGACCGGACACGACCCACACAGGGAACGCTGCGCCTGAGCTTGGATTGAATGCTATGAGGGTTGTCAAAAGGACGGGCAAGGCTGCCGCTAGGACAAGGCTCTTAGCGCGCCGAGGGGTTCCATGCGCAGGTTTCTCGTTTCGACTGACAGACTCGTCGTAGGTGTTCATCGGCACTGTGCCTCCTCAGTGTTTGTTTTTTGAGGACTGGGGAGGAATAAAAGGGGTTTGTTGTCGTGATATTTCTGGCGCGGCTATTCGTTTGATCCCGCCATGAAACTGCTGCTCTTCTCGGTATAAGGTAACAACGATGCTAGCGGTTCTTGGCTTTGCAAAACTGCGAAATACGCGCGATATAGCTCTTCCCAGATTTGTTGTTGTTGAAATTTGCGTTTGACTTGTTCTTGACCGGCGAGTCCCAGTTTATTGGCCAAGCCTTTGTCGGTGATAAGCTTTGCAATCGCCTGAGCAAGCGCTTGTACATCACTCACAGGAAAAAGGAGGCCGGTCTCGCCATCTGAAACGACGTCTACTATGCCGGTCGCCGATGCCCCTACCACGGGTTTGCCCGCGGCTTGTGCCTCCAGGACTACGGTTGGTAGCCCTTCCCGGTGGCTTGGTAGCACTAAGACATCAGCAATCGCGTAGTAAGGAGCCGTGTTCTGGACAGCTCCTGCGAAAATCACGCGTGAATGTGCCTCCAGGGCCCTGCGAATAGTAACGGGAAGGGGATCTCCGTCCTCGAAACAACCTACTAGAAGTAGACGGAGTTCCGGGAATCGATGAATAAGTTGTGAAAAGGCTTCCATCAGCTCCGGGACGCCTTTGTCACATGTAAAGCGACCAACAAACAGCGCAACAGGTGCTTGCGGAGGGATTCCCAACTGGCGTCGCAACTCGGCCGCTCGCGTCATTGTTTCTGGCGTGGCCGCAAAATGAGAAGCATTCACACCATTGCAGCTGCCAGCTCCAAAGACAAAGGTCCGCTCACGATTTGTGAGCCCGGAAGCAATCGCCCTCTCACGGACGCTTTGACTGACGCAGATAACCCGATGGGCAAAGCGGCAAGCTAGGCGCTCGGCATAGATGAGGAGCCTCCGCCTAAATCCTTTGGTAGTCTCGAACCGCAAACCGTGCAGCGTGTAGAACCGGCAAGGCACACGGTTGAGCCATGCTGCAAAGCCCCCCAGCAACCCTGCTTTGGGAGTCCCCACATTAGTAACCGCGGGGCGAAGCATACGCATAATGCGCCATAAGCGCCAAAGTGAAACGAGATCCTGCAGCGGAGCGATCACTCGTGCCATGGGCACCTCGATGATCGGAACGCCCTCCGGCCGGGCTACCTCCCACTCATCCTTGCGTCGTTCCGGACAGAGAACCGTCACATCGAAGCCTTTGTCCTGAAAAAACTGCAACTGACCTTGCAAGAAACCAACTGCAATTGCCGAATTCACGGCGATAACCAAGCGGGGCCGCGCCAAATTCCCATTGATGTTTGAGGTCATCTGAATCTATCGAGCAGACCAGCAACTTGCACGGCGCACGCTGGGCTACTTCTGATGCAAGATTGCTTGTTCCATTGGACTGGTGGGGCTCACCTATAGTCCGTGCATCCGGCCGCTAAAGCACAGAGAGATCCGCCGTCCTAGTCGTACCGTTGTACGAAGCTGAGATCCTAGCGGAAGTTGGTAGGAGAACTGGGGACGTATTGACCCTGAAGGTGGCGGTGCTTGCTCCAGCTGGAACGGTCACGCTGGAAGGTATGCTAGCCGCGCCGTTGCTGCTGGAAAGCGTGACCTGCGCGCCTCCCGCAGGGGCTGGTCCGCTTAGCGTTACAGTGCCCGTAGAAAATTGCGCGCCGCCAACAACGCTCGACGGGTTCAGCGTCAACGAAGTGAGAGTGGACGAGGGCGGAGGAGCTGGCGTCACCGTGAGCGAGGCTGTTTTGGTCGCGCCGCTGTAAGTCCCAGAGATGACCACGGTGGTGGACGAAGCGACAGCACTGGTGCTGACAGCAAACGTTGCGCTCGTAGCTCCGGGAGCGACCATCACACTCGAAGGAACTCTCGCGGCCGTTGTGTTGCTGCTGGAAAGTATAACTGGTGCACCACCAGACGGAGCAGGTCCGCTCAATGTCACCGTGCCCGTAGAGGAATTCCCACCCGTAACGCTCGCCGGGTTCAGTGAAACCGATGCGAGCGAGGTGGGCGCAGGAGCAGAAGCAGAAGATAGCTCGAAGTCCCAGATTGCGGGATTGGGATCGTTCATCGGAAGCACGACAAGCTTGGAGGCGGAGATCATATAGATGATAGCGTTGCCGCCCGTGCCGGAACTAATCGTCATAGTGCCCCTGCCATTTGTTGGCGATGACACTACAGAGTAGGTGGCCTTGAACGGTGCGCCCGGAACCGGTCCGCTTGGCGCGCCGATGTCTTCGGTACCAGTGATATTGCCGGTGGGGGTGGCGCCGTCCGCCGAGAATTCGCCGGAGAAGGCACCGACTGCGAATGTCGCTGGGTTGGTCGCGTAGCCAGCATACGTGCCCTTAAGAGCGCCATTGTTGAATGAACCTGTCTGCGGCTCGCCGAACCCAAACAGGACATTGGAATCCGAAACGGAGAGGAAAACCTGATTCAAATTCACTAGGTAAGCAACGAGGCTGTATCCTCCGATGGTGATCGACGCCCGCCCATTGCCCGCCACACTGTACGTCCCCGGCGCACCGGTGATGGAGTTGGGTGCTCTGCAGTAGTTCTCGTCATAGGTTAGGGAAAGAGCGCCGTTCCCGTTGGTGGTGAGTAAACCTGCGACCGCTTTGGGCACGCCTGATCCACTACCGCACATGGAAAGCCCAGTGAGGGAAATCACCATGTTGCCGTTCAGCGAGGCATTGGAGAATCCCCCCGCGGGAGTTTGCTGCTGCACCACGACGCCATTTAGTAGTGGTGTCGCTGTCGTGACTACGTCGCTCTCCATCGCAAACAGCTTTCCTGAATTCACGACGTAAAAGACGAAATTCAAATTCGCTGGTGCTCCGCCAAACGTGAATGTGAGCTGCATTGAGCCCCGCCCCGTGGCAGTGTTGGAGATCGTGTAATTCGCCGCCGTAAAGTTCATCGAATAATCAGTGCCATAAGCGTTGACGTCCCCCACCGGGTTGGTGAGAGTGCCTGTTCCGTTCGAAGTGAATCGGCCCAAGATGGCAGCGCGATTATTTGCATTATCGAAGCCGGCGGCGCCAAACGCGTAGTCACCCGTTATTCTGGCCGTGCTATATGCGTTAGTGTCCACCTTTTCCATCGTCCCCGAGCCGATCGTTCCTGTCCCTCCTGAGGCGTCGAACTTGATAAACTGGGCGTTGCCATTGGCCGTCATCGCGAAGGCGAGCCTCGCCAAGCTACCCCCAATATTCATCGTCATGACACCACGATGGTCGGCACCAATCGAATAAGTCCCCGTGAACGCTTGAGCCACGAGCGCGACTCCGGCACCTACGCCGTTGGTGTCCAGTTCGCCGTTGGTGAGATTGCCAGCTCCGTCCGCCGTGAATCTTCCTACCGCGGCATAAACAGACGAGACACTTCCATTGCTGTTGCTCCCTCTGAAGGTGAATGCGTAATTGCCATTCAACTCAGCGTTGCTCACGCCGGTATTGGTCTGGCTATGAACTGTCGAAGCAAAAAGAGCTGCGAAACATAGGAACAGAAGAACATTTAACTTACGCATTTTTCCTCCACATGCCGCCTGGGCGACTGAATCTGTCATTTTTGTTACTAAGGGATAGCCTAGGATTGAGGGATGGCGACGAGGGCGCCAGACTTTAAACCACTAGGCGTAGGGAGCACTCAATGAGTACGGGTTGATCGAGGTGAACCGTCCATGTCAGAATTTCCAAACCGAAGATCTCTGGATTGACGGGCTTACCGGGTACACTCCGAGAGGCTCGGGGCAGGGACACCCTGTAATCGCTTGGCTGCCAACCTCGCATAGATGGCCTGATAGCGATCCACAATCGCAGGGAGTGCGAAATTTTGCTCCACGCGCTGCCTAGCTGCCATTCCGAGACGGCCCCTTACTTCGGGTCCGGCGTCTATGAGCTTTCGCCATGCTTCGGCCAAGGCGTTCGGATCTCCTGGAGCGACGACGATGCCGGTCTGATCAACCATCATCGCCGAATCCCCCACGTCAGTTACGACGCACGGTGTTCCACACGCCATAGCTTCGCCGATTACAATCGGAAAGGCTTCACTACGAGAAGCAGTAGTAGCAATATCCATTGCGGCAAACAGGCGAGGTACATCTCGCCGCAGACCTAAGAGATGACAGCGTTCACGTAGGCCCGCTAGTTCAATCCATCCCGCCAACTGCGAGTTTTGCCAGGTGACGTCGATCCCGCACAGCAGGAAGTGTACGTCGGGCATTTCTTTGCATAGCAGCATGGCTGCCCGAACGAAGTTGCGATGGTCCTTGTGAGGATGGAAGCGGGCTGCCATTCCAATTAGAGGTGCATTCCCCAGGATGCCCAGTTCCTTACGTACCGACACGCGGGCGGAAGGGCTGGGTTTGACTTGCTCTAGATCAAAGCCATTGGGAATAACCTCTAGTTTTTCAGAGGCGTACTTGAGTTTCTTGTGGATGCGCAGCGCTGCCTCTGAGCAACATACAATCCGAGCGGGGAATTTTCGCGATAAAAGTGCACAGGCCTGATTGACTAGCAAGGTGCGACGCTTGTCAACGCGCGGGTCGAGCGCGCTATGGTGGATGCCCCAAACCACGGGCACATTGCCAGCGAGGCGCGCTGCGAGAGCGCCGACTAAGTTTGCGTGATACATCCAGGTGTGAATAACGTCTGGTTTCGACTCGCGAATCCATTTTGCGAGACGCATCACCAGTAACGGGTTAGGCATCCCCGTTCTCATGCCGAGTGTGCGTACGCGTACACCGATTTCTTGCATTCGCTCCGCCAGATCCAAAATGGCGGTAAGCGACACAACCTCGTTTTCAAATCGTGTGCCGTCCATCCCGGAAGCGATTCGGCAGAGCATGGTTTCGGCCCCGGCTGGGCCGAGGGTTGTAATGACGTGCATGACCTTGATCATATTGGTCTTCAAACTTGTGGTATCGACACGCCTTGCCGACCAAGCACGGTCTCCGCTTTCAAGCGATGCGGGTGATTGACCAGATTCTCGTAGAGTTCCTCGTATGCCTGGACCATTGTCGATACGTCGAAATTTTCCTTTGCGCGCTGCGCGGCTGCGTTCCCAAACGACTGCCTAGCTTCTCGGTCTCGTAAGAGAGATGCCATGGAGTTGGCAAGAGCCTGAACATCTCCCCGCGCCACAATAAAACCCTCTTTCCCACTCTCGAGAAGTTTCGGCACACCACCGGCATCGGTGCTCACGATAGACAGACCAGAAGCCATTGCCTCCATGATCGAGAGCGGATTGCCCTCCCAATCGGAGCTCAGCACAAAAACATCCATCGCGCCGAGTACGTCCGGAATATCGGTGCGTAGCCCTAAGAAGTGGACTCGGTCGGTTAACCCGAGATTCTTCGCTTGTTCTTCCAGTCCCTCCCGCAAGACGCCCTCTCCGACCAGGACCAAATGGGCCTTCGGATGGGAAGCGGGGCCTTGGGCGAACGCTTTCAGGAGCAGCGCGTGGTTTTTCTGTGGCGCGAAACGTGCCACGCAGACAAAAAGAACATCTTCGTCGGCGAAACCCTGCTTTGCCCGCCACTCTCTCCGGGGCGTCTGGGGATTGGCGTAGCAGTTCGTCGGAATGCCGTTCGAGATCACGCGGCACCGTCGAATCTCGTAAAGTCGCTCTAGGCTTAGCGCTACTTCTTGCGCGACCGCTACAGGGACAACTCCGTGGTTGAGTGCGTAACGCTGAATCCAGCGCCCCCTAGGTTCAATCTCGCGTTCGGCGAGGTTGTGGACCGTGTGCAACAGCGAGGTGCGTTTGAGAAGCAGCAGGGATGGCAACGCATAGCGAAGCACGTGCAGATGGGTGTGCACAATGTCGGGTCGGTAGTATTTGAGAGCAGGATGCAATCTGGAGTAAACGCGGTAATCGAAGCCAGAATGTTTGCCCAAATATCGAACTTCTATACCGGCTTCCTCGAGCAAAGTGTCGAGGTCGCATCCCAGGCGCCCCGTGAACGAAATCACTATTGGTTCATACCGCTGACGGCTCAATCCCCTAACGATATGAACCGCCACGCGCTCGGCTCCACCCGGGCTCAGCATCGGAACGATATGGACTACCTTGATCTTGTTCATGTCAGCGTTCGTTGGTCGTATCGGAGTTTCTCTCACCCGAGCCGCGTTCTAGTCAGGCGGATTACGGTCAAGATCCCACGACGAGGAGACGACCTTGATGATACGTACCAGCAAAAGAGGGGGCGTACCTATGAGTTTGTCGCCTCTGGGCTATGCTGCCGCATTGCGCCATCAACAGGCCGAAGAAAAACCATGTCGGCTTCCGCATTTCCCAAGTCAAGCTAGATACTCCTACTACCCAAACCCCCAGACACACAATCCACAGCTTCCGCGGGAAGGGAGGCAGCGCCCGCACTGACAGCGCCAGGACACTTAGCAAAGTGCAAAAAAGTATCAAGCCGATCACGCCCTGCTCGACGAGGACCGACAGGAACGTGTTGTGCGCAGGGGGTGCCGGAGGCAGAATGTCGCTACCGATGCGAATCGGTTCAGCCAAAACACGGCTGACGATAACCCGGAACGCATTCGCTCCGATACCCACGAAAGGATGCGAACGGAAAAGCTCCCAGCCTGCCTTCCAGATGACCGTACGTCCTGTGAGGGTACCCTGTGCGAATTCGTTGGGCGTAGTGGATAGGCGTTCCCATGAGGTCGAGGGTACGAAGAGAACAGCACCGGAGACGAGCAATGATGCTGTCAAGAGGACGGCAATTTTCTGACGCGCCGTCAAGCGCGCATGAGTGAAGGGAACGATAGCGAGGGCGACGAGGCTTGCCAGCGTGGCTCCCCTCGAGGCAGTCAGCAAGACGGTCGTTCCTGCCAAAACAAGCTGCAGTCTGTAGACCCAAACGATCCGCCCTTTGTTCTGGATGAGCAGATAGTATGAGACCGGGATGCTCAAGGCCATCATCAGCCCCAGGTCATTGGCATCTAACCGAGCGCCGGCATAACGTTGATATGCTGACTCCTGGTGGGAAAGAAATTGGTAAACCGTGTCTATCCCAGAGACGAAGGTCCCAAACACGTAGGCCTGCATCAGCCGGGTCTGTTCTCGGGTACGAGGGCAGAGTTCCCAAACCAGCCACACCAACATGAAGAGCTGGATGTACGTGAAAACCTGCGTCAGAGTTCCCTCAGGATAAAGACTCCACAGGTAACTTATTGCCGCCAGCAAAACAAATAGAGCCATTAAGATGTGGCCGGGAGCTGGCCGTCTGACTCTTCCTCTTTCGAGGATTGCGAAGACGCCAAGACCTCCAGTGAGCATCCCAATCAAACGTGCGCTTGTACCAAAATTAGAGATCGTGACTGCGTCTTCCCATGGAATGGCGAACACGAAGAGCCAAAGGGAAGCGAACGCAAACTTGCCCAGGCCGGAAAAGTCTTCTGCGGCGGCGAGGCTGGAGTTCGTTCCGGTGAAACTGCGGGGCGTCATGCGGTTTCGGCCCTTCCGGTGCACACATGAGTTTGCAGTCGCATACTTTTGACGAGAACCATCGCGCTCCCAGCAAGTTGCACGATCGCGGCGATTAGCATCGCGAAGATCGCGCCCAAGAGCCCTTGGCGTGCAACGAACCAATAGCAGGCTGCGAAAAGACTTAGGTTTGCCAGAATATTCAGTATCACTTGTGACTTGTAATAGCCCGCAGCGGTCATTCCAAATCCCAAAAACTGGGCCATAAACAGGACGCCTCCGGCCGCCATGATCCAGGGAAGAAGGTCTGCACGCTCGGCATATTCGGCCCGGAACAGGATCGTAAGAATCTCGCGCCCTGCTAATTTGGAAATAAGCATTCCACACACTCCTAGCGCTGCCCCAAAGGCGAGGAGCTTGCCAAGTAGCGAGCCGAACGCAACAAGGTTGCCGTCGGCATACGATCTGGCTAGGCGAGTGAACGCGGACTGCCCAAGCGATACCACAGCCATGTTTCCTACCGAAATCATGAATCCCATTGCTGAGAAAATACCCAGGTCCCGTTCCCCGAGTGCATGCTTGATGAAATAGTTAGGGGCGTTGGAATTTAAAGAGGTTAGGAGCACTACGATGCCAAGGGGCAGACTGAGCCACAGTAATTCGCGTTGCACTCTCAGGTTGAAACGCGGCATCAGCGCCTCATTTCGAGGAAACCATTTGGATTGCCTAGCCAGACCATGGGTAGGCTCGCAAATGTCGTAACCGAAGAGGACGATTGCACGAGCTAGCACAACACCGGCCACTCCCCATAGAAGACTTCTGCTGACATAAGTTGCGACGGCCAGTCCAAGCACGGATAGGAGTGCCCTGGCAATCAATGATTTGGAGATCTCAACCATTTTGTCGTGCAATTGCAGCCGCGCATAATACACATCGCTGATGGTTTCGATGGCGTACGCTACACCCACCATCAGCACCACCGCTGTCAGGTCCCAGCGATACCCTAGAATTTGGGTGATCGCAAAGATAATTACGAGTGCCAGCGACGTAGTCAGCAGGCGCAGGCTGAGGTAATCGCCGAAATGGGTTTGCTGCCGAGCGCCCGAGGTCATAATGGCCCGCAATTGCATGTTCGTGAGCATCATGACGGGATATACGATGGCGAGACCCAAGGCGTACTGCCCGACCAGTTCTGGTCGAACCAGCTTGGCCAGCAGCATCAGGGTCGCAAACTGGCCACCCGCATATATCGCATTCCCGACGAACATCCAACTGAAATCGGAGCGCAAAGAGGCATGTTTGTATTGTTCCACGGCAAATACGCCCGGGGCTTCAGTGCTCACGGTCAGCAGTCTCCGCAGCTAAAGATGAAGTTCATCGGACGAGGTGGGAAGCAAGCGTATTGTGAGTCACAACCTTGTCGGGAAGGTCTTTAGCCAACGCTGATGTGAAAACCACTGCGCCTTGGCTATTGAGATGCATTCCGTCCCGCTGGTAAAAATTAGCGGAAAGGGCCGCTGGATCGATAGGCACAGATACGTCGACCCCTGCCTTGTGTGCTGCGTAAGCCATCTCGCTGATGGCACTCTCCGCCGATAGAGTCGGCGGGACCAGAAGAATTAGCTTCGCTCCGTGCGCTTCGCATAACTCCCGCATCCTCCGCAAGCGGGGAATAACAAGCTCTTCAAACTCCCTGCCCTCTGGAATGGTCGGCGTCTGATTTACGAGCATGAAGAGATCTTCAAGGTGAGGAACCACGTGGCTAAGAATCTGCGTTCGAATAGCGATGCGCGTATCCCAGAAAGTGCTCGAATGCGCAAGCAATAGATTGCTTGTCGCCGTACGATCCAGATGCAGGTCGGAAGCCACGGCGAGCGAGTCTCGGGCACTAAAGAAAAGCATGGGAGCATAGTCCTGACGCACACCTTCCTCGAGAAAATAATTAACACCGACACCGAGGACAACCGCTTGTGGTCTGGCCCCCTGTCGGAATAGCCCACGTAGCGCGTACAGCCAATCGTAGTAGCCGGTAGCTTCAAGAAAAATGGGATAGATGCGCAATCTGGCGGAAGTCAACGCCTGGAAGCGATCCAGTTCGACTCCATACAGCAGCAGGGAATTGCCTACCATCAGCACATTTGCGGGCTCGCCAGGTCGAGCCGGGTGGATCTTCACGGCTTCGTCGTATTGCCGAGAAATTCGCGCATAGGTAGGCGAATGATGCTTGAGCAGATAGATCGAGGAGACCTCGATCACGGCCAGCAAGATCGCGCAGATCCCGGCCAAGGCTTTGGCATAAACCAGGCCAGGCGATTTAGAATCGGAAATAGACGAAGGCATTGAAAGCGTTCCCCGAAAATAGTGCCAATAGGACGAGCGCGACGGTCGCAAGTCCGGTGCGAAATGCGTACGAGGCGTTCGCAAACGGGTATTCCTGGTTGCTAGCTTCCAGCAACAAGTCCACTACGAACAAAGGCATGGAGAAAATGCCCAGCATGAACAACGCTGAAGCATACTCGCTGCGCCAGGCCAAATTAGATAATCCAGCCAGGAACTGTGTCGCTGAAGTGAGTGAAGTCGCCCTGAAGAAGGCCAAGCTTAGGCAAAAGATGTTAAAGGTTAAGATCCGTTGTCCCCACAAAGAGAAGAACTCAGCAACAGGCCGGGGCCGAACCGTATCAGCGGCCTTCGCGGCGGTCGGGAAAAGCCTACGTTCAAGACCCAAAACTACGCCATGAATCGCACCAAAGATGACGAACGTCCAGTTTGCGCCGTGCCAGAGACCAGCCAGGATCATTGTCTTCAGAAGATTCAGAGAGGTTTTCCATTCCCCACCGGCACTGCCACCCAAAGGAATGTACAAGTAGTCGCGAAGCCAGGTGCTCAAACTAATGTGCCAGCGCCGCCAGAAGTCTTGGAGCCGGAGGGCCAGAAACGGCTGCCGGAAGTTGACCATGAAATGGAAGCCCATCAATTGAGCGCTGCCGCGCGCGATATCGCTATAGCCGCTAAAATCTCCATAGACTTGCCAAGCGAACGCATACGTTCCGATCAGAACAACCCAGAGATTTGGTTTTCCGAGTTGGCCGCCAAAAGCCGCATTCGCCAGCAGAGCGCAATTGTCTGCGACCACACACTTGCGCACGAGGCCGGAAAAAATGAGCATCAGACCATCGAAGAACCGGTCCGCGTTGAAGCTACGATCCATTTGCACTTGAGGGAGGAGGTGGCCTGGTCTTTGAATTGGGCCTGCGATCAGGTGCGGAAACAGGCTGACGAATAAGCCGTACTCGATAAACGATTTCGCGGGCTCGAGCCTCCCCTTATAGACATCCACGATGTAGGCGACTTCTTGAAATGTATAGAAAGAAATGCCCGGCGGGAGAAGAATACGGATAAGAGGCAGAGGAATATTGTGGAAGCCCAACGTATTTAGGGCGGCTGAAAACGAGTCTGCGAAGAAATTAAAGTATTTGAAGATTCCGAGAATGGAAAAATTCAAAACTAGCGAGAAGATGAGCCATTTCTTGCGGTTCATGTTCAGGCTACCGGGTGCAATTTTCTGCGCAATGAGGAAATCCATCGTTGTGCTGCCGATCATCAATGCAAGGAAGCGCCAGTCCCACCAACCGTAAAAAAAGTAGCTCGCGAGCAGCAGAAAGACGTTCTGTTGCTGGCGGTTCAGGCGCCAATAGATAATCACAACGGGAAGCAGGAAAATAAAATAGGCGGGCGAATCAAAGAGCATGGTGTAAGGTCGCGAACCCCAATGGTTAGTTTTTTGGCTTACTGAGCGACGTAGGCTTCGTGGTCGCTATAACTTCCGTAACCGTAGTCTCGGCTAGTCTTTGGATCCCAACTATTTAGAACCGTGCCGAGCACACGTGTCCCGTCCTCGGCGAAACGCTGAGTCGCTAAGAGCGCGCTCTCCGTTGTAGTTTGCCCGGCGCGAACCACTAAAATGACGCCGTCAGCGAGGCGGCCCAGAACGCGCGCATCAGCGAGATGGATCATCGGGGGTGCGTCAATCAGGATCATGTCAAATTCCATCCGCAGCCGCCTCAAGAGCCTCGACATTCGAGGAGAATAAAAGAGATTCGATGGGGTTACGCCACAACTGCCGGCTGGCAGCAGGCAAAGACCGGAGACTTCGGTCTCGCGAACGAGGTGTGAGAGGGGAACAGTTTCAAGCGAGGTATCTGCCCACAACACGTCACTTAAACCCCCACTGTTCGCCATGCTAAAAACCTTATGCAGTCTGGGGCGGCGCAGATCGCCGTCAATCAGCAGCACCTTGCGACCGATCTCCGCGATCGCAATACTGAGATTACAAGCCACAGTCGTTTTTCCATCGCCCGGGCATGGACTTGTGAGGACAAGGATCCGAGGACCGTCTCCATTCTGGCTAGGCAAAAGAATAGAAGTCAGGGTCGTGCGGGCGCATTCAGCGAGCAAAGAAGGTTTGCGCTTCCACGTTGCTAGTTCGGGACAATCTCCGAGAGAGGACGTCGGGGCGCTTTCGGACGGAAGGGACGTCGCAGGGTGACGCGGCTGCACGTGATTAGGAATTTGCAACGAGACAGCGGCCTCGTCCATGGGGATAACACCCAACTCCGGCAAATCTAAATAGACCTGTGCGTCACCGGGCGCGATGATCCTGCGATCAACGCGTTCCCGGAATAACACGAATCCAAAACCCAGCACCACGCCGCTGAACAGCCCAATGGCCGAATTCATCGGCAGACTTGGGCGATAGGGGAGCAGCGGCGGTTTGGCGCGATCAACGACTAGTACATTGCTGTCCCGCATGGCGGTGGCCAAGCTGGCTTCCTTAACCCTCTGCAGCATCACTTCGTAGAGCCGGCGGTTCGAATCCACATCGCGCTTCAGGGTGTCGTAATGGATCGCCTTGCTCGATTGATCCGCCACAACTTTCTCCTGATTGGCGTGGGTCTCGGACAGGAGTCGTTCGCGGCGTAAGGCGGCTGCGTATTCGTTGCCGATGCGCCGCAGCACGTTGCCGCGTTCGTTCTGCATCTCGGATTTCAGTTCGTTCATCTGTGCTTGCACGCGCTGCACTTTGTAATGTTCCGGAGTCAGCGTTGCACTGAGTTCGGCATACTGCCGCTGCAATTCAGTCAGCTTCTGGCGATACTCACGCATCGTGGGGTCTTCCAACACTTCTGGTAAGGAATCCGCCGGCCTGCTCTTCGCAGCTTCAAATTTCGCCTGGTTGGCGATGCGGTCGGCCTGGGCCTTGGATAGCTCGTCTTGTAATTCTTTGAGCCGGCTCTCCGCTAGGTTCTCCTTTTCAGAGGTAAACGACAGTCCGGACGTGCGCGCGTAATCCTGGAGCTGCGCTTCCGAGGCCTCTAGCTGAGCCTTCATTTTGTCCAGGTGGTTCGTCAGCCATTCGGCCGTGCCTTGGGCGGACTTCCACCTTTCCTCTTGGCTTAATTCGATGAAGTCGCTCACCAATGTATTCGCGAAGTCGGCCGCCCGCTTGGGATCCGGCGACTCATACAACACCTCTAGCAAGCGCGAATTTCCAGAGGTGCGCACAGTCAGATTGCGCTCTATCTGCCGGATCAATTCCTCCCTTTCTGGGAGATGCGAGGTTTTGGACAATTCGAAAATGCGCTGCACGCGCGCCGCGAAGACTCCCCACCCGGTTGTGGGCCGGTCTTTATGTAGCTTCAGTTTATCGATCACGTGGTCGAGCAGGGATTCGCTCTGCAGAAGCTTGACCTGCGTCTCGACGTAGGACTCCGGTGAAGCGTAGCTCCCGGTAGAGTCAGTGGTGCCTTTTATTTCTAGGAAGTTGGTACTTTGGATCTCGAGCGAAGTCCTGACGCGGTAAATGGGTGTCTGCACTAGGCTGATCATGATGGCTGCGAGCAGCCCCACGACAGCAAAGCTTAGCAGCGTCATCCTGTGGCGCAACAAAATGCGCCAGTAATCGAGGAGGCTGTCGTAGCTTTCCGGCCCAGCGACATCTGTCGAAGGCTGCTCGACATACCTGTACACGGTGGGACGCTGCGCCGCTTTTCGGCTGAGGTTGGTCGAGCGTCGGTTAGGTTTTTCGAGTGGAAAGTCGGAAGCTTTCATCCTGTGTCCCAAATAAGACTTCAAGGCGTGCGCCAGATGGCCATGCCTGTTCCCGTTTGAATAGCTGCTTCGAGGGCCCGTAGGGCCGCCTTCTTGCCCGTACTGCCGGGGATAAACAAAATATCGTTGCCGCGAAGTGCGACGTCTGCCTTCTTTCCATTGAGAACATCTTTGACGTCAACCGCCAGCTCTTCACGCTGATCGGCGTCGCGCTTCAGGCGCAGGATCCTGGCATGCCGTGCGTCAGCAGTTGTGTTGAGGCCCTCTGCGAGCGAGAGCGCCTGCAGCACCGAGATGACCTCGTGTTCACCCAGCACGAATCCGCCTGAGCGCTTGACTTCTCCGATCACGTACACCATTTCGGCTTTCGGAACGGAGATGACATCATGCGGGAAAATCTGAATGTTCTCTTCGGGGTTTTTGGCCTCCATGATTCTTTTCAGGTTCAGTTCAGCCACGCTGAAGCGGCCCGAGGCGTCGAGCTCCGTGTTCGGCAATGGGATGCATCCCCACTCCAGCTGCCGGGTGATACGGACGCTATAGCCGGCGTCCGGCCGGATCCCGCCCGCGAGCGCTAGCATCTCCAGTAACGTCTTGTGTCCCTGCACTTGGTGAACACCCGGTGTGTTTACTGCGCCTAAGATAGAAACGGGCTGACTGCGCACTTCCGCAACGCCCACAACAACTTGCGGCTTACGAATGTACGTGCTCAGAGCCTTGTTGAGCTGTTGCTCGGTCTGCTGCACCGTCAGGCCGGCCACATGGACGCGTCCCACTAGCGGAACCTGTATGTCACCTTCGCCGTCAATGCGGACTGGCTTGTTGGCGAGGTCACTCAATTCCGGGCCGGAAATCTCTAGCTGATCATCAGGCCCCAGCAGGTAAGTGGAGCGAACCTGGCTACCGCACTTTGCTTTCGGTTCATCGGGCGAGGAGGGAATTTGTGCGCCGGCGCCCACAATTAAGAAGAAACCTGCCAGGCCGACAGGGACAACTCTTGTGATCATTATCAATCTAACCGCGCGAATCAGGTAGAGCAACCTAGACCAGCGGAGCCCGGCACAAAGTTCGGCTGCAAACGCGGCGACGTCAGGCGCACTTCGCCGGTGGGTTTTGATGGTGGCGGTCTGCATTTCTCGTAATGGTGTATTGATTTTGGGCTGCCTTAGCTAGAGGTGGGAATGATCATGGGCTGATGCACCCTTGAAGCTATCACTGTACCGACTGTTTCGAACGCCGGCAGCTGTATCTGTTCTTTGTGGCTCTTAACGAACCAGGAATCCAGCTTTTTCTCGACAACGGCTGCGACTCCACGGGAGAATCCAGTTGCCGTAAAGACATCGGGATCCATCCAAAGGGGAGATGCCGTGTCCTTGCGATACAAAGTGAAGCCGCCTAGTCGATTTCCGTCTTGTTTTAAGAGGCTAAAACTCAAACTCCAATTCGTCTCCGTGGATGTCACTGAGTGATCCCAAAAGAATTGAAGTTTCGATCCACCGGCATGGCTGAAAGGATAAACCTCGACTCCGGCCGGCAATTCTGATGATAAATACACACCGAAACCGTCAAACCCGACCGGCGCAAGACACTCCTGCAATATTTGACAAAAGTGTGCGCGGGTCGTGCATGACTGCAAAGCATCTGCGGCCCGGCGAATGCCTATGTCATTGGCGATCACGTGACGTTGATTCAGGGTGCGGTTGGCCACGCGGCCCAATTCTAGGAATTCGTGATAGCGTAATTGCTGGACGCCAATCAGGACACCTATCCCAACCACGATCAGAACTGTTGTCGGCGCGGCAGTTGCCGGGTGCAGAAGGAAAAGACTTAATAGACCAAAGCAGGCGCTTACTCCATAAAGCACTAAGACGGCTTGTTTATGGGATATTCCCCGGCCCAGTAGCTTGTGGTGAATGTGCTCACGGTCAGCGTCAAATAGCCGTTTGCAGCTCAAGAATCGGCGGATTACCGCGACGGCGACATCCAAAATCGGCAGCCCCAGAGAAACGATGGGGATCGCCACAGCCACCACCGTCGGGGCTTTTTGTGATCCCGCGAGGGCAATTGCGCTCAGCAGGAACCCAATCAGCAGACTGCCGCAATCGCCGAGGAAAATCGATGCAGGGTTGAAGTTATATCGAAGGAATCCGGCAACCGCGCCAGCCAGAGCGAGGGTCAGAAAAAGAACGCCTTCATTGTGGAATAAGATCGACATTACACAACTTACCAGCGTTGAGAACAGCGCGGATCCCGCCGCGAGCCCGTCAAGTCCATCAATCAGATTGAAGGCATTGGTGATCCACAGAACCCAAACAATTGTCAGTGGCAGTCCGACGATCCATCCTAAATGGGGATAGCCCGCCAGAAGCGATAAGCGAGAGATTCCGAAGCCATTGCAGTACAAGAGCGCTGCTGCACCCGCCTGCACCGCAAACTTTACGTAGGGGGTCACGCCCCAAAAATCGTCAACCAATCCAAGCAGGAAAATGATCGTCGCCGGGCCCAGAATCTTAAGAGTTAGATTCAGGAAGACAAATTCGCGGGCGGCGAAGTGCCCTGCCAACTGGCCCAGCAATACTATGCACCACAGGGCCAGGAAGATGGCGACCCCGCCTAGCCGGGGTATCGGACGAGTATGGATGTGGCGGTCCGAACTGGGAACCGAAGACCATCCCCGTGCAACGGCAAAATTGCGGACCCAGCGCGTAAACGTTGCTGATGCTACAAGGGCGGCGACAAACACAATGAGTTGCATGCTTTTTAGTCGTTGCTACGGTAGTTCTGAAAATCGATCGCTTTTCAGCCGGAGGCTATGGACAGCTTGCTGAAAAGAATCCGTCACGAGATAGATTCCACGTACGAAACATTGATAGGGGATTTCGCGCAAAGGAATGCCAAATGCGGTCTAGGCAATGGGCTGCGTCGAAACACCTTGAGACGTCAAAAGAGCACTGGACGCCCGGTGTTGCAGAGGAATGGGCTGAACCCCAGCCTCATCAACCTGAACGGCGACTGATCGCTGCAAAAGTGTTATAGACAACACGAGACGCTGATGCCCTCGGAAACCCAACAAGATCCCCTCTATGCCACGAAGCGGACCATGCTCAATCCTCACCCTGTGGCCGATCCGCAGGAACGGCGAGGGTTGGCTGGGTAATCCGGATCTCACGGCAACCTGGATGGCAGCAATCTCCATTTCATCTATGGGCGCCGGAATCTTGCCTATTCCCACCACATGGACCACTCCAGGAATCGTAAGAACCGGGAGCCGATTCACCACGTTGAAATGACAGAACACGTACCCAGGAAAAAGAGGGACATCGATTTCCTTAAACCGATCAGACCAACGGCGTTGGCATTTGTACAGTGGCAGAAACGATTCCAAGCCCCTGGCGTCCAAATGCCTCGCAACTGCATTCTCGTGTCGGCTTCTGACCCGCAGCGCGTACCATTTATAAAGGATGTTTTCCGTCTCCACACCAATCTCCAGTTGGCCCTGACAGACCCAGCCCAAGCTACCGCCCCTTAACTCCCATCTCCAAGATCCCCCCGTAAAAGCCGCGCAACCACCTGTAGGTGAATCGCGCGGCCACAGTAGCTAATGCCAGAGTACGGCGCAATGCGGTCCTTACTCGAATCGGTGCAGGGAAAAGTCCCGCGTACAAAAGGTTTAGCCGCCCGAGTTAGGCGAACGAACTAGGCCAAACGAACTAGGCCATTGGACTAGTCCGTTCGTTCAACGGAAATAACCAAGGTAAAGGGTGACCCCATGTTTCTCGCTGGTGCAAGTCCTCCAGGCTCACCGCACTCGCACAAGTTGGGGAATCGGTTGATGAAGTAGCGGGGTAAACGCACACCCTGGCAGATGTTCTGAAGGCGGGCCGCGCATAGCTGTGGCGACCGACTAGCGATTTCCCGAGTGCGAGCTTTTTCCTGCAGTGCTTGGCGGGGCAATTATTGTGCAGCCGAGTTACTGCTCAGCGGTAGAAGTCACGATCATCGGCTAAACGGGTCCGGCGGATCTATAAAAGCAGAATTGCCAGCTTTGCTGCGGCAACGAGGAACATGGGCCTGACGAGCTCAATAGTTGCAGCAGCCGCGATCGAGCCACGACTATGGTTGGGTCATGAGAATTTTCCCAACCATTGCGGTGCGAGAAGAGGAACCAGTTTTGATCATGATCATCCGCAAAAAGGCCTTCACTGTGCTGGGGCTGAGGTTCATCCGATTCGCGATTAGCTTGCTGCTCATGCCTTGCAGCAAATACTCCAACACTTCCCGCTCTCGTTGCGTGAGCTTGAATTGCTGGCAAACTCGCGACAACGGGATCAATCCGGAGGGTCCTCTTTCGAGTAGCATCGCTATGCTGGGTCGAAAAGGCTCTTTGGCGCCGGAATCAACGACGAAGGCCCTGCAAAAATAACGCCTCCTGCCTGACCGAAACTCGGTGACAAAAGGTGATTCACCTGAGGACCGAGTGCTTATCAATGTCGACCGAATCTTTTCCGCGAGGAAGAGCTCCGAGCGCGCTAGGTCTGCAAGCCTCTCTGGATAACTCAGAATCTGGATGGCCTCGGCATTGAACGAGATGGGGTTCAGCAAGAAGTCCGTCAGGAGAAATCCGGCGATCGACCTAGCTGGAGTCAGTTTCTCCGGCAGGTGTTCATTTTTCTCACTGACTGAAACGCTTTTCAGTCTTCCGAGCTGGGGCACCGCGCTCATAGCCGCCCTATGTGCATCGTCTGGCTCCAACTGCAATCCTTTTCACGTCTGGTTCTGTGACCAGCGTTGAACGGTCGAAACGAAATTCACGTCCACTCCCTGAAGCTGTAATCCAACACCAAAACGCCCATCGAGCAGTCGCTGACAATAAACGACCCGGCCCTGGGTTCGTACATCACCCTCCAAGAAGCTCACCATCACTCGCTCATTAGGCTGCCTGACTCGTCGTGTTAAGACGCGTGTACCGTGAGCGCACACGTTTTCTGTTACCGTACTCTCCGAACTGGCGTGGTCCTCCGAACTAGAAAGCTCTAAAGGCACTGCCACCTGAATTCGTTTCTCAATGCGTCCCTCCTGCCGAGACATGACACACCACGGCCTTAGTGCCTTAGTTTTGGACGGCTTCCTCTATCTCAGGGCAAATACACGACTTTGGTAAAGAGCGTCCAGAGGCGGCCCAGCCTACCTGTAGCAACATAGTCTGTCATCAGGGGAACGCAAGGCGGTGAGGTACCCATTTTGGCATAAGTAGAACACCTGATGAACATAAGGTGGATACCCCCACAGTCGAGCTGAAAGGGGCCTAGTGGGTCGAGCGGACGCTGATGCCGACAGTACGGAGTATCTTTCTGAATTTCGTGCATCAACTCAAACGTGGTGCATGGTGTTAACTCGTCCTAATACGAAGTCCTGCGTACGTCACACTTTCCAAAGCAGGAGGTAGAGGGTCCATGCGAGGCCAAACTCGATGGCGATCGGAATAGCGAGCAGCATGAGCAGTCTTTGGTTGTCGTCGGATTTCTCGCGCATCTAGCATTCCCTCCTCGTCTGTTCAGTTTTTGCCGAAGCGGAAGACGATTCCGCCTGTGATTTGCAAATCATTTAACGTTTTACTGGCTGTGACGATTCCTCCGGGAACACCGGCCACATTGCTGAAGGTCCCCCTATATTTACCGACTTGATCACGCACGTCGAAGCGGAGAGCAAACTTGTTCGTAAAGAAATATTTCAGGCCGCCGCCAAAGTTGCCGGTGAAGGCGGTTTGGCTGCGGTCTGGACCTGTCTCCATCAAATTAGAATTTAGTTGAGCAGGTTGGTTGTTGTCATTGAGAGCGATCTCGCGCCGAGCGCCGCCAATCCCAGCCGTAGCATACGGCACCCATTTGCCGCGGAATGAAGAGAAGTGGTAGACGTAGTTGGCCGAAACCGAAAGTGGGTTGGCTATGCTGAACTCGACAGCATGGTGATCGCTGAAGTTGTAGAGCGCGCGGCCGCCAATGGGGGTGCCTGTCTTGATCTCCAATCCAAAACCGGTGGTTTCGTTGCTAACGGGAGCCGAGATGCCAGCAAAGAGAGTGAGTTCGGTCTTGCCAGCACGCGCGCCGTCGTCAGGAGGCGGAGTTGCTGCTAGGACAGCGCTTCCAGACAAAGCTTCCGTTAACAGACCCACCGCAACGAACACGAACGCTGGGGATTTGCTTCGCATAGTTTGTTCTTTCTCCTGACCAAGCTGCTCTGAATCGCTGCTGTGCTGCGTGTGTCCCAAACAAATTGCGCAATGCCTTTGCTACTAGTGGCAAGCGGCGATTGTTTGCCCGCGTCTACTTAAATGCAATAGAGAAGCCACACCTATCTCGCGTTAAGTCATTGTGCTGCAATGAGATACGCTGAGGTGCGTGACTCGGGAGGGACACGGTGCCGCCGTAGGCGGAACGACTTGCGACAATCTGCCTCTCGCGCCGATGACCGCTATAGGAAGCAGAGCAATCGCTCTGATTTCAGAACGTAAAAAGAACCTGAAAGTCGAAGGAGCGGTTATTGCCACCTTGGCGGTCGGGACCGGAGCTGTAGGCTATGGAATTCGACAATCCGAATAGAGGTGACGCGAGGTTTCCAATCGGGAGACCAGGATTGTTAGTGTTGAACAGGTTTCGAGCAGATACGGATAACCGCAGTTTGTAGGGGCGCTCCGCCTTAATTGGCACGGTCAGGCGGCCCAGGCTGAACTCACGACTCACCCGCAGACTTACAGTGAAATAGGGCGACCCGCGTCCAAAGTTTCGAGGAACAATGGGTTGTCCGGCCGATGGGTTCGGATCGAACGCTCCGAATCGCGTAACTATCACTCCGGGTTTAGAGAGATCGCTAGCAATGGCGGGACGATCGGTGAATTGCGAGTCGCCATTAGCGTCCCTGCCCGTAGTGATATTGAATGGAAGACCGGAACGCACAATGATAAACGGGCTTACCTCCAAACCGAAGGGAGCCCTAGCCGTTCCACTGAAGAGAAAGCGATGGCGCACGTCGAACGCGGAACGCCCATATTCTGCGCTTAGGTCGTATTGATTGGCTGGAAACGAACTGGGTCCATTCGTGTCATCAAAGGCTCGGCCGTAGGTATATTGCGCGAAGATAGAGAAGTTTGGGCTGAAATGGCTTTCAATTTTGGCGAGGAACTGATTTTGTTTCAGAATGCCGTCCGATTGATACGCGTAGGTGTTTACATTTCCAATGGGGCGCGCAGGTTCCGCTGCAACGTTGAAGGACTGCGCGGAGGGAAGCGGCGCGGTCGTATTTCTGGATCGCAGCAGGTGGATGCCGCGCGTCGTCCGATAGGTCAATGAAGCAACACTCTTGCCTGGCAGTTGAAATTCTATTCCTGCCGAGCTCTCGATGATGCGCGGGGCGCGGAGGCGGGGGTCCGCCTGACGGATGGTTTCGATCGGTTGAAGTGGTCCCAGAGCGGAGAGCGCGGGAACTGTTGGAAAGAAATTTGGATTGTTGATGAGAACCTGGTGCTGCGTGCTCCCGTTGAAACGGATAGTTTGCAGGACAAGGCTTTCAGTGAATCGATCGTAGAAGATACCGGAGCCGATCCGTAGCACGACTTTCCGCTTTTTCGCCGGTCCGTCTGGTAGTGCCCAGGCCAGCGATACGCGCGGAGCGAAATCACTCCAATCTCCCAAATGAGTCTGCGCTTCATATCTGAGTCCGATGCCGACGGTGAGGTTTGAGCGGGCTCGCCAAGTGTCTTCAACAAAAAGCCCGATATCAGCCTCGGTCAAACTGGCTGCCGAGTTTCCGCCTGAGAGCAAAAATTGGGAAGCGCCCCCGCCTAATTGGCGAATTGCGGAATTCGAGAGGCCTTGCTGGGAGAAAAATAGGGTCCGGCGATAGCGCTCGAGAGAATTGATCGTGATCAAATCGGGTTGGCCCGAAGAATTCTTAACAATTTGATTTTGTGCGTCCAATCGAGGCGCTACTCCTCCCGCAAAAATGAAGTTGCCATTGAAATTCTCAGAAGATGCATCGTCAAGACGAGTGGCTCGCACCCTCGCTCCTAGCCTGAAAACGTGAGCTCGCAGGGACAGAGATGTGTAGTTCAGGAGTTCGAGGCGATTCTGGTGCGCGCGTGAGGGCCCGACTGTAGCTCCGCCGCTCACGAATGAATCAAGAACCGAAACGGTTGGGGTACGATCTGCGGCGGCAAACGTTGTGACGTATTTCGCGTATTGGACTCTGAACTCATTGACGGCTCGGGGACTGAGGACGGTGACATTCGACACCTGCACAACATGCTCCCCAATACTGGACGAATAGGCATTCGAGAGCAGGGAGATTCTGCCAACGCCGGCGTTATCCTGCTGTGAGTCAAACCACAAATATCTTGCGGTCAGGGAATTCTTCGCACTCCATTGGTCGTCCAATCGGAAGCTGAGAGAAGTGCGTTGGCTTGGACTGAGTACCGATTGGCGGAAGTTGATCGGATCTAAAGCCGAATTTAGGATTCTTGCATTAATTACCGCCGCATCTCCGATCTGGCGCCGTTCGATATCTACAGAATAGGCCAGTTTCTGGGTTATCGGACCAGTCAGATTCGCTCCATAGCGGCGCGTCTGAACGCTGGGTTTGTTAACGGCATAAGGGTTACGCGAGTTCAGCGCGGAATCACCGATGTCAAAGAAACCCTGCCCGTGCAGTCTGCTCGACGCTGGATTGGTGAAAACCTCGATTTGGCCCGACCCTAACCGATCATGTTCAGCGGAAAAAGGATCCCTGTTAATGCGCACTTCTCGAATCGAGTGTTTGGGCGGCATCCGCGTTTTTGTGAAGCCATCGACGATGAACTGAGGACCATTTCTGCCAACACCCGGACCCGCCAATGCGAGAAGGTCTGCTTGCAAGTCGTCCGGATCATCCGGCAGCGCGTCCAGTTGCTTTCCGGATAAAGCGTTTTGATCAGCGTTTTCCGTCCGTTCAATACTTAGCACCTCCGATTGATCCGAGTTCACTTCGACCCGCTCCTCGAGGGATTTAACATGGAGTGTGAGATTAAGAGATTTGGACTCGCCATCTGCAATATCTATAGCAAAGCTATCGTCGGGCGCGAAACCCTGTGCCTCGGCGTGAATGATGTAGTGACCGGGAGTGATACTGGTCAAGACATAGGTACCATCATTCTTTGTGAGCGTGGTTTCGATCGGGCGGCCTTCTCGGGTGAGCGTCACGGCCGCGTGAGCGATCGATGCGCCGGACTGATCTCGGATCTGTCCCATCAAAGACCCGCGCGTTTGATCCGCTGCGAACACTGGTGGGGACAAAGAGGCGAGTAAAATCAGCGAATACACCACAAAACTGAATGGATTCTTCATAAGACAAAGGGTGAGGGCTGGGTCGACCCGCAGAAGACGCGATGAAATGTGCAATTCGCGTCCTTGCGAGTCACTTGCTGCTTTTCTTACGCGGCTCCCGGCCCGCCTTCCTGGTCGGTGCCGTCCGGTCCGCCGTCGGGCCCGTTCGGACCATCCGGATCGCCTGCCGGATCAGGTGTAGTGGACTCGTCGTCGGCGGCCTGGAGGACCGAGCCATTATTGTTGCTATTTGAGTTGACGCTGTGGTTCAGCACACAGCCACCCGCTAGCATCAGCGCGGCAATCGCAAACAATGTAAGAGTCATCTTCTTCATAGTTCGGCAGCTCCTTAAACTGCCGCAGAGGAAGCGTGCACTTGGCACGCCAGGTCGGAACCGAAATGTCGTAGTAAGTTGTTGAAGGGAAACGTAGGAATTTTTTCCACGCGAGAAAGAACGAAAACGTTGCGGCGATCTGCCACCCCGGACAGTGAAGGGTGCTCAATCTTGCCACTCGGCCTTGGGCCAGCCTGGTCCAGGTTGAGGGACTATTCGAAGTTCGCAAACGAACGGCCTAGAGGGAAAAAGAGCTGCGCGCATTAATGCGCGAATGGGCGCTCATTTCTAGAGAAGGTATATCGGAGTAAAAAGACGTGACTGGGCCGGCTCTTGCCGTAGTCCGTCGCCAAAATATATTCAGCCAGAAAATTCTTATTAAAGCGCCAGCCTACGCCAAACTCAGAATAGTAGGACATCATGCTATCGCTGCTATATCCGTTCGGAGCGAAGTTTCCATCTGCCGTCAACAGGCGCCCGAAACGATCCGGGTAGAGGGTGAGGTCTCTGTGAAGATTCTGGCGCACCGTGAGGAGCGAACCACTGACGAACAGATTTCTCCAGACATCTGCCTGGACGGCGGTATGTGCTGAGAAAAACGGACTGTTTCTGCGGTTGCGCTCCAGGAGATTGCCGGTCGCATCCTCCGCGCGCACGTTGCTGCTGTTTGAAAATCCACCAGCGAGGTCGAGAGTGAATAATACACGGGGATGGAGGGCATAGCCGAGACCAATTGAGAAACTTGATCCGCTGGTTCGGTTGTGCTCGCGAGAATTTACTATCGCGGAGAGCCTCAACTGCTCATCCAAAGAAAGCAGAAACCAGGACGCTTGCGCTCCGTAGAACAGCTTTCGCGTTAGTACTCCACGAAATCGGACACCCACCTCGGAGAACCCCCCGCTGCTCTGGGTGAAATCCAAGCTTTGCGGCTGTGCGTTAAGCGTATGGGTGACGTTTTTGAAATCAGCGGTGACAAAGCCGTGGTTGTAGTAAATTCCGATTTTTCGTTGCCCTGAAAAATCATGTGATACACCGACCTTCAGGCGAGTCTCGCCCAGATTCGATCTTGAGTCGACCCTTTCGCTCGATATATTGCCAAATGCATCTTGCTGCGTTACGAAGTTGAGGAAGGATCCCAAGCCTTTCACATAGTCCACGCCGACTCCGAGACTCGTCTTTTTTTCTTCTCCGAAGGCGTGCGCCACTGCGAGAGAACCGGAAAAAAAAGAATTGTTGGTCGTATCCGACGATGCTAGCGTTCCGATCGTGCTTGCAGGAAAAAAGGAACCAGAAAGATTTGCCGCATCATCTATTGCAAACGATTGCGTGCCGGTTCGAAACGCCGCCACGCTGCCGCCGATTGCGGTGCGGTGGTCGGGCAGCGGCGTAAAGAAAGACCCTTGGGGGGAGAGGCTGTAGTCGACAGACTTCCCGGCGTTAGAAAAGAAGTCGGACTGAATGGCACCGACACCCTGGCTGCCACGAAGCGACGGCAGCAAGAAGAAACGCCCCGCCGGAGCTGAAAACTCCGTCGCATAGGCAGGATTCTCCGAACTGTCCAGAAAGGAATCCGGGTAAGCCGTAAAGCGAAGATAGAGAGGGCCTTGCCGTGCGGCGATTACGTTCTCCACGAAACGATCATAAATCCCTGCAGAAGTCTGGGGTGAAATCGCATTTTCCGACTGCTGTACATCACTACCTGCGCTAGAACCCTGATCTTGATTGCTGTCTCCGCCCTCCTGACTTCCGCGCGCTCCACCGGGAGCAGGCGCGAAGATGTGTATGTCCTGATTGGGGCGGACAATGACGCCTTGACCGGGGTGCAAGAGGACCTTGTCCTCAGGATTCGAACGACTGGTCACCTCGACGAGGCCCTCGTACACAATGACCTCTGTATCGCCGACCCCGTTCACGGCAATGCTGAACTCTGTCCCTCGAACAGCGATCGATGCGGTGGGACTGTTGACTCGATAGGGGTTTGGCTTGCCGCCAAAATGATTAATCTTTACACGCGCTTGTCCCACCAGAATCTCAAACAACTCGCGAAGCGAATGGGCAGTCCGGAAGTCTTTGAGCACAATGCGAGAGCCCGGGCGTACCACGACGAGGCTGCCGTCGGTCAGTTCTATGGTGGCGTGACCTCCCCCGCGTGTGTCGATCTCGTCACCAGGGGTGAGCACGTCTCCGCGCTTTGCGGGGGCGGGAGTCTGCAGACCGTTGGATAACAAAACGCTGCCGCTGATGCTTGCGATGCGAGCCTCGACCGGCGACACCTGGGCATACGCCGCATGAGCCATCCATGTGAGCGCCAGCCCTACGATGAGCAGGTAGCGTACACCAAACAGTTCCGTCCATCGCGGTACACCAATCACGAATCCCCGCGGTCCGTGTTTTCGGACGTTTCCGTATCAGTATTTTCTTCCGTCTCACCCTCGGAAACAAAGCGCAGCCGATACTTGGCCACCAATCTCTGAACGGTGCGGCGATCGAGTCCGAGAACTGCCGCAGCGCGCCTCTTCTTTCCTTGATTCTCGTCCAGCACCAACTGCAAATAACGGCGCTGCAACTCATCCACGGTAGGGCGATCGGAGATGATGGTTCGGTCGTCGCGAGTAGGGTCTTCCTTGCGAGCTCCTGTGGTCGCCACGATTTCAGGAGGGAGGCAGTCCAGGGTGATCACGTCGTTAGGGCAAAGCGCCACAGCGCGACGAATCGCGTTCTCGAGTTCGCGCACATTGCCAGGAAAGGGATAAGAACGTAGAGCTTCGGCTACTTCGCGGGTTAGCCGGAATGGTGGGTTCCCCTCCACTGTAGCAACACGCAAAAAGTGAGCCACCAGGACATCGACGTCACCTCCGCGTTCGCGAAGTGGCGGGAGCTCCAGTGTGATAACGCTTAGCCGATAAAATAAGTCAGGCCGGAACTGCGCTGCGGCCGCCATCTCCCGTAACGATGCGTTGCTTGCTCCGATAACTCGAACATCCACTCGTTTTGTCTGTGTGGATCCTACTCTTCTGACTTCGCCGGACTGCAGAACGCGCAGCAGACTGGCTTGAAACCCTGCACTGGTTGAAGCAAGTTCATCCAAGAAGATCGTGCCACCATCCGCTGCTTCGAAGAGCCCGGAACGCTCTCCTATGGCTCCGGTGAACGCTCCCTTGGTATGGCCAAACAACTCGGCTTCGAGCAACGTATCCGTTAGGCCAGAACAGTTCACGGTAACAAAGGATTTTTTTTCGCGCGGGCTGAAATCGTGAACGGCTCGCGCCACCAACTCCTTACCCGTGCCAGACTCTCCCATCACCAGTACCGGCGCGTCACTACGGGCGGCTCGCGCAATCAGACGGTACACACCAACCATGGCGGGGCTCTTGCCTACGAGACCGGATCGCGAGATGCCTTCCACGATGGTGGAAACGTCAGTGCCGGCGTCGGCCGGCTCCGATACCGCAGAGAGGTGGCGTCGTAACAATGCTGCGACCGCGCTTACCTCGAAGGGTTTAGCAATAAAATCTGTCGCGCCCTCCTCAACCGCACGGACAGCCAACTCGACCGAGCCCTGGGCGGTCATTAAAATGATAGGCAAGGAAGGCATAACTGTACGAAGCTTCTGAACCATTTCAAGGCCGTCGCCTTCGGGCATGTAAATATCGCTAATCACTGCGTCGAATTTTTTAGTGCTGGCTGCTAAGACGGCTTCAGCTCCGTTACGTGCACAGCTTACGCGAAAGCCGTTCAGCGACAACCCGGATTCCAGCATAAGGCGAATGGAATGCTGGTCGTCTACGACAAGAATGTGAAACGGGCTAGTCATCTCTAAGGCTCGAAGCTCTTTGTCTCGATTGGTCCAATCGGTAGCCGCAAAGTAAACGTTGAGCCGCGCCCGAGTTCGCTCTGGACTCTTACCTGGCCGCCGTGTGATTCCATGATTTCACGTACAAGGGTCAGCCCTAGGCCTGTTCCTGGTTCATCAGCGCTTTCGGCACGCGGTACACGATAAAATTTGTCAAAAATACGTTTCACATCCTCCGGCGCGATTCCGTATCCGTTATCCATCACTTCGATCAAAATATCATTTCCGTCCGTTCGGACGGTTATCCGTACCTTTTTCGCTGACGGACTGTACTTAATCGCGTTGGCGAGAATATTGGTGACCGCTTGAGACAGCAAGTCCGGGTCGGCCTTGATCACAGGCAAACCATCTTCGAATTCGAAGCCGATCGGAACGCCGCGAGTTGCCCCGAGCGGGTTCAGCAGCAGAACTACACGCTCAACAATTGCCTCCACTCTCAAAGGCATTTTCCTCAGTGGGCGCGCTCCGGCTTCCAGGCGGGTGATATTCAAATATTCATCGATCATTCGCGCAAGTCGTTTAGCTTCTTCATTGATGGCCGCGTGCATCTCGCGTTGCCGGGCAGGGTCAACATCAAATTGCGTGAGTACCTCGCTCATTCCTTGGATGGCGGTGAGCGGGGTACGCAATTCGTGTGTCACCAAGGTCATGACCTCTGTCTTCATATTTTGCAATTCTTGTTGCTTGGTGATGTCTGAAAGGGACACGACAATGCCCACGACTGCACCGCGCTCGTTGCCATTTTCGCAAACAGGGGATAAACGCAGGATAAAATGCTTAGGCGATGACCTTCCGAACGTGGCCTCGCGCTCCACCGTCGCTCGATCGACGACCACTCTCTCCAGCGTTTCTACTAGCGTATTCTGAGAGTGCCCTAACCGTTGGAAAAGATCGCTTCCCAACAGCGAGCGTTCCTTCATTCCGAGGATCTCTGTGGTCCTGCGATTCACAAATACAATCTGCCCTCCCACTCCCGCGACCAACAAACCATCGCCAACAGACCGCAGTGACTGATCAACGAATCGCGAGTCTGACAGAATCCGCTGATTTAATGATCCTAATTCGCGGGTTTTCCAGGCAAGGCCGTGAGGTAGCAGACGCGAAAGGTTCCGCCTGGGCAGTTGAGCCGCTTCCACAGCTTGGGAGCGATCCGTTCCTAGCGAGACGAGGAACCCTCCAGCAAGTTCCACAGCAATACGAATCAGTTCGAGTGGCATGCGCTGTTCCATCTTATGGAGAAGGATGAGGATTCCGGTTGGAGCATTGCCGTTGCCCAGCGCGCATTTCATTGTCGCCATTAGTTGCGCTTCTGGGTCCTGTTCTTCATAAAAGAAATGTACGATCTCCGCTTTGCCCGAAAACAGGTTTTGCGCTTCCATCTGGCCTGCTGCCCGCAGGGTGTCAATGGTCACGCCCTGACTCTTAGCAACCGAGGGTAATAGCGGAGTTCCGGAGTTAGCGATTACGCGATATCGGCCTGGCGACACTGTTTGTAGAATCGCAACGCCGCTCGCACTTGTAAGTCGCGCGATCAGAGCAGCGGGATCGGTCTTCGCGTCGTGGGCTGAAGGCCACAACCAATTCTGCGCTTGAACCAGTTGCCCAATCTGGGCATCCAGCTCGCTGCTGGCAGCGAAGGACCGATGCAGCAAAATGAGTGGAAGTGCCAAAATCAACGAAACCATAGATGGCACAATAGGCGGATAAACTAGCCACCGCGTAAATGCCAAATAGCTGAGCCCGAGTATCAGAATAACGATCACAACTATCGTCGTAAGCTGCTTCAGACTTTCCCTTTTACCCTGCGCCAGGGACAGCCCGCCCATCGTGAGCAATGCCACAAGCGCCCCGCACATTGCTGCGAGCCAATCTGGTGTTTCTGAATACGATCTCCCGCGCAACACGGTGTTAACCGAGTTGGCGAGAACCTCGACCCCTGGAAGAAATTCTCCATACTGCTGCCCGTCGGGTCCTTCGATATGCACGAAGGGCGAAGTAAATCGGTCACCCAGTGACGCCGCAGTCGCACCCACAAGTACATATTTTCCGCGGAATGCGGCAGTCGGCACTTTTCCTTGCAGAACGTCCACAAAGCTGAAGGTGTGGGAAGCAAATGCGCCGGTCGGCCCTACATATTCAATTGGAATCCAGCTCGCCTGCAGACGCTGGGTACTTCGCGGACGGCCGGATTCAATCTCAATTGAATGGGTTTCCGACCTCACGGGAAAGGTTCGCCCGCCGACCATCAGCGCCCCTGGCAGCTCTTGAATGGACCGGCTGTTCGCGCCTTCGCCTACACGGATGGTCTCAAGAGCCATGGCCCACTCGGCTTGCCCGAGGTCATCTGCCTGCCGCACCAGGAATGCTCCTGCGACTCCGTCAACTTCAGTTGAAACATGCACGTGCCCAATTCCCGCCGCGGCTCTCTCAATTGCGGCTAACGGTCCAAGCCAGACGACCCTTCCCGATTCCGAGCGAGCAAGCTGAGCAGCAGTAACTACATTTCCGGCCTTTGCGATGGCCGCCGCAAGGGCGGAGTCGTCCGCGTTACTTGTCGCTTCGCTGAACAGCACATCCAAAGCGATGGCCTTGGGGCGTGCTTGGCTGAGCTGATCCAGCATTTGAGCTGTCAGCGCACGATGCCAAGGGAAACGCCCAAGACGTGTGAGGCTCGTTTCGTCGATCGCCACAATTGCAATGTCATCGGGCACCGGGAGCGGTCCCCGGGCACGGACCAGCCAGTTCTGCGTAGACAGCTCGAGTCCGGGCACACGCCAAGTAAGCAAGACGCCCGCAGCCGTGCAAACAAACAACAGGCCAGCAACCCACGCGATCTGACTGCGCGGCGGACGGCCCGTTCCCGAATTGTTTGTCCCCTTCATCTTTGTGGTGATCACGGCCTTTGGTCAGAACAACACATAGAATTGCCCTGTACTCTTTCCTGGACAGCCACAGATTCCTGGACAGCGTCAGACGCTTTCATCAAATCAGCGATAGGAAAGGGCATGACTAGCAAGAGAGGCACCGCACGACTGGTCGGGAAACTTGCGCGGGCGTGCAGTGAATTTGGCTCCATCGTGTGATCACGGAATTTTACTTCAAAGCTAGATGCAAGATGGCCGCCAGCGAACTCTGTCCCCAGGAATCCGTAAATCATTGATAGCCCTGTAGTTACTAACATTGGGGGCTCGGTTCTGATGAGCCCGCGGCAATTTGCCGCACCTCGCGCGGGTTTATAGAACAAAGCGGTCGGCCTTTCCTCGGCTCCCTGGTCGGCCCAGGCAAACAATTGAATCAACAGAAGAGGGACGAAGCAAAATGAAATCCCCTTATGTCGATCCACAAGTCAAAAAGCAGACGTCCCGCAAAGACTTTTCGCACAAATCAGAGATTCGAACTCTCCACCCTCTGCTTAGAAACCGTTGGACCTACTTTGCCAAATCTTGCCCAGCAGTCACGTGGTCGATATGCCCGGCGGAGGCGTCTTCCACTGGCCGGCACGGGATAGGTAAAACGCCTACACCGGAAAACGTCGATAACCCTGTTTCCTTGTGATAAGACAATCTGCAACAGTTGGCGGCAGACGCCGACGAGATATCATCAGTGAACATGAATTGATGTGGTAAGCCAAGACATTGCGGAGGTTCTATGAGGAAAATGCTCTTAGTATGTCTCGCTTTTTTGTTCCCGTCGCTGACCCCTGCCCAAGAGAGTGCTCACAAACCCGAACTCCCTGTTGACAAATGGACCAAGAAAACAATCCTGCTCATCG
>DATBYP010000267.1:0-18175 GCA_036513675.1 Candidatus Acidiferrum sp.
GTATATTACGGTGCCAGCGACCTGGCAAACACCGGCAATGTTTCGTGGGCGCAATACGATAGAGCCAATCTCGTCGGCGATCCGAATAAAGGCTCTTGTCCAAACGGGAGTCCAGTCGGAAGCGTTAGTTGCGTCTTCAACGCCAGCGCTTTTGCGGTCCCGGCGCAATTTACCTTCGGAAACAGTGGGCGCGATGCATTCCGATCACCCAAGTTCTGGAATCTTGACACCTCGATCTTCCGCCAATTTCCGTTCTGGGGAGAAGGTCGACGCATCGAGTTTCGGGCCGAAGCCTTCAACATATTCAATACCGTTATCCTTGGAACGCCGGGCAACGACATTTCGAATCTGTCGAGCTTTGGCAAAGCAAACAGTACGGCCAACAGCTCTCGCCAGTTGCAGTTGGGGGCGAAGATCATCTTCTGAGACTCGGGTTTGGGCACGTTTCGGCTGCGCTCGCCCTTCATTCGTTGTAAGGCGGGTGAAGGGCGACTCAGTCGTCGCGGTCGAGGAGCGCGAGCGGCATCCCAGCTACGTCTGGTCTTGAGCCTTGCACTTGGGGCTTCAGGGTCAGGGTGCGGCTAACCTTTGAAACAAAGACCGCCTGATGCAGAATGGACTCGAAGGTCGCGCACTGAGTCGGCATTAAGGAAAATGAATCTTCAGCCCGCCGAAACCGAGGGACTGCGTACACGAAGTCAAAATGTCAACTCACAGCAATATTCCGGAAAATTCGCAAAGCGGGCCCACGACAAATGGCACCGCCCCGCCAAGCTCGGGTTTGTTGAAGGAGAGCTTGGCGGCCCAGCTTCGTGAGGCCATTCTTAGCGGTAAGCTTGCTCCAGGCGAGAAAATCATCGAAAGGCGTTGGGCTCGAGAGTTCGGCGCAGCCCAGGTCTCCGTTCGTGAGGCTTTGAACATTTTGATCGCTGAGGGTTTTGTGACCAAAGGACACGGGCGCAGCGCTCGCGTTCTCCGGTTAACCGATCCCGCTATCATTCACACATATCAAGTGCGCGGGGCGCTCGAGGGGTTGGCGGCGCGCATCATCGTCGAGCAAAAGCTACCGGTCGCGGACTTGGAAGCCGCGATGGTGGAGCTTCGCCTGGCCGTAGAAACCAACGATGTGCGCAGCGTGATTGACCGCGTTCAGCGGTTTCACGTTTGCATCCTGGAAAAACCTGGAAATCCGTTCTTGCTCGAAAATGGCTTGCGGCTGATTGTTCCACTATATGCCTTCACGCTGATGCGCGCTCTGGCTAAGGGCCTTGACGCCAGTCCTTGGGTACCGCAAGTCGCAAACCATCAGCGCATCGTCGATGCGATCCGCATGGGCAATCCACAGCTCGCCGAGCAAGTCGTCATTCATGTCACAAACCGTTTTATGGAGCGATATCTCGAGGTGTGGGGCAACTAGAAGATCGTAAGTGAAGATCGAGTTTTGATCTGTTCTTGCGACGATACCATCGGAGACTGCCAATGTTCCTTTCTCGTTTCGACCGGAAACTCAAGAGCATTCTGTTCGCATTAGGATCTCTCGTTGTCCTTGCGCCCGTCGCGGCTCAAGCTCCCTCGCATTACGAGCCGACCATCGAATCGCTCAATCGGCATCCCCTTCCGCAATGGTACGCCGACGCGAAGCTCGGGATATTCGTCCATTGGGGACTCTATTCTGTCCCAGGCTGGGCTCCAACGGTGCACTCGGAGCACGATTTCACGTCGTTGGACTACATCACTCACAATCCTTACGCCGAGTGGTATCTGAACAGCATGCGTATCGATGGCTCGCCAACTCAGGCCTATCACAAAGAACATTACGGCTCGGACTACGACTATTACAATTTTGCGCCCGTCTTCAATCGCGAGATTCAGAAGTGGCGTCCGGAGGACTGGGCCAAAGTCTTTCGCGACGCCGGCGCCAAGTACGTTGTGCTAACTACCAAGCACCACGATGGCTTCACTCTCTGGCCGAGTTCAACGCCAAATCCTTCCTTGCCCGCTGACCGCCAGCACGCGTCTCGCGATCTGGTTGGCGAACTCACTGCGGCTGTCAACCAACAAGGTTTGCGTATGGGACTTTACTACTCTGGTGGGTACGACTGGACATTCGTTCCGGGACCCATCCGTGTCGCGGCTGACTATCAGAAGGTGAAGCCTCAGAGCGACACCTATGGAAAGTATGCGGACGCTCACGTCCGGGAAATTATCGCGCGCTATAAGCCCGCTGTCCTTTGGAATGATATTGACTACCCCAAGTCTGGCCATCCCCTCCAAATCATGGCCGAATACTATCAAGCCGTCCCGGACGGCGTGATCGACGACCGGTTCGGCGTGAAGCACTCCGATTTCATTTCCCCGGAATATCAGACTTTGGAAAAAATCAATCCGAAAAAATGGGAGGAATGCCGAGGCCTGGGACGGTCGTTTGGTTACAATCGCGCTGAAGGTGAGGCCGAAACAATTGCACCGGATGAACTCATTTATCTGCTGGTTGACATCGTCAGTAAGAACGGAAACCTTCTCCTCGACGTTGGCCCGGAAGCCGACGGCACGATTCCCGATGTCCAAATGGGGCGACTCAAGGCCCTAGGTGCGTGGTTGCACGTAAACGGTGAAGCCATCTATGCGACTCATCCCTGGAAACGCGCTGCCGGCGAGACCGCCGAAGGCATTCCTGTCCGGTTCACACAAAAGGAGTCCGCAACGTACGCGATCTTACTGGGACAGCCAAAAACGCCCACAGCCACGTTCAAATCCCTTTCTGTGAAGCCTGGCACGAAAATTTACCTGTTGGGAGATGCGGATCCGCTTGTTTGGTCCCAACAGGGTGACAACCTGCGCGTCGTTTTGCCGGCCGCTCTCACCGGTCACTACGCGTATTCGTTGCGCATTGACGGCCCCGTCTCTTGATTGCGCGCAGGAGTGTGCGCGACGCTCGCGGATCCCCGCGGGAGCCGCACCTCTGGCAGTCCTCGCTTTTCCAATGTCGTTTTCTGAAGGCGAAGAAGTTAGGCCAAATTGAGTCGTTACATCAGTTCGGCGCAGGTTCTAAAGGAGACGCGGGCTCATTGCTTGCTGAAAACCGGTTCGGTCTGGGACGATATCCGTTCCGCGTCCGGATGTGATACTTCTTCAAATGTTCGCCTACGAGTTGTAGTTTGATAGAGCGCCATCCACGATTGGGATTCGGCTTAGGATAGTAGCTGAACGAATAAAGATGCGCTAAATCGTCCCGGATGGAGGCAAACGCTTTCTTTTCATCCCGCCAGCTCTTGGCAAAATAGGCCTTGCCGCCGGTGGCCGCGCTCATACGTTCAAAAACAGCGGTAGAAACGGGCTCAAGCCGCGCGTCGGTAGTGCTTATCATATAGATAGGTATGCCCGCGGATTGAGCCAGCTCGGCAACATCTTCAGGGGGCACCATGCTGGCGTTGTCGGGGCCATTCGAGAACACTACGATGACCTTTCTTCCCGGATACTGGCCGGCATCCTGAACCGTCAGCAACAGCGAGTTATAGAGCGCCGCATCGTCCCCAGCCACGCTCGTGCGCACACCGCGCACCACGTCCGACCGCTCCGAGGTCAAAGCCGCGGCCCGGTAGAGGTCGCGGCTGTAGGAATAGAAAGCGACTTTGTCCGCACTTTCCAGCGAGCGAACAAAATCAGCGATGGCGTCTTGCGCGAACACGAAGCCTCTATACATGTAATTGCTGGTATCGAACAAGATAAAGACATTAGCGCCGGCAATGGCCGCACCGAGCGTTTCGGGCGGCTCTCCCAAAGAAGAGCCTGATACCGAATCTTGCGCCCGAGCACCCCCTTGCGCGGAAGCAGACTCGTTCACGCCGTTCTTGCCGACGTCCGCAGTAATGTCTACCAATCGGGTCGTGGGTCCATTCCCCTCTTCAAATGTTGCGATGTTCTCCGGAATGCCATCTTCGGTGATCACGAAATCCGAAGGATGGAGTCCTGTTACATAGTTGCTCTTGTTGTCGGTCACGGCCACATTCAGCTGCACCAGGCTGACCACGACGCGAAGGCGCGTAGAGTCCTGCTGCCCACTGGTCTCGAAGCTGCCGAGAGCCAGCAGTCCTAATAGAAGGGTCGCGACCAAGAAGTACGGTTTTCCCATAGGTTTGTTTCCCATATCGCACCGCGTTCATTTTTCTTGCTGTAGCGGTCCGGTGAAAAATTGAGCCGACGGAACGGATCTAAGGCTGTGAAGAACTATCATTCCTTGACAAGGCAACGATCTTGCCCTGCCGGAATTCTTCACCGGTTTCTCGAGCGGCACGCAGCAGCGCCGGCCAATCCTCGAAATCCGTGGCAAAAATCTTCTCGACCATGCGGCGCGTGAGTTCAGGAATCAGACGGTTTAGCATCACCGGTGAATAACCTTTTTCGTCGGCCAGGCGAGCGAAGTATAAGTTGCTGGAATCCCAGGTTTCCGCAAACAAGCGACTGGCGTAGCCCATGAAAACCGGGAAAGGAGGCAGATTCAGTAAGTCACACGCATAACTCTGCGCCAACACACGATGTGGCACTCCAAAGTCTCGCGCCAAACGTTCCCAGCTGACTTCGTTTGGATAGCGCTGAGAAAGAGTTGCAAGTTCATTGCCCGCTGGTCCCAGGGGATTGGGATCGCGCGGAAATCTTCGTTGATACTCAGCCGTCAGATAGAACGTGTCTGCGGGCATCAACTGCGAAACCACTTCGGGCAAGTGTCCCGAACGCAGAGCTTGCTCCACTCGCTCGGAGCGCTGCGGGATCATACGATCGGACAGGATATTCATGACCTTGTTCCGCAATTCGTCATTCTGAGCGGAAGCAGCCAAAAGCTCCTCGCCGGCCCGTTGATACAGGCTGACCGCGTGGAGCTCATTTTGAGTGACGTTCCACCATCGGGGCACAGTGGCGTTCGTCAAAAGACCGGGCACCAACTCTCGCCAGATGAGGGCCTGTACGTTCTGTGGCGCGATGAAATCCTGCTCCGCAGTTGCAAGGACGTAGGGTAAATCGGCTAGCGATCCGACCAGGTGTGCGCCTCCGCCCGCCGGGGAACCCGCGCCGAATAACTGAGGCGCTTGCCAAAGTCGTTCCAGGCCGACAACAGTGTCTCCCGCAAAATCATGCGAGCGAACGAAAAGCGGATTATGGTGGAGAATTTGGGCCCCCGGAGGTTCATAGTAGGCGTAATTGAGGCCTACGAGAGTGTCTCGCAGAAAAGGAGCAAGTTGGCCCCGGGCCTCGGCGAGTTGTTCGGGAGAACCCGACGACTTAATTGTCTTCGTCAGGTTCGTGTGCATCTGCAATTCCGTATGGCGGTTATTGTAAATTCCTGCGGCCCACCGCTCTCTCTCGCTATTTCGGAAAATTGGTTGGGGCATCTCGAATTCCCTGAGTTCGGCGGCCAAAGGAAGCAAGGCATCTCCAGAGGAGTTTCCTCGTGCAACTTCGCGCAAGCCGTCACCCAACGCCAAGAGGGTGTCGAGAGAAACCAAACGCTGCTCATCCAAAATGGACCGCATTCTGTTGGCCATCAGTTCATGCACGCGCTGGCCTTCCGCAGCCGATTGCTGGGGACCCGCAAGCAAATTAATGATTTTGTCCTGAGAGGCGTCGGGTTTGCCGGTAGACACGAGCAGCAGGTCTTTCAGTGCCGTGCGGCCCGCGTCGAAAAGCTGCGTTTGAGAGCTGACCTTGCCAAAGGGCCGGGTCACTTTTTGCCAAGAATCGTTCAAAGCGGCTCGGGGGATTTCGCCCTGGCGCGCCAATATCTGCCAGAGTCCGACGCTAGCCTGAAAGGTTCCGAGGGCATTGCCCCGTAGAGGGTTCTTCGGAATGCCGTTGAGGTTAGTTACAACCTGGAGGAAGGTCGCGATGGAAGCATCGTCCAAATCTGGAAATTCTGAAAAGACTGGATATTGGTCGCTGAACTCGGAGAAGTTGCCGGCCAGCAAGGCCACCGTTTTGGGACTAAGACGATGCTCCGGAGAGCGCCCGGCGTCGAGTTCACTAAGCATCAGGTAGATTTGCAAGGGACCTTGGTCGGTTGGTATTCGAGAAATCGCGAACAGCCCTTCCAGCAATTGACCGGGATGGTCCCAATGTGCGGCCCGGCGGCCCCAGTCGCGGATAGTTTTGGAGTCCGTCTTTTGTCGGAAGATTTTCTTCCATACCTCGAGATCTCCAGGAACGTATAGATCGCCGTTCGGTGCCCACCGAAGGCGGGTCACGAGAAGAAGCAAGCCTGCATCGTGCCGAAACACGCCCGTTCCGCCATCGGAGGAGTCTTTTCCGCGGAACGCTTCATAAAAACGCCGCAGCCGGCCAGGTTCGGCGAAATGAATTTGCTGTGACGGAGTTATACTCGACAAATCGTCAAAATACGCTGCCAGCCAGCCGGTGTCCTTCGCGACCAATTTAGGGATGAATTCGCCTGGAGAGTCAGGAGTCGCTCCGACCAGCTCTTTCCAAGCGGAGGCCGCGGCAGGTCCCCCGGGCACAATCACTCGCCCAGATCGAATGCAGATGTGGCTGCCGTAGAAATGTAACGCAGCGGCTTGCGGAACCATTTTTTTTAGCGCGTGCGATTGCCGCAAGGCAGATAGAGTCTCGGCATCCATCCGCGCCAATGCCCAGCAAAAGCGGGCCAGCTCCGGATCGCTTAGGAGCAAATCCAAGAGATCAACTCTTTTTGTTTTCTTGCTCCAGTCGATCTCCACGGGCGGCGCAGGCACGCGCGACGCCGAGAAGGGATACGTGAAAACACGGCCCTGTTGGAGACTCTTTTCCAGGTCCGGCAAGGGAAATCCCGAGTCGATGGTGAGAAACGCTCTTTGTGGATCGGCGGTCTCCAAGAAAGTGCTACGCTGCCCGCAGTCAGACCGGGACCGATAACCCAGGATTTTCAGTAGGGGTTTCGCTTCATCGCAAGTAGAAACATGAATGACACCGTCAGGACCCGCCAGAGTTGTCAATTCTCGCGCCTGCTGCACATAGCGGGTCAAGAGAATAAGAAATTCCGACGGCCGGCCCTTGGGCCACTGTCCCTCATACCCCAACACGAATACGTTGCGAGCAAGCAAAGGCATAACTTCTTCAGGTGAGACCTTCTGGCTAATGCCCGCCATGCGTAAAAAGGAGCGCAACGGCCCTGGAATCGCAACACTCGCCGATTCGCTTGACCCGACCTTGGCGTCTTCTGCTGACACAGAATCAGACGGAGTGGTACCTTGAGCGGCCGCAGCGACGCTCGAACCAACGGAAACAGCGACAGCCAACAGGGCGGCAAGGCGGAAAGGGTTAGCGAATCGATTCGCAGGTAAATCGTTCAAGAGGAAAGTGCGAGCTTTCAAGATTTCCTCCCCGGAGCGGGTTCGAACCTGGACGGCACAGTTGAGATGCGCGGAAGGAAGATTTGGACCCGAACGAAGCCAAACCCAAAACGCGCACTTCCGACGACTAGTCGCCTTTCACGACGAAATCAATGAAGGGAGTGAACTTATGGCGAGCCATGCATCCTGGGGGGACGGTGGCATTCCTCGACATTGAGCACACGACGAATAGAGTCGCCCTTGCTCGCACTATTTAAGCCCTAACTGCGCTTATGTCAAACAATAAATTGTCAAAAATACGTCCTACCGGGACTACGCCCTCTAAACCTTGTAAGGGCGCGGTTGATCGATCGCCTCGGTCCCTCGCTTTCGATTTAGACTGTCTGTGATAGTTCAGGTGATATCGGTTATTGCGATTTATTCTCGATAAGAATAGCTGCTCGCCGACGATTGACCTGCGTTTTCAAGCGATGCTAGCATCGCGTTCGAGTGGGGAAAAAAGAATGAGGAAGGTGTTATGTTTCTTCCAAACGCTCATTCTCGCTGCGTGCAGCGCGGCGGCTCAGGAGCCACCAGTCTTGCCGGACTTACCTCTCCTTGTGCTTGACGATTTCTCTTCTGGCATCCGAGGCCAGATTCAAGATTCGTATGCTGACGCCCGCGCCCGCCCGGACGACGACACCGCAATCGGGCGGTTGGGCATGATTCTCCAGACATACGGTCTTTTCCAAGAGGCAGCAGTTTGCTATCGGCGGGCCGTCCGGCTCGCGCCCTCAACGTTTCGGTGGGCCTATTATCTGGGCACCGTCGAGAGCGCCGGCGGACATTGTGACGCCGCTGTCGCTACCCTTCGCACCGCACCGCGGGTCGCTACCGAGTATGTACCGGCGCAATTGCAACTAGCTAACTGTTTGCTCGCTTCCGCCGACTGGAGCGGAAGCGAGGAACTCTACAGTGCGATCGTGAAACAACACCCTGAGAATGCCGATGCCTACTACGGACTGGGGAGGGTTCGCGCGGCCCGCGGCGATTTCACCGGGGCGGCCGATGCCTACGGTAAAGCGTGTGCGTTGTTGCCGGACTTCGCAGCTGCCCATTACGCTCTCGCGTTGACCTATCGCACGCTCGGTCAGGATGGGAAGGCTGAGGAGCAGGTTCGTCTCTTTGAGAAAAATAGGGATGGGGCTCCTCCGTCGAATGACCCGCTCCTGAATGAGGTTCGGGCGCTCAATCTGAGTGCTACGAATCAGGTGCAGATAGGCATCGAGCTCGAGCGGCAAGGAAGGCTGGAAGAATCCATCGCCGCCCACGAGAGGGCTTTGGAAATCGATCCGAGATTGGTTCAGGCGCACGTGAATCTGATCGCGCTTTATGGGCGGTTGGGTCAATTCAAAAAGTCGGAGGAGCACTATGAAGCCGCGGTGCAACTCGACTCGGGCTCGACTGAAAGTTATTACGATTATGGAGTGCTTCTACTAGGCAGGGAAAAATACGCGCAGGCAGAAACGGCCTTCCGGAAGACCATTGAAATCGATCCATTTCACACCGGCGCTCACAACGATCTTGGTTTCCTCCTGGAGCGAAAGGGCAAGTTGCAGGAAGCCGCGCAGGAATACCGGAAGGCGCTCGAAAATGGTCCCAACAGCCGCCAGGCTCATTTTAATCTGGGTCGAGTCTTGGTGAACCTGCAGAAATACACTGAGGGAATTCAGGAACTGACCAAGACGCTCGAGCCGAAAGACCAGGACAGCGCGCGATACGCTTACGCTCTGGGTGCCGCGCTCGCACGTTCTGGTGATCGCGAGAATGCCTTGCTCTATTTGCGTGAAGCGCGCGATCGTGCCGAAGCACAAGGCCAGGCGGAACTCCTTGCGAGCATTGAGCGTGATCTCGGCCGTCTTGATGGGCCCGGAAAGCCCCAGTGAGGCCGACGAGACGCGGCACCCTGGGACGGCGCGATTTCTTGGGGCTGTTCTCCGTCGGACTGGCCGGCCACGCAAGCTGGCCATGGAATATTGCTCGGAGTGTTCCCTCAACTGTTCCTTTGTTTCGCGAAGTGGCTGAGGAAGTCGGCCTCAAGTTCCGCCATTTCACCGGCGCAACCGGTGACTTCCTGATGCCAGAAATCATGGGGGCGGGCGTTGCGCTCTTCGATTACGACAACGATGGCGATTTGGACGTCTATTTGCTGCAGGGCACGACCTTCGATCCTACTCAGGATCCGCGCCGTGCGAAGTTTCCTCCCCCGCCCGGATGGAAGCCCGGCAATCGGCTGTTCCGGAATCTGCTGAGCGAGACCGGAAAGCTTCAGTTCGAAGATGTCACGGAGAAGGCCGGCGTCGGCCACATCGGTTACGGGATGGGAGTCGCCGTCGGGGATTACGATAACGACGGATTCCAAGACCTGTACGTCACAAATTTTGGCCGCAACATTCTGTACCACAATAATGGCGATGGCACGTTCACTGATGTCACCGCGCAAGCTGGTGTCGATGATCCTCGTTGGAGCACGAGCGCAGCATGGGTCGATTTTGACCGCGACGGGCACCTCGATCTTTTTGTAGCGAACTATCTCGATTTCAACGTGAAGGGCAACAAGCAGTGTTACGCGTCAACGGGCGAACGAGATTACTGCACGCCGAAGATGTACCAGCCCGTGCCGGCGCGTCTGTTCCGCAATCGCGGTGATGGCACGTTCGAAGATGTCACCGAAGCGGCTGGAGTTGGAGCAGCTGTCGGGCCGGGCCTCGGGGTTGTATGCGCGGACTTCAACGGCGATGGTTGGCCGGACATCTACGTTGCCAATGATGGCGCCGCGGCTCACCTATGGATGAACCAGCGCAACGGCACGTTCAAGGAGAGAAGCCTCCTTTCGGGATCTGCCTATAACGCCGAGGGCGCCCCGCAGGCCGGCATGGGCGTGGCTGCGGGCGATTTTGACAATGATGGGGACGAGGACATCCTCAAAACCAATCTGGGCAACGAAGGCTGCAACCTCTATGTCAACGATGGTCGTGGAAATTTCTATGACGCGTCAGCGGAGCTTGGCCTGCTGCTGCCGACTTTTCCCTATACAGGCTTCGGCACGGAATGGATTGACTACGACAATGACGGTCGCTTGGATCTGTTTATCGCCAACGGCGCCGTGAACCGCATCAAGTCATTGCGAGGAAGCGCATATCCTTTTAACCAGCCGAACCAGTTGTTCCATAACGACGGCGATGGAAAGAAGTTTCGCGAAGTGACTGGAGTAGCTGCGCCCGCGCTTGCATTGTCCGAGGTAAGCCGCGGAGCTGCTTTCGGTGATATCGACAATGACGGCGCCATCGACATTGTGGTAGCCAACAACAATGGTCCCGTCCGGCTGTTGCTGAACCAGACCAGATCCCTGAACCGCAATCACTGGCTCCTGGTTCGCCTGGAAGCGGCTAACGGAAATCGCTTTGGGATCGGTGCCAGGATCGAAGTTCAACAACGCGGACGAAAGCTCGTGCGGCGCGCTCACACGGATTCGAGCTATCTAAGCGCGAATGATGTCCGCGTGCACTTTGGCCTGGCAGAGGACCCGAGGATTGATGCATTGATCGTCCACTGGCCGGACGGCCGCACCGAAGCCTGGGACAAAATTCAAGCGGACCGAATCATGACGATTCGTCAGGGGACCGGGCGGGTTGTCAGAGGGTAAGCGCTAAGGTTCAATCGCGCGCTTGACGAGACACCGGGAACTCTGGCACCGAGTTTAAGACTGCGATGGTGGGTGTCTCAGGCGAACCGCGATGCGGCGGGCCGGAAATGGACTCGATCAGAAATCGCGGAGGCTTGAGTGCTGGAATCTCAAAGTGTTTCTCAAGCGCGATCGAGCCGGCGCCTAGAACGCTGGCTTCGGCGCCCAAGCTCCCAAAGCGGATTTTCACATTCTCCGTTGAATAGCTTAGCGCCTGCCTTTTGACTACCTTTTTCACTTGTTCCAGCAGACCCTGCCCCGCGAGCTTAAGCCGCTGGTCAAGGACAAGAACTGACGGATTAAAAAGGTTAACTAAGTTGGCGAGGCCCAACCCTAAGTAGTTCGCCGCCTGTTCAACAATAGCGCTGCAAGTCTTGTCGCCCATCTCCGCGGCCCTGAGCACCATCCACCCCGAAACGGCGCCGGGATCACCTCCAGCCAGCGATATCACGTCGGACCCGCTTCCTTCGGCGATGGCCTTGCGGATTCTCGCCTCGATGGCGGCCGCTCCGGCGAGCGTCTCCAAACAACCGAAGCTGCCGCACTTGCATGGCGGGCCTTCCTCCGTCATGTGCGTATGACCCAGCTCTCCCGCCGCGTAGCCAGCTCCGAGGATCAGCTTTCCGCCACTGATGATCCCGGCGCCGATCCCGGTCTTGCCATACTCCACATAAATCATATCGTCGGACATCGCGCCTGCCCCGAGGGTTCTCTCCGCCACTGCCTTCGCACCAGCGAAATTCGCGAGCAGCACCGGAACTGAAAACTCTTTCTCGAATATGCGTCGCAGCGGCACGTGTTTGAAAGACTCGATGGTGGTAGACATCACCATCGTGCCCTCCTGACTATTCACCAAGCCTGAGCCGGCGACGCCGATTCCCAGAAGCGATTCTGTTTTGAGACCGGCCTGCTGCACGGCTTCGTGCGCGCAAGATAGAAGCTGATCCGCCAAGCCGTTCATACCTCCTTCTAACCGCGTGGCTTCACGCACCATCGAGTGGATTCTGGGACGAAGATCCATCACTGCCGCGAGCACGGCTTCGTCGTCGAATCCTATTCCCAGCAGGAAGCCGTGCTCCTCGTTGAGGCGAAGCAGAACCCTCTTCCTGCCCATAGAGTTGTCAGAGCGACCTGCCTCAACCAACCTTCCCTGCTTCAGTAAGTCTCGCGCAAGCCCGGAGATGGCGCTGCGCCGCAGATGGGTGAGTTCATGGATCTCGACTTGAGAGAGAGAGCCAAACCTTCGCACCAAAGCCTCGACTACGTGCAAGTCGCGTTCACGCTGGGTCTTGCAATGCTTCATTCGATACATTGGACGCTTCTACCTCGCCTATTCCACCGAGCGTTGAAGGACATAGATCTCAAAACGTAATTAAGTCGCCCGCATCTTCGACATTGTGCACCAACTTAGTTCGAAAAAGTAATAAAAGTCCTTGACAAACTGGTCTTCCCATTGATAGCTTCCGCGCAACGTCGGGGTTGTGGCGCTTTCTTTACGTCGAGGGTTGCCTATAAGGCGGACTTTCGCCGGATAGCAACAAACTCAGCCAAAATCGCAGCGGTGCACTGCTATCGGCCTTCTGGCGCGCCGCCGAGTTGAAGCTTGATTGCCGTCGTAGACCCGTTTGGCCAGGCCCAGGACGCAACGAAGTCGAAAATAAGGAGGCGGGGGATGTCGAAGACCAAATTACGTATTTCGCCGCTGTTTTTCTTTGCTCTCAGCTTCTTAATGCTCGGATACGCGCGCGAGGCGAGTGCTCAGGTGTTGTATGGGTCGGTAACCGGCACGGTTAGCGACCAGAGCGGCGCGGCGGTGCCAAAGGCACACGTAACGCTTACCAACCGCGCTACTGGCGTCGCACGCCAGACCGATGCCGACGAGAATGGCCACTATTTGATTACCGACGTTCCGCCCGGGAGCTACGACCTCAAGGTCACCTCCAGCAGCTTCAAGCCTCTGACCCAAACAAATCTGACAATCATGGCGAACACTGTTACGAACGCGGACGCCGGCTTGCAGGTCGGTGCGCTCTCGGAGCAGGTCACCGTCGAAGCCTCTACTGTCACTTTGCAAACGGAAAAGACCGACCTACACACAGAACTCACTGAAAAAGCGATCCTGGACATGCCTCTCAATCAGTATCGGAATTACCAGACTTTGATCAATCTGGTGCCCGGCGCGACGCCAGGTGCATTTCAGAACGCCATTGCTGACACTCCGGAACGTGCGCTGACCACGAACATCAATGGCACGAATCGCAACAATAACAACACTCGTGTCGATGGAGCAGCGGATGTTTTTGTTTGGCTGCCTCACCACACTGTGTACGTGCCGCCCGCGGAGACCATTCAAGAAGTCAACATTTCCACGAACAATTTCGATCCTGAGCAGGGTATGACCGGCGGGGCGGCGATCACGGTGATCACGAAATCAGGGACGAACCAATTCCATGGCGTCCTGTTTGAGTACCACGAAGATTCAGCTCTCCGAGCCAGACAGTTCTTTGAAACTACGGCGAATAGCCCCAGTAAGGGCCGAAGCGTCCTTAACGACTTCGGCGGCACCTTCGGCGGCCCTATAAAGAAGGATAAGCTGTTCTTTTTTGGCGGTTTCGACGGCACGCTTGAGCGTGATGCGCGCAATACTGGTCTTACTACTGTCCCGACTGCGGCCTTGATCGCCGGAAACTTTACCGGGACGGGGACAACAATCTATAACCCGCATACAGGAAATCCTGATGGAACGGGTCGCACACCGTTCGCCAATCAGGCTGCCATTCCCGTCGATCCGATCGCGGCGAAGATCCTGGCGCTACTCCCGGCGCCCAACGTACCCGGAGCAACGACAGTCAACAATTATTTCAAGTCGGCGACCCAGGCCCTCAATCGCTACAATTATGACGCCAAAGTCGACTTTAACCGTACGTCAAGACACACCATCTTCGCCAAGTACAGCGCCATGAAGTCCGTCTTTACCGGTCAGCCCAGCCTGGGTCAGGCTATCGGAGATTGCGCGTGCGATGGCGGGCTCGGAAATTTCCACGCTTTCGTGCAGCTAGTCACGGTGGGGCACACATTGACACTCTCTCCGAACCTTGTCGTGGACGGCAGTATCGGCTTCACGCGCATGAGCGAATATGGCCAGACTCCAGACTTTGGTACGAATATCGGATCAGACGTGCTAGGCATTCCCGGTACCAATAACGGCTCCGACCTCCGCAGCAGCGGGTTCCCCATGTTCGGGATTACCGGCTATGCCAATATCGGGAACTCCGAAGGATGGAATCCCGCGTTTCGCAATGATTGGAGCTTCACGACGTCTCACAACGTGAGGTGGTCGCACGGCAAGCACCAAGTTAGCGCGGGAATTGACATCGTCCACCATCACTTAAACCATTGGCAGCCGGAACTTGGCGCGGGCCCGCGTGGCGAATTTGATTTCGGCGGCGCTGTGACCGCGCTCAATGGAGGCGCTGCACCCGACCAATTCAACGCTCTAGCGCAGTTCGAACTTGGCCTTGCGGGCGAAGGGAGTACGGCCGCCGGAAATGGCGTCGGCGTAGGCAAGAGCGAGCAATTCATCAAAGCAACAGCCCGGGAATGGCAATATGGAGTGTTCATCGGCGACCGCTATCGCGTCACCAACAAACTCACTGCCACATTGGGTCTGCGGTATGAATACTATCCGCTGATGACTCGGAACGGTGCGTTTAAATTCGACCGCCTTGATTTCACGACAGGTAACGTACTCCTCGGCGGCATCGGCAGTAATCCCGACCACCTCGGTGTCACCACCAGCAAGAAGCTGTTCGCTCCACGAATCGGATTGGCATATCAGGTCAACAACAACACCGTAGTGCGAACAGGCTTCGGAATCACCGTTGATCCGTTGCCCCTGGCGAGACCGCTGCGCGGTTTCTATCCCCTCACGGTAGGCTCGAATTTTGAGGGATTAAACAGCTTCCGGCCAGTGACATCGCTTTCGCCCATAGCGGCGCTTCCCGGCGGGGCCATTCCAGTCGGAATCCCGTCAGTCTGCTGTCCGGACATCAGCACCGGCGTTATCCCCCTGCCTGCGCAGGCACTGGAGCGCAGCGTAGGCCCTGGCGAGTTAAAGCGGGGTTACATCGAATCCTGGAACCTGACTGTGGAGCGCAAGCTGCCTGGTAACTTTCTCGTATCGGCCGCTTACGTCGGTACGCAGACGGTTCATCAGTTCGCCGATCTAAATGTGAACGCATCTCTCCCGGGCACCGGCCAAGCCGGGCAGCCGTTCAACAAACCGCAGTTCGGAAATCGCACTGCTGACACCCTTTTTTTTCAGGGGTACTTGAGCGCTAACTATCATGCGCTTCAGGTTGCCGTCAATCGCCAGTTCTCTCACGGTCTGATGGTCAAAGGAGCTTACACATACTCCAAAGCCATTGACATGACAGACGACGATGGCTGGGCCTCAGTTAATTGGAACGATCCCAACGCCTTTCGGCGTAATCGTGCCAGGGCGGGTTTCGACACACCTCATATCTTCCAATTGGCTTACGTCTACGAATTGCCTGTCGGCAAGGGTAAGTCATGGGCAAGCGGGGGCGGCGTGGCCACGAACATCTTAAGCGACTGGCAGGTTAGCGGGATCTTCAGTGCGGTCCACGGCCAACCTTTTTCCTTGACGGCGTCCGGGGCGTCGCTGAACGCCGTCGGCCAGCGTCAAACTCCCAATCAAGTTGGCTCCGTTAAGAAGCTGGGTGGAGTCGGCACAGGCCAACCGTTCTACGACCCCACGGCGTTTGCTGCCGTATCCGCTCCTGCGGTGTATGGCAACGTAGGCCGCAACACGCTGTATGGACCCGGTGCAGTGAACATGGATTTCAGCCTGTTCCGTACCTTCAATGTCACTGAGCGTTTCGCCTTGCAGTTCCGCGCCGATGCGGCTAACTTATTTAATACGCCGCATTTCATCAACCCGGGGAGTAACACAACCAGCATTGCGGATTCAAACTTCCTGACCATCACTAGCGCGAAAAACGACGAGCGGCAGTTCCGCTTCGGTTTACGACTCTCGTTCTAAATTCACAGACTCCGGTGGGGGCACGTGAAAACGTGCCCCGCACTCTCGAAGAGCGCAGGCCCAACCGCCTGCGCTCTTTCTTTCTGTGTTGCCACTTAAATGTGCGAAGCAAGCCACTTCGTCCCAGGGGCAGCGCATTACTGTTGCCCGTCTTCGCGAGCCCACACAGCCATATCCAACGCACGTAAACGCATCTTAGTAGGAAGCACAAAAGCAATCGAAGGGAACATCGACAGCAAGGTTTTCGCGGCGCCCCGAAGCTCATATTCCGCGGCCACCTGCACGCCGACTGGCCCCCCGTCCAGTTGTCCTCGCGTACTCCCGCTGCTATCGTTACCCCGAGCGCGCCTGCTGCGCGCAGCAACGTAGACGGGTCAGCCATGAACCTGCCGCTCCCAGTCCGACCGCACTCCCGACGCCCGCCCACTCTCGTCTATTCCGAGCTAAATAACCTAGACGCGAGCGACAAGATGGCTCACGCGGTCCTGCCCCTAATAAGGACCTTTAGAATCAACACTTGCAAAAGTGTAACAAAACAAATGACTTTAACTCCCTTTAGAATGAACACTTATGCAAAAACCGGGGGGAGGGGGTTGTAGACACTTTGGGAGGAAGCCAACCATGGCTAAGCCGGCTCTGGCCACGGGAACGTTGATGAAAAGTTTGCTGCCAATCCTCTTTTGTCTGGCCGGCCTGTTCGCCCCCGTGAGCGGATTCAGCCAATCCGATGATCTAGCCGAGAAGTCGCAGCGTGCCAAGGAATTCATGGCCGAAGGCAAGTTTACAGCGGCCGTCCCTCTCTATCGTGAACTGAATCTCGCTGTGCCGAACAATCCGGGCCTCCTTTTGAATTTAGGCATGGCGCTCCACATGGCCGGGGACGAAAGCCAATCGATTCCGCCGCTGAAAGCCGCAGTAAACCTCAATCCCAAACTCGCGCCCGCATGGCTCTTCCTTGGCGCCGCCCGCCTACAACTCGGTCAGGCCACCGGTGCCATCGAGGCGGCCCAAAAGGTCCTAACCCTCCAGCCGGATCACCCAGGCGCGCTGGAAATTCTCGCGACTGCTTTGCTGTCGCTCGGACGGCTCGCGGAGGCGGCGGAGCAGTACCGGAAGCTCGCAGACCTTGCTCCTGAGAGTTCGCCGGCCTGGTACGGACTGGGGCGCAGCTATGAATCGCTCGCCGGCCGCGCCTTTGACGATTTGCAAAAAGTTGCGCCAGAGTCCGCATACTGGCTGGCGCTGGTGGCGGAAACGCGACTCCGCGAGCAGCAGCTTTCCAGCGCTTTCTATTTCTACCGGAGTGCCTTAGAGAAGATGCCCACCATGCGTAGTTTGCACGCAGGTGTGGCGGAGGTCTATCGCCAGAGCGGCCATCCAGACTGGGCTAGCCCCGAACAGGAAAAGGAGCGGCGGCTTCCCGAACCCGACTGCCATACGCAGACACTCGCGTGCCAATTTCGCGAAGGGAAGTTTGTGGCGCTTCTCGCCTCGACGAAAGGCACGCGTTCTGCCGAGTCATACTACTGGCGCTCGCGGGCGTACAACGAGCTGGCCCTCCAAGCGTTTACTCGCCTCGGCCAATTGCCGCCCTCTTCGCAACAGCATGAGCTGAAAGCCCACATCTTCAGTGGCCAGAAGAGATACGCCGATGCCGCTCAGGAATGGCGGGAGGCCCTCAAACTCTCGCCCGCAGACAAGCAGATTCAGAAGCAATTGGCCATCAGTTTGAAATTCAGCCAGGATTACGCTGGCGCCTTGCCATTGTTTCAAGGCCTGCTCCGCGGGCAGCCGGGCTCGGCGGAGTTGAACTATCTTGCGGGCGAAACCCTGCTAGACCTGCAGCGCGCGGAAGAAGCGATCCCTTTGCTCTTGCGCGCTGTGGGCCGCGATCCGAAGCTGATCGCGGCTCGCAAGGCGCTGGCTCGCGCATACATTGCCGTCGGGAAAGCCAGCGATGCCATACCCCATCTCAGAGCAGCGCTCGCTGCGGACGAAGACGGCAGCTTGCACTATCAACTCGCAAGAGCTTACCAGGCAACTGGGCAG
>DATBYP010000268.1:0-3415 GCA_036513675.1 Candidatus Acidiferrum sp.
ACCAGGGCAACGAAGCCTATCCCAGCTCCTGGCCCGCCGGCGTCGAGATCATCTCCTCCGAAGCCACCCGCCAGAACATTCAGCGCATCGGCATCCCGCGCATCAAAAACGAAATCATCACCATGCCCCAGGAAATCGCCAGCTTAAAAAATGATTTGGAGAAAGCGTCCGGCGCAGAAGAGAAGAAGGCTATCCAAGATAACATCCGCCAAGCCGAAGCCTACTTCGCCGAGCTCAAGCTAATGCAAGTCACTCTCCCCACCATGACTTTCGACCGCAGCCTAATCCTCCGCCGCGCCTCCCGCACCGTAGAGATTCTCTGGCTCGGCCGCGCCCACACCGATGGCGACGTCTTCGTCTTTCTCCCCAACGAAAAATTCCTAGTCACCGGCGACGCCCTCCACGGCTGGACTCCCTTCATGGGCGACTCCTATCCCTACGATTGGATCCAGACCCTAGCCGCCGCCGAAAAACTCGACTTCGACTCCATCCTAGGCGGCCACGGCGACGTAATGCACGGCAAACAAAAATTCGACCTATGGAAACAATATTTCCAGGACCTGATGGATCGCACCGCAGCCGCGTACGCCGGAGGCGCGACCCTAGACGAAGCGAAAAAGAGCGTCGGGGACTTCCTCACGAAACAATATGCCGATAAGTTCGATCCCAACTTCCCCAAATCCGTAACCGCCAACATAACCAAGGCCTACCAAGTAATCGCCTTCCCCCGTTAGTTCCTGTAGTGGCCGGTCTTTAGACCGGCCAGCCTCCAGATGTTGAATGTGTAGAAGCTGGGCTTCAGCCCAGCTAGCGAGCAAAGCGAGCGCTCCGAAGGTTGTCATCCCGAGCGCAGCCGAGGGACCCGCTTTTTCCGGAGATGTTCTTGGTGTTGCGGTTCACATGAGACATTGTTTCTGGCCCGCACCTGTTCCGTGGGCTACCGCAAAACAAGCTCCATCACCACTGTCGCCTCGCCATCCTCATAATATCCAGGTGTAGTTCGGATCGGCCTGAACCCATATTTCTCATTAATTGATATCATCGCCGCATTGCTCGCGCGACAGTTCGTCACCATCCGCCGGAACCCATTCCTCTTCGCATATTCGATCTGCCAGGCCTTAATCCGTTTTCCCAACCCCTGCCCCTGATACGCACGCAACAGCCCCGTACTCTGAATATAGACCGTACCCGCTTGAGCAGCATTTTGCCCGTCCCCTCGCAAATCCTCTTGAAAGTCCGCATCATGAACAAACGCCGCGCACCCAGCCGCTTGCCCATCCACAACAACCCAGTACGATTCCAAACTCAGCCAGTCCTCTCGCTGGAAAGCATCCTTCCCAAATATCGCAATGTCCATCCTCCAAAGCTCAAGAGCCTCCTCCGGCAGCGCCGCCTTGCGAAACTCAAGCACCATGCCCGAATTATATCCTCCAGGATGTGCGCGATGGCGCTGGCGGGTGCTTAGGAGACCTCCGTACGCTGGGCTCCTTTTCCCCGTCCGCCCCACCAGCAGCTCTACCCCTTTCTTTTCTTGCGCTTACAAATTCATTCGAACAATTGTGCCTAATCCCGTAATACTAGTACCATAAGAATAGTTATTGACAAAGTAAATTAAACATGGTAACGTGCGTCGTGAATCCTCGACTCCAGCCCTCAAGTTTGCCTCTGCTTCTCACCCTTTCGTTCGCCTCTCCGATAACTCCTTTAGAATCTGCTCTTACGCATTTCGTGTCCGTAAACCCTTTAGAATCCGCTCTTACGAAAAACACCGGGGGTGTATACCCCGCACCGCAAACAAAATCAACACTGAGGAATAACCATGAAAGCCAAATCAGCTAAATCCATCTCCATCAATGACGCCTCGCGCTGCCAGCACCGCACCGCCAATGGTCGTTGCCGCATGCCCGCCGTCGACTCCGCAGCAAACCTCTGCTTCGATCACGCCCGCAGAGCTCTGCAAGCCCGCCAGAATAGTGACTTCGCTCACTATCTAACCCGCGACTCCGCCGGCTTCCAGACCGCTCAGGGCATCAACCACTCTCTCGCTGACCTCTACACGCTATTGGCTCAGGGACACATCTCGCCCCGCCGCGCCTCCGTCCTCGCCTACGTCGCCAGCCTTCTCCTCCGCAGCCTCCCCGCCATCGACAAGGACCCCGTCCCCGAAGCCGACCGTCCCATCAACTGGATCGATGCGCCCAATCATGAGACCTCGACCGATGCGTCTCCAAGCGAAGCCGCAGCCGACGCCGACATTTCTCCCGACGCCGCGGAGCCCTGTAGTGGCCGGTCTTTAGACCGGCCAGCCCAGCCGCCTCCACCGAGTACTGCCCGGTCTTCGGAGCAGCCGGACGAGTCATCGCCGTCCCGCGCCAACTCTCCTGTCGGGCCCGCATCAAAACCCTTGCCAGCCACAGCTCAGGAGTTCGCCGCTCAAATCCTCAACCGCAAACCCAACTGAGTCTCGACACTGGCCACCTTCTACGCGTTAGGCGCGCCTTGTCGCACTCACAAGGCGCGCAGTAGAATTGGGAGCTTGGCCACCGATTAGGAGAACTGAATATGGCGACAGCTGAGACGAAACCCCAGGTTTCCGAGTTTGTGAATGAGCCCTTCATCGATTATTCGCGGCCGGAAAATCGCACGCGCATGGAACAGGCCCTGAAGAAAGTGGCGGGAGAGTTTGGGCGCGAGTACCCGATGTACATCGGCGGGCAGAAAGTAATTACGACGGAGAAGAAGGTTTCTACGAATCCTTCGCATCCTTCGCAGGCGATTGGCGTGTTTCAATCCGCGAGCGTGGAGCAAGCGAATCAAGCCGTGGAGGCGGCAGCCAAGGCGTTTGAAAGTTGGAAGCGCGTGCCGGCCGAGCAGCGGATACAGTGCTTGTTTCGCGCGGCCCAGATTTTGCGCGATCGCAAATACGAAATGAACGCGCTGATTGTCTACGAAGCCGGTAAGACCTGGCCGGAAGCGGACGCGGACACTGCGGAGACGATCGATTTTCTGGAATTTTACGGGCGAGAGATGCTGCGGCTGGCGGGTCCCCAGAAAGTCGTCCCCATGAAGGGCGAGAAAAATTATCTCGTCTATATTCCGCTGGGCGTGGGCGTGGTGATTCCGCCGTGGAATTTTCCGGCGGCAATCATGGCAGGGATGGCGATGGCTTCGCTGGTGACGGGGAATACCGTGGTGCTGAAACCGGCGGGCGACACCATGACGGTAGCGGCGAAATTCGTGGAGATTGCGTACGAGGCGGGGATTCCGAAGGAAGCGCTGAACTTTGTGACCGGCGCGGGCGCTACCGTGGGCGACGCGCTGGTGCAGCATCCCAAGACGCGCTACATCGCGTTTACGGGATCGAAGGAAGTGGGGCTGCGCATTAGCGAGCTGGCGGGCAAGAGGATGCCGGGTC
>DATBYP010000269.1:0-3293 GCA_036513675.1 Candidatus Acidiferrum sp.
TGCGCTATTTGAGTATTCTGCCGACGAATCACGCGATTGATTTCATGGTGGGATTTATCGGGCCGTTCATCTGCGGAGCTTGCGTGGTCCATTTGCGGACGCTGCGTCCGGAATTTGTGCGCGATGCGTTTGTCCGCTATCGCATCACCTATGTGAGTCTGGTGCCGATGGTGCTGAAGAATCTGGAACGCGGACTGCGCGCGAAGTTTGATGAACTGAAGCCGGGCAAGCGTTGGATACTGGACCGATTGATCGGGCTGAACAAAATGCTGACGCGACGGCGTCCGCATGTGGAGATAAGCCGGCGTCTGCTGCCGCAAGTACACAGGGCGTTTGGCGGAGAACTGCTGGCATTGATTGTTGGTGGGGCATTTACGGATCCCTCGACGTTGCAGTTCTTCTACGATCTGGGAATTCCGGTGACTTGCGGGTACGGGCTGACGGAAGCTTGCACGGCAGTGACGCTCAACGATCTGAAACCATTTCGCGCCGATACGGTGGGGAAGCCGCTGCCCGGGACTGAGGTGCGCTTGCTGAATCCGGATGGCGACGGGATTGGGGAAGTGGCGGTGCGAAGCCGCGCGGTCATGTCGCATTATCTGGATGACCCCGAACTGACGGCGCAGACGATCGTCGAAGGCTGGCTGCTGACGGGCGATCAGGGACGTTTTGAAGCGCATGGGCACCTGCAGCTCGTCGGACGCAAGAAAAATATGATCGTCACCGAGGGCGGGAAAAATATTTATCCCGAGGATATTGAGGCGGTATTTGATGGTTTGCCGGTGAAGGAATACTGCGTGTTTGCTGCGAATTATTTGTGGCCGCAGAAGACGCTGGGGAATGAGGTGCTGGTGCTGGTGGTGCGGCTGGAGCCGAGTCAGCGATTCGACGATCGATTGCGCGAGGAAATGCTGGCGCAGAACCGGCGTCTGGCGGACTTCAAGCGCGTAGGCGGCTATCTGCTCTGGGAGAAGGATTTTCCTCGTACGGCATCGCTGAAGATCAAGCGCGGAGAATTGGCGGTGGAGATTGGGGCGGTTGCGGTGCGCGCGGGAGTGGTGGAGATTTAGCTTTCAGCCGTCAGCTATCAGCTTTCAGTCGTGCGGAAGAAATCGCTTCGAGCGGCGAGCTTTGAACTTTGAACCGAGGGGCAAGCGCGAAACGTGAACGAAACTTTTCTTGCCATTGTCAATCCGGCGGCGGGTGGCGGCAGTTGCGGCGCGCGGGTGGGGGCGGCGCTTGATCGCTTGCGCGCGGCGGGGATTATGCTGGAGACCGCGGAGACGAGCGCGGCGGGGCAGGCCACGCAGATTGCGCGCGAAGCTTATGGGCGCGGCTGTCGGAAGTTTCTGGCGGTGGGGGGAGACGGGACTTCTTACGAGATCGTCAATGGCTTATTTCCGGATTCGGTGGTAGCGGGCTCGTCGGCAGGCACTTCACTAGGTGCCCGGAAAGACGCCGTCGCAATGCTGGGATTTCTTCCGCTGGGCACTGGCAATTCGTTTCTGCGGGATTTCGAGGATGGGGCTTCCGGCATAAGCGGTTTGGAGCACGCGATGCAGGCGCTTGAGGCGCGGTGTTCGCGGCCTTGTGATGTTATGCGCCTGACGCACAAAGACGGAGCGATCTACTACACGAATCTGCTGAGTGTAGGTTTTACGGCGGATGTGGCTGCGCTGCGGCATCGGCGGTTTCAAGGGCTGGGGCAGTTCGGGTATCTGCTGTCCATTTTTTTATGTCTGGCGCGGCTCGATCGTCGCCCGTTTCCGGTGCGGTTGGAAGATCAGCGAGACTTTGATTCGCGGCGCTGCTTGTTTCTGACCTTTAACAACAGCAAGTTCACGGGCGGCACGATGATGATCGCGCCCGACGCGGTCACCGATGACGGATTGATTGAGTACGTGCGGTGGGGGCCAATTGGGCGAATGGGGCTGATCCGGAATTTGGCGACGCTTTACGATGGCACGCACACGCGGCATCCGCTGGCGGAGCGGCAGGCGGTGCGGAGGGTCGAGTTTCAACTCGACGGGCCGGTGGATGTGATGGTGGACGGCGAGGTGTTGACGCTGGAGTGCCGGGCGATTGACGTGCTGCCGTCGGCGCTCCGGGTGGTGGTTTGAAGAGCGGTCAAGTAATCGTGATATAAAAATTCATGTCGCAAGAGCGAAGAGAACGGCAAAAAGAAAAACTGGGGATTAAGACCTCGAGCCGGAATTGGTGGCGCATCGCGATCTATGCGGTGCTGATCGCGGCTGCGTTTGGACTGGCGTACTATCTTGGCAACCGCAGTCAGCACAAGCACGATGCGTTCGCGCGCTGTCTGACCGAACGTGGCGCAAAGATGTATGGGGCGTGGTGGTGTCCGCATTGCGTCGAGCAGAAAGAAAAGTTCGGCGCGTCGTTCGAGTACGTTCCTTATGTGGAGTGCGGCATCAAAGGCGACTTGCACGGGAGATCGCAGGCTTGCAGAGATGCGAACATTGAGCACTATCCCACCTGGCAGTTTCCGCCTACCGGCGAACGAGTGGAGCGCATTTTTAGTCTGCAAGAGTTGAGCGACCGCACCGGGTGCGCGCTGCCGTGACCGGTTTGACGCAACGTCTTATGAGCCTGGTTGCTATTTTGGCGGTGTGCGGAATCGCGGTTTCGTCGGTGTCGTTGCAGCATCATTATGCAACGTCAAAGACGGCGTACTGTGACATCGGCGAAACGTTCAATTGCGACATTGTGAACAGGAGCGAATACTCGGCGGCCTTCGGAATTCCGGTCGCGCTGATTGGGATGCTTGGGTACGCGGCGCTGGCGGGCCTGGCCACGGTGTATCGCGAGCGGCGCGAGACTCCGGCAATGCTTTTCAGCGCTGCCACAGCGGGCCTGGCGTTTGCTTTGTACCTGACTTACATCGAAGCGCGCGTGTTGGGAGTCTGGTGCATTTTATGTTTGAGTTCATTGGCGTTGATTGCGACGACGACGATTTTGGCGGCCGTGATCTGGTGGAAGCGACAGAGGGACGAGTAGCCGATACCCAGCCCCTAAAGGGGCGTGGGACCTTGAAGAGTTTCCGGTATCGCTAAAGCGGTACCCTGATACAAACCGATTCACTCCATGTCCCGGTCCACAACTCGAAAACTAAGAGTAAAGACGAAGCCTGCCGCCACTGCTGCGATGCCGGTTCCGGCCGGCAACTTGTGGTTGCACGAGCTCAACAGCGGAATCTTCGGGAACACCCGCCTGGTGCGGGTTTGGGTGCCTCCCGATTACGACGGCTGGGGAGCGACGCGCTATCCGGTCCT
>DATBYP010000270.1:0-6234 GCA_036513675.1 Candidatus Acidiferrum sp.
AAGATTCCGCTAGTGGCGGTGACGTCGTCGAATGTTCCATCTCCGCGGTTGTGGAACAGCCAACAGGTGTCGCCGCGATATGCTTCCGGCGTGCAGAAGGATTTCTGCTTTCCGTCGAGGCTGCAAAAGACATCGTGTTCCGGTGACCAGCGCACATAATTGCAGACGAATAGATCGAGCAAGCCGTCGCGATCGTAATCGAACCACAGCGCCGAGGTGCTGAATGCTTGTCGCGTGCTCAAGCCGCTCGCGTGCGTCACATCGAGAAACGTGCCCTTGCCCGTATTGCGAAAAAGCCTGTTTTGTCCGACGCACGTGATGAAAATATCGGGAAAGCCATCGTTGTTGTAGTCGCCGACGGCGACCCCCATTCCGTACATTTCGAAATCCAACCCAGCGGCCTTGGTCACGTCCGCGAATGTGCCGTTGCGATTGTTCTTGTAGAGCCGCAAGGTAGAGCGCTGGCGCTTGTGCCCGGGCCAGTCCATCCCGTTAATCAGCAGGATGTCTTGCCAGCCGTCGGCGTCATAGTCGAGAAACGCGCAGCCGGAGCCCAGTGTCTCCGGAAGCAATTTGCCGCCGTAGGCACCGCTGTTGTGCTGGAACTGAATGCCTGCGCCGCTCGTGACGTCCGTGAATCGAAACGCAGACGGCGCGGAATTAGCGCGCAGCAGCCAAGGAAAGGTTAGACCGACGAGCCCAGCACTAGCGGCACCCGACAAAAGCTCTCGCCTCTTCAAGTCAGGCTCACCAATCCATTGCGAATCGCGTAGACTACGAGCTCCGCGGTCTTGTGAATTCCCAGCGTGTCCATGATGTTGGCCCGGTGCACGCCCACGGTGTTCGCGCTGAGCCCCAGCTCGGCGGCGATTTCCTTATTCGACTTGCCCGCCACAATGTGCCTCAGAACTTCCAGCTCACGCGCAGTCAGCCCGCTGTCACGCTCGCCCTTCAGCCCCGCGGGCTTAGCCAGTTGCGGATCGAGCACTAAATGGCCTTCGGCGACGCGCTTTATAGCGTTGACCAAATCCAATTCCAGCGCATTCTTCAGGATGTACCCGCGTGCTCCCGCCTCCAGCGCCTGGCGCACCAGAGTATCCTCTGCATGCATGCTGAGCATTAGCACCGTGGCATCCGGCATCTTTGCACGAATGCGCCGCGTAGCGTCGATACCGCTTATGCCCGGAAGCGCGCAATCCATCACCACCACTTTCGGTTTCAACGCGAGCGCGAGCCGCACTGCCTCCTCTCCCTCGCTGGCCTCTCCGACAACAGAAATCGCTGCATCGTCTTCCAGCATGCGCCGGAATCCTTTGCGCACGAGCGCGTGATCGTCCACCAGCAGCACTGTGAGCTTATCCGCCATGCGCTTCCGCTTTCTCTGCGGGCACGATGAGCCGCACGATCGTTCCGCCGCCCTCGCGCCGAACTACTTCCAAACTGCCTCCTACAAGCTCCGCACGTTCGCGCATTCCCACAAGGCCAATACCCTGGTGCCCGGCGTCCGGCGAAAATCCCTTGCCGTGATCTTCCACTTCCAGGCAAATTAAATCGTTTTGAAATCTTAAGCGCACCCAGGCCTCTTGCGCTCCTGCATGGCGCTTTACGTTATTCAGGGCCTCTTGCAGCACGCGATACACTTGAACGCCCGCATTGCCATCCAGCGGAAACGCAGCACCCGATTTTTCGTAGTGCAGCTTTAGCCCCGTCTGCCGTTCGACCATAGGTATATACCAATCGAGCGTACTCTCCAGTCCCTGTTCATCGAGGAGCACCGGATGCAGCGCTTGGGACAAACTGCGAATGTTGTTGAGCGTCGATTGGGCGATCTCGCGAACTTCTTGCAAGTCTTCGCGAATCGGCGCGCCCTGCGGCACCTGCTTTTCCACGCGGCTCAGGAGCGAGCCAATTGCCGTCAGCACCTGGCCGAATTCGTCGTGCAGCTCGCGAGAAATGTGGCGCAGCGTTGACTCCTGGGTCGCAATCAATTTCTGCGCCAAATCGCTGCGCTGCGCCGAAAGGGCAGCAAGGCGCGCGAAGATTTGCCGGTTCGAGCGAATCAAATACAAGCTGGTCACGGCAATGGCGAGCAGTGCCGCGGTCAGAAAAATATACAACTGCCGCTGCACGCCATCGTAGATTCTTGCGATTTGAGCGGCGGCCTGTTGCTCCGCTTCATTGTTTTCCACCAACAGGCGAGATACCGCCGTGCTCAGCGCGGCTTGACGCGCCTGCAGCGACAGCCGAATCTGGTCGCGCGCTTCGTTTTCTTTACCGTTACGCGCCAACGCGAACATCCTGTCCACCGCATCCCAGAATTGCGAAAGCTGCTGACTCAGATAGGCGCGCTGCTCGGGCGTGCGATGCACCTCGGCGTATTGTTCCTCGAGCCGCAGCGCTGAATCCAAATCGCCGCGCACGCGATCGAATTGCGTTGACCACGCGATTAGCGGGTAGGGTTCGCTCGCGTCCAGCATGTCGCGCATCGCCAAAGCCACGGTGTTCAAATCGTTTTGCAGCCGCAACAATTGCAATGAGTCCTTGCGCCCGCGCTCCACCATATCGCTTTGCAGCTTGCGCAAGCCCGCGAGCTGCACGCGAATGTACGCGGAGTAAGCCACAACCACGACGAGAGTAATCACCAGACCCAAGAGGAGCCCGACGGTGGGAGATCGTTCCGAGCGTGGAGACCTTTTCACGGAACAGAGAATACCTTACTGAGACGTTTGGCGGCGCAGGCTGGCCACAATGCAAGTCATCAGAATCGCGCTGAGAAGGGGCACGAGGAATCCCGCTCGTAAACTTCCGGAATATTTTGAGAACGCGCCGACCAGCCATGGTCCTGCGGACCCGCCCAGGGAAGCCACTGCAAACAAGAATCCCCCAATGCGCTTTGCTCGCGCTCCGTACCATCTCGAAAGCCAGGCTATATAAATAGGATAGATCGGAGCACACCCCAAACCAGCGAGGAAAATTCCAGTAATCGCGACCTTCAGCGTTGCAGAAAAGATGAGCACGGTAGTGCCTATCGCCGTGAGAGTGAGCGCGCCAAGCACTAAAGACCCTTCCGAAACGGATAACAAGACCAGCGGAGCTAGTCCGCGACCGGCACTAAGCCCCGCATAGAAAAACATCGGGGCCAGCGTAGTCATGTTGGATATTCCGTTTGCAATGCGACGCGAGTACTCCGCGGACCACACGCCTATGCTCGTTTCCATGCCGACATAAGTGAAAAATAATATCGCGAGCGCGGTCGTCACTCCGCGTCCGACGCGCAGGGGTGCAATTCCCGCGCTGTCCTCGATTTTTTCCTTCTTTTCGACACCGACCCGTGCAAACAGAAGCGCGAACGCCAGCAATCCGCCGAACACCGCGTAGCCGATAAGCAGGCCCGGCAAATGGTTGTTTCTTAATGCCATCGCGATCAGGGGCGAGCAGGCCATTGCTCCCGCACCCCAAGTGAAGTTGAGCAGGTTCAACAAAGCCGCGCTGCGAGCGCCGCCGGCTTCCGCAACGTAAAGGTTCGTACCCGGTGTGATGAGCCCGTAGCCGAGGCCAAATGCCGCGGTAGCCGCCAGCGCGTTCGCGTGCGTGCTCGCATTGAGGGTGACCAGGCCGTATCCGATAAGGGCGTAGCCGGCGACCAACGACGGCCGGTAGCCGCGCCAAGCCATCCAGGCGCCCGATACCACAGTTCCTACCAATGCCGCCAGAAATTGGATGGACGAGAAAAGGCCGGCTTGCCCATCATCAAGGCCCCACCTTCGAATGAATATCGGCAGCATCGGCCCGACGATCGTGGTGGCGATACCACTCAAGATAAAGCCGACAAAGAGTAAAGCCAGCAGGCCTGTGTGGCTCCTAGCCGTACGCTCTGGCATTGCCACCGTGGTGGTCGCAGACATGTGTAAAACATTCTGAAGGAGCAAGCCTTCCGAGGCAACTTTGACATGCAGAGAGGCAGCTACGTCGCGCGGGGAAATTCGTGTACTCTTTCGCCGAGCTTTGGACCTGGTCGCTGGGAATGATCAACGTCGGACTTGTCGGATTTGGCTTGGCCGGGCGGGCCTTCCACGCACCGGTGATCCACGCTGTTCCTGGCCTGAGGCTCGCCGCCATCGTGCAGCGCAGCGGCAACGAAGCAGCCCAACTCTATCCCGACGCCCGCATTGTGCGCAGTGTTGAGGAGCTACTGGCGATTTCTGACATTCGCCTCGTCGTCATCGCAACCCCGAACGACACGCACGGTCCCGTTGCCCGCCAATGCCTCGCGGCAAGTCGCGACGTGGTGGTCGACAAACCGCTGACGCCAACGTTAGAAGACGCTCTCGAACTCATGAAATTCGCGCAAGAACGCGGCCGCCTGCTGACCGTTTACCAAAATCGCCGCTACGATGGCGACTTTCAAGCCCTGCAACAACTTGTTGCGAGCGGCAAGCTCGGGCGAATCGTGCGATTCGAGTCAAACTACGACCGTTTCCGCCCGCAGTTAAAGACCGGCGTCTGGCGCGAACGCTCCGGCCCCGGTAGCGGCATTCTTTTCGATCTTGCGCCGCACCTGATCGACCATGCGCTGCTGCTTTTCGGACTTCCCGAGGCGGTCACCGCCGATATCCGCATAGAGCGCGAGCACGCTGTCACCGACGATTCCTTCGATCTGATTCTGCATTATGCCGGTGGTCTGCGTGCTGTTCTTCGCGCCACAATGCTCGCAGCCGTAACTCGTCCGCGGTTTGTTCTCCACGGCACCAGCGGCGCTTACTTGAAGCTTGGCTTTGATGTGCAGGAACCAAAATTGCGCGCTGGGCGCATCCCGTGGAACGAAACGCCGAGCGAAGCGGAGCAAGAAGAAAACTCCGGGATCCTGACGCTCGTGAATACAGACGGCGCCACCACGGAACAGCGCATCCCACCGGCCGCGAGCGATTACCGCGCCTACTACGCGAATATCAGGGATGTTTTGCTCGGCACAGCCGCGCCTGCGGTCGCGCCGCAACACGCGCTCAACGTCATGCGCATCCTCGAACTCGCGCGCAAAAGTAGCGTCCGCCGGTGCACTGTCCCGTGGCCGAGCTGATGCGCCGCATTGCATTCAAGACGGAGTGCAGCCGCTTACGCGTATAATCAGACAAAGGGGGCGCCACGTTGATCGAACTCGCACCTTCCATTCTCTCCGCTAACTTCGCGCAGCTCGGCGCGGAAGCGAGTGCCGCTATCGAAGGCGGCGGTACGGTTTTGCATCTCGACGTGATGGACGGACACTTCGTCCCGAATCTCACGATTGGGCCGCCGGTAGTCGCGTCGCTGCGCAGGACGATTCCAAAAGTGCCTTTCGATTGCCACTTGATGATTGAAAATCCGGATGATTTCATCGGCGCTTTCGCCGAAGCCGGCGCCAATTGGATTTCCGTGCACCAGGAAGCTTGCGTGCACCTGAATCGCACGCTGCATCTGATCGCATCGCATGGATGCGAGCCTGCCGTGGTCATCAATCCCGCAACGCCCGTACACATGCTCGACGAGGTTTTGGATATCGTGCACCACGTGCTGGTGATGTCTGTGAATCCCGGCTTCGGCGCGCAGAAATTTATTCCCGGGTCGCTGCGCAAAATTGAAACGTTGGTACAGATTCGCGAACGGCGGGGACTCTCTTTCCGCATCGAAGTCGACGGTGGCGTCGATCTCACCACGGTAAGCGACGTGGTTCGCGCCGGGGCGGATTTGCTGGTTGCAGGCAATGCGGTGTTCGCCCACGGCGACATTCGCGAGAATGCGCGCAAGCTGCTGCAAACGGCGCGCGGCGCGATCGCGATGCGCGCCTGAACGAAAACCTACCTAACGCCAAGAGTTCTACTGCTCTTCGTAATTCCAGGTCAAACCGCCGTCCACAAAGTAAGTTGTTCCCGTCACATAATCGGCGTCCGAGGACGCCAGAAACGCCGCAACCGAGGCCACATCTTCAGGCTTCCCGAGCCGCTTTAGTGGGATATTTTCCAGCAGGGACTTTAGTTTTACCGGGTCACTCAGCAATTTCTTATTGATCGGGGTTTCGATGGCGCCCGGAGCGACCGAGTTGATGGTGATTCCCAGTGGCGCCAGCTCGATCGATAAATTCCGCGTCAGCATCTTGATGCCGCCCTTGCTTGCGCAATACGACGCAAAATGTGGGAACGGCAGCTCTTCGTGCACGGAGCTGATGTTGATGACCTTGCCGCCAGCCTTTGCTTGCATGCG
>DATBYP010000271.1:0-9408 GCA_036513675.1 Candidatus Acidiferrum sp.
GTGCGCGCGGCCCTTTCTGATTCCTGCCGCCAGCGCGGGTTCTCGTTTCTGGAGATGGTCAGCCGTGCGTACCACGATTCCCTTTTCATTTCGCGCATCGCACCGACCGGAATGCTTTTTATTCCCTGCCGCAATGGATACAGCCATCGCCCCGATGAGTACGCCGCTCCGGGAGACATGGCCCGGGGGGTGCTAGTGCTCGCGGAAGCCTTGGCGAGGCTATCTGCCTGAGAGCGGGCCTTTACACCAAGTGAGCGACAATGACTGTTCTGTCAGGAATGTGCCCGGTCCGTACCTGGATCAGGATTTACCCCCTCCCCCCTGTTTTTTGTAAGTGCGTATTCTAAAGGACTTACGGAAGGCCCATCTGTAACTGCGGAATCTAAAGGACTTATTTGCACCAAAATTGTGCACAATTCACGCTTTTTCGGATCTGCGTATTCTAAAGGACTTGCTGGGCGGAGCAGACGGGCACGGGTGTCCCGTGCCCCTACAAAGAAAAAAGCGGCAGAGTGGCTGCCGCTTGGCGTGGGTTTACCCAAGACAGACTGTAACTCATTGAGTAGCGATTGTCAATGAAAAAGAAAAAGGAAAAAAGCGCCCGATAGTGGGGGAGCGACTTACAGGAGTGACATTGCCAGCGCTGTGACAATTTGACGATTTAAGAGACGGCGGATTGCTACCTATTTCGGCGCCGAGAAAGGCGTAGCGGAGCAGGAAGAGCACGCTGAGCACCCAGATGAGCGGACTGATTTCGCGGCGTCTTCCGGTGCCAAGTTTGACGAAGGTAAAGGAGAGCAGGCCAAGACTGAGGCCCGTTGCGATGCTGAACGTCAGTGGCGTGGCTACTAGCGTTAGGAAGGCTGGGAAGGCCTCGCTGAAATCGTCCCAACGAACTCGCAGCACTAAGACACTGTTATCTTTCGCGGCCCGGAGAAAAGACATCCGCCTGGGCCCCAACTAGTTGCGGAAGCGTGAATTCACGATCGGCCAACGTTAGCGGTGTTCCCTTCGGGACAGACCCTCACCTACTCGATGCGTTAGTCTGTTCCCGGATTCCGATTTTCGTGCTCCCTCAGGTCCAAGATGGCAATCGTCGCTAAATCCGTCGTCGAAGTGCTCCTGGTGATGGTCGTGGCTTCAACCGCACTCTTCGCTCAAAGTAGCGGGCCGGAAGCGCCCCCGAGTCATGCAAGCGTCACAGATGCCCGTCAGATCGTGGGCCCGTCCGTCGTGGCCACGGAGCGCAGCTGGCAGGAGCGTGACCATTACACGTATACGGAACGCGATGAGGATCGGCGCCTGAACTCGCTGGGACAGGTAAAATCGGAAAATGTCGACGTCACCAAAATGATGGTTGTCAACGGCGCTCGCTTCGAGCAGCTCCTGGAACACAACGGGCAACATCCATCGGCCAAGGAACAAAAAAGAAATGACGACGATCTCGACAAGCTGAAGCACGAAACGCCGGACGAGCAAACGGCGCGATTGCGCAAGGACCAGGAAAACCGGGCTTTTCTTCGTGACGTGCTCGAGGCGTTTGACTTCCGTCTAGTCGGCGAAGAAATAGTCGGCGGCAGGCCGGCCTATGTGCTTCACGCTACGCCGCACCCGGGGTATCGCGCGCACGGCAAGTACGCCAAGATGTTCTCTAGGGTGGAAGGCAAGCTTTGGGTGGACAAGCAAGACTTCGGCTGGATCAAGGTCGATGGCCAGGTAACGCAGTCGTTCTCGCTGGGGCTAATCCTGGCGCGTGTCGAGCGGGGGTCGCACATCATGCTGGAGCAGACGTGTGTCGGTGGCGCAGTTTGGGTGCCGAAACGAATTGAAATTCGAGCAACGGCCCGAATCCTCTTCCTGAAGAGTCTCGGCATCGACAGAATCCTTACTTACTCAGACTATCGTCCGTCGGCCGACGGGGCATATTCTGTGAGTAAGTAGCAGTCAGTGAGATTTGAACGCGCTAGAGATGCAGGCGACGCGACCATCGCAACTACACCGCTTTGCTTCTTGACGTTGTGGACTTGACGCGCAGCATCGTTTGGGAGAATTGTTTATGAAGATCACTTCCGCAAATATTTTGAATAACCACTTGAAGCCGCTCTGCTCTCGCGACAACCATTTAATGAAGTACGAAGCTGGCCGTCCCCGGTCAAATGCCAGCAACCAAGCGTCGTACCATTGCGGTTTCGAAGGTTGCAGTGTTCGATACGACGCGACCGACGGATATTACATGCTCATCGGAATGCCGAACCACGCGAACCCGGTCGATGAGCCCGGCGTAAACGTGGCGAAATGCCCTCGACACGGTTATTGGCTGTATCGCCGCAAGAATATTGATCTCGAATCGGGAGTAGGTTGGTGTTGTGGCGTAGAAGGTTGCGATTATCGTTACGGTGCAAGCACAAGCGACGGTTGAGCCAGCATTTTTAGGCGCGATTGTCCAGGACGCGCTTACGCCGTGACAAGAACTTAAACTAGTCGCGTCGTCGATAAAGTGTACGGCTTAAAGTGCCGATTAATGCTTACCGACGCGCGCGTATTCGACGGTGACGAGCTTTACTTCTGGCAAGTTTCGCTGACCATACTCAAATCCGTCACGGTTATGTGACCATGCTCTGTGGAATTCTTATCCACGCCATGCTCTTTTGCCTCGCTCTTCGCGTCTTCTTTCACGCCGTGCATTTTGGCATGGGACACGACGCCGGTCACCCTAACCGTATGGCCAACATGTTCGCCGAGGTTGACACCATCGCTCTTGATTTCCCAAGTGGAGCCTTTCGGGGTAACGAGCTTGTACTCATTGGCGTCGTCGCCCTTTTGAAGGCAACCCTTGAGAGTCCGTACTTTCTTATGAGTGGTCTTCGTTGTGTCCTGCGATGTCGCGAGTCCGGCGGAGCCGGCAAACAAGAACAACGCAAGAAATGCCATCACCATCTTCACCGTCTTCATGCCTTACCTCCGAGGTTTGTTTGAGAAGCGGCAGAGCAGAAGCTAACTTAGAAGGTCGACTACGCTAATCTAGATATCGGGAGTCGTCCGCACAGCATCCATCTAGCTTCCGGCCAGACGCATATTAGTGCCGAGTAAGGGAGGCGTCTGTCCAATTGTGGACACCTTCATAACCTCGCTCCGTCGCGGTTGCCTCGAAGAAAATTCCGGTGTCCTGAATGCGACAGACGGAGGGCGCAAAATTAGTACAATAGGTATCTCCCACATAGTTCGCGTGACTGAAAAGTCTTGATCTTGATGCGCGCGAGCGTTGACAGAAGGTGCGACTCGATCACCCATTTCGGCTTCGTGTCGCGACAAGAACAACGGGGTTCTGCTTGCTATGACTGCGCGGCGTAAGACGGGTCTGATCGTGATTGGAATCGCCGGAATGCTTTTGCTCGCGCTTGTTTTTATCGTCCCCCCTCTTGTTAACGTAGATCACTATCGGCCTCAGGTGATCTCTTATCTCCAGGCAAAAACTGGGAAGCAGGTCGAAATCGGGCGGCTGGCACTCACATTTTTCCCCGTAGCGATTCATATTGATCATTTTGGCGTGAAGAACCCTCCCATATTTCCGGCCGGCTATGTCGTCCAAGTGGCGCGGATCGATGCCGAACTTAGCGTCGGAGCGCTTCTGCGCCGGGAGGTGGTCGTCAAAGCGCTAGTACTTGAGGAGCCGGTCCTCAATATGACTTCGGACCCTGATGGCCCATGGAACTTCGAGAATCCTCAATCGAAGGTTTCGGAGAACAGCTTGCCTCTCGGAGTGATTTCGAGGGTGCAGATTAAGCGGGGCCAACTGATAGCGTCGAATCTTTTGCCATCCGACGCGGCGGGTCCGATCTTCTTCGAAGCCCACGAGATTTCCTGTGACCTGGAAAAAGTGAACCTGATGGGAATTATCAATCCTTCGTCTTCCTCGATGGATGGGCAGGGCAGCTTGAAAGCGGGCCTTCTGCGTTTCGGCTCGGTCGAGGTAAGAAACCTGGGATCGAAATTGCGGTTGGAGTCCAGGCACGTTTCTTTTCTAGATGTCAAAGCGGAAATCTATGGCGGGAATGCCATAGGCGAACTGTCCTTTGACCTGTCGGGAAAGAATGCAAGCTTTAAGACCAATGCGCGATTGAGAGGAATTAACGTAGCGCAGCTTTTGGCGGCTTTCCCAAACGGTGGCGGAAAGATGACGGGAAAGATGGAAGGAGACGTAAAGTTAGCGGGAGAGATTGAGCATTCCCTCCGCCCGTTGTCGGGAATCCACGGAGCCGGGCACGTAACGGTGCGTAACGGCCAGGTGCCGAGTCTCAAGCTCAACGCGAACTTGATGAAGCTGGCGCATTTCAACGATCTCGGCCCGGCGAAAAATGATCCTTCGGCCTTTAACCTGATCACCACCGACCTGGAAGTAGCGAATCAACGGATTTCGAGCAAGGTGATAGACATCGACGGCTACGGAGTTGATGTGGATGGCTCAGGTAGTGTCAGCGTGTCGGGATCTGACGAACTGAATTATCGCGGGTTGGCGGAGATTACAACCAAGGAGAGCTTCTTCACCAACACCTTCGCCAGGCTGTCCGGAGCCACCTTGAAAGACGGTAAGTTGCAATTTCCCTTTCGGATCGGCGGAACGATAAATAACCCGGTATTTTCCAAGGGGAAAGGCGATAAGGACGTAGACGCTCCGAAAGAGATCGCTGCGCGACGATGAGGTTTCGTCGGCCAGTTCAGCAGAGTCGATCCAACGAAAGCCCGGCATACCCTCTTGTCCCATCACATCGGCTTGCGACACGACGAGAGTGCATCAAGAGAATCTTATAGCTTCAATCCTGCGCTCGAACCTTCACCGTAACCCGCTGCCGCCGCGGTCGATTTTGCGCTTCGAAAATGGCAGCTCGGAATTGTTGCTTTCACCTTCGTGCCATACTCGCTGCTTTCGATTTCCAGCCTGCCGCCGAGATATTTCACTCTTTCTTTCATTCCCGCGATTCCTACGCCCGTTCCTTTGCTTACCGGGGAGGAATCCAGAACTGCCTTCGGTATACCTCGCCCATGATCACTGATCGTAATTGCCAAACCCTCCGGGATTTGCTCGATTTTGACGTTGGCATGGACGCTTCCTGAGTGCAGGTGAATATTTGTAAGACTGGCTTGGACGATCCGGAACACCGCGAGTTCCGCGTCTTCCGATAGTCGCTGCAGACGGCGCGGTATCTCCAACGTAACATCAAGGCCCTCTCGCCGGTTGATTCCCCTTGAATACATCTGAATGGCTGTCTCCAAACCACATTCATCGAGCAACGGCGGATGCATCATGTAGGAAAGGGTTCGAACCTCCTCGGAAATGTCCTTCGTCAGTGCTGAGCACTCCGCGATCATCGTGCTGAATTCTGTTCCAGACGATCTGACCTGGTTCTGCACCAAGGCCAGATTCATCGCCAGCACTGCGAGTTTTTGTCCGGTGCTGTCGTGCAGCTCGCGAGCAATGCGGCGCCGTTCGTCGTCCTGCGATTGGCTGAGCCTTCTGGAGAACTCCCGCAGTTCTTGTTCGTTGCGGTAGCACTCGATAGCGATAGCCGCCAAATAGATCGCCCGCTCTAGCAGTTCGGAGTCTGGCTCCGGCCAACGCTGCTGCCGCTGCGGATACGACAGAGCCAACGCTCCTAGAATCTGCTTTTCCATCGATAAAATCGGCCGGAAAGACGCCATCTGCAAACCTTCCCGCAAAGCCGCTTCGCGGTGAACCGCAAACAGCGGATCGCCGTGGATGTCGCCCACGGTAAGTGCCCTTCCCTGATCGCCAGCCGTGCTGCAGAATCCCGCGTACGGTCCCACTTCCACGCTGTCGATTTCTTCCTTCCAGGTTTTTGGAGCTTTCGGTCCAGCCACTGGCCGGAGCCGCATTCCGTCGTTATCTAGCAAAAACACCGTCGAGATTGCTCCCGGCGACCGCGCATCGATAAAGTTGCACAGTTCATTCAAGACTTCGAGCATTGGGGCGCCATGCCCCAGCATTTCAAGTAGATGCGTTTCCGTTGTGGTTAGCTGTTGACGAGGGGAATCTACAGCCATTTTGTACCTCCTAATTGTGCAAGTGCCCGAAGAACCCGAAGAATCCCCGGATGCGCAGGGACCGCGACCGAATCCTCAACCAACCGAATGTTCTAGCGAACCGAGCACATCTTTACTTCTGGAACTGAGAGGAGCCATGGCGATATTAGGGGAATCCCATTAATGATGTCTGTCAGGTTCAAGACACTTTCGTTGAGGGGCCTGTGTTTACTTTGCTACCAACATACTCCTCTAGGTGTCCGCAAAAGAACAGATCGCTAGTAAGGATTCGTGTATGCATATGACCAGTTTCTCTTGCTTGGGGAATTTTCGTTGGAGGTGGATATGGGGTCCTTAAGGTTGCTGGTAGCGGATGACCATGAAATCTTTAGGGCCGGAGTGCGTTCCTTGCTTGAAGTCCAGCCGGGATGGCAGGTGGTAGCTGAGGCGGCTGACGGACGCGAAGCCGTGACGAAAGCTGCAGAAGTGCGGCCGGATGTGGCATTGCTGGACATCGGAATGCCTGTTATGAACGGTCTGGAAGCAGGCCGCCAGATTGTCCAAAACGGGCCGCGGACGAAAATCCTCATGCTCACAGTGCACGATTCGGATGCGATGATTAACAGCGTCCTGATGGTGGGCGCACGGGGTTACCTGCTTAAAACGGACGCGGCACGCGATCTTGTCAGTGCTGTCAAAGCAGTGCAATGCGACAATACATTCTTCACCGCGAAAGTTGCAGAGATTGTACTGACCAGCTTCATGAATAATGGTGAGAGAACCTACGCCCGTGAGTCGCTCGGCGGTCGCCTTACTCCCCGCCAATGCGAAATAGTTCAGCTTGTGGCGGAAGGCCGCAGTACGAAAGAAGTAGCCACGTTGCTGAACATTTCGGTCAAGACGGCGGAGACTCACCGCGCCAATCTTATGCGCCGATTGAACTGTCACTCGGCCGCAGAACTAGTTCGCTACGCGCTGCGCAATCAAATCATCGAGGCGTAATTGCTGCGAACCCAGCGAGGCCCTCGTATGCTCCGCCGCGGACCCAATTCCTTGCTCAACTTGGCCAATTCAGGTGTTTCGGCTCCGGCTAGCTGTCTACCTACCATTTCCTTAAATGCCCAGTACCGTATGTGTCTCAAACGAGACAGATTAGATTTTCTTAACACCATATGATCGGCGTGGAGGGCGCTACATCTTGGTCGCTCATCCATATCTATATGGATGGTTTTGGCGGCTCCGTGCGCGCGCTTACATGTTCAACGTTGTTCAGAACGAATTCCAGTCTGATCGGAAAAACGCTCCTCTGGACAGCACGGCTTCGCACAGGCGACGTCCTCTCAGTGTCCTTTTTATCCACCGCGATGCAGACGTAGTGGACTCCTGCGTGGAAGAGCTAAAAAAAGCGCGATTCACGGTCAGCGCTGATTTGGTCTTGACCATAGAGCAGTGTACGCGGCAGCTCCGCTCTCAAACCTATGATGCGGTCGTCGCCGAGTACCCTAGTCCTAATTGGAAAGGGTCGCAGGCCTTGCAACTCCTTCGTCAGACGGTGCAGGATATCCCGCTTCTATTCGTGACCACCACCAGGGCAGGTGAATCTATCGCGGAACTCACCGCTCATGGTGCGTTCGATTACGTTGAATGCGAGCATATCGCTCAATTGCCCATGGCCGTTCGCAGAGCGCTGAACGAGAAGAAATTGCGCGCGGAGCTGGAAGAGGCTGGGAAGGCCTTGCGGCATTCGCAATCGCTGTATCGCGCGCTGGTGGACAATCCTGCGTATGGAATATGCCGGTGCGATGCGCAGGGCAAGTTTCTGGACGTCAACCAGGCACTTGTAACGATGCTTGGCTATGAAAGCAGAGAGGAACTGTTGCTGGCAAATCGTGCGTCCGAAATTCTCCTCGATTTCGGTCCGGCAGCCCCTTTGGCAGGCCAATCTGACGGGAAGATGCGTATCGAGCCAGTCGAAATAGACTGGAAGCGAAAAAACGGCACGACTCTGAAATCCAGACTAAGCGGTCGCGGTATCTTCAATGACCGAGGGGATTTCGATGGCTATGAAATCATTGCCGTCGACATAACGGAGCAGCGAGCGCTTGAAGAACAACTGCGTCACCAGGCCCTCAGCGATTCACTGACTGGGTTGGCCAATCACCGCCGTCTTTTCGAGGTATTGCAGGCGGAGATCTGCCGATCCCAGCGTACCGAGCGGGAATTTTCTCTTCTGTTGCTGGACCTCGATGGATTGAAAGAGATCAACGACCGATTTGGTCATCTCGTTGGAGATCGTGCACTTTGCAGAATGGCGCAGACCTTGACGGACTGTCGCCGGTCCATAGACACCGCGGCACGGCAGGGTGGCGACGAGTTCGCTCTGGTTCTGCCCGAGACCGGCGCAGCCGCCGCTGCCTTGGTTGCGCGGCGCATTTGCGATCTTCTTGCGAGAGATGCGGAAGAACCGCCCCTTTCGGTCAGCGTAGGAGTTGCCAGTTACCCGAAGGACGCCGATACCATCGGAACCCTTCTTTACGCAGCGGACAAGGCCCTGTACGCAATAAAAGATAGGCAGCCACGGGTTGCTCGGACCGCTGACGTTTAGCGCGGCGGGAGTGAACCTGGCTCAATTTAATCGGAAAGACGACCTGAAGACGAGGGAACGCAGATGGCTGATGATCATTTCCCGTTGCGCCAACGCTCACAAGAGCACTGGCCGCGTCGCAATTATGGGGTCGAGATTCAGTATTTGTTGAGAGCGGAAGAACAACTTCTCCGATCGATTTCTGCCCGTGTACCTCTTGCGGACATGCTGCATAAGATCTGCGACGCTCTGAATTCGGAGATTGGCAACATGATTTCCCTCATTTCCCTGCCGAATGATGATGCAACCGGTGTTGCCGCGATCGTCAAGAGCGCAACGCTTTTTGGCTTGTACAAGTTCTGCTCTGCGCCCGTTGTGGCTGGCAACGAAGAATTGCTTGGCTCCTTGGAGATGTACTCTTGCGTTCCTCGCCGTCCATTTGTCAGCGAAGCGCGCTTGATTGAACGGGCAACGTGCCTAGCCGCGGTTGCGATCAAACGCCACAAGGAAGCACTCGATAATGGCGATCGCTTCGATTCATTCGAATTACCGTAGGCGAGAATCAGGTTAGAGTCAGTCGTGCAGTACGACGCTCAAGAGAGAAGTATCGATCTGAATTCCGCCGTTGTACTTGATAAAACCCAGCTGTGGCATTCCCCATGCGAAGCGGCTGACCCGCCAGGCAACCCTCGCCAAAGAAGTCGCCAGGTCCCAAAATGGCAATGATCGCCTCCTTACCGGCTGTGCTAAGCGCCGTGATCTTCACACCACCTTGTTGTATATAC
>DATBYP010000272.1:0-4863 GCA_036513675.1 Candidatus Acidiferrum sp.
GCTGTTGTCGCTGCAATCGAGCGTTTGGCAAGTGCCGAATTCACCGACCCACAATGGAATCGCAGGTTCGGCGCGCAGGAGGTAACCGGCGCGAGCGTCGTAGGCTTGCTTTAGCTCGTCGTAGCTCCGGAAAACGTGCCCGGAGAAGGAGTAAGCGTGCGGCGAGTAAACCACGCGATTTGGGACCTTCAGCACAAGGGGCAGCGTAGCGAACGCGGTGAAGTCGGTGGAATATTGCGGGCCCTCGACCATAACGAGCAGGTTGGGATTTTCGGCGAGCACGGCATTGCCGCCGCGTTCGGCGGCAGCGTGCCAGTCCAGATGCGGGTCGGAGCCACCCCATAGCGCCCCGCTGCGCAATTCGTTGCGCAGGTCCGCGCCGATCACCCAGCGCTGCTTCTTGTAACGGTGCACGATGGCACGCCAGTCAGCGAGCCATTTTTCCTCGGGGTATTCGGCGTTGTACCAGAGTCCATTCCCGTCGTCATCCTTGCAGCACCAATCAGCGCGGCTCATGTGATTGTCGAGGATTACAAGGATGTGCGCGCGGGCGAGAGCGGTGATCACTGCGTCCATGACGTCGAGCGCGTGCTTGCCGCGAAATGTCGGATTTGCCGTTACGGCGTAATCAGGGACGAGGGGATTTTTCTCGAAAGTCTCGTTGGCCCACGGCAGGCGCACGGAATTGACACCGATGGCGCGAATCTGCTCGATGATTGTCCGCAACGGCGCGACGTCGAGGCCGCCGGCTACGAATTCCTTTTGATCGAAGCCGTACCAATTCACGGACGTGATGCGCACGCGATGGCCGGCGGCGTCGAGAATGTCGTAGCCGCCGGTGTGAAGGGGCGGACGAATCTTCTGTTGCGCGAAGAGAGCCGTGGGTTCGGCGCAGAACAAACAGAGGATGAAGAGAATTGCAGGAAGCCGGTCGGTCATCGAGTCCCGCAGGGTAACACTAACCGCCGCCGACGAACTGCACAATTTCGTAGCGATCGCCAGGCGCGACGAGCGTGTGTGTCCATTGCGGGCGCGGCAGAATCTCGAGATTGCGCTCGATCGCCACGCGGCCGCCATCGAGGCCAAGCTCGCGCAAGAGATCAGAGACGCTTGCGCCGGGTTTCGCGGTGCGATTTTCGCCGTTCACCGATATCGTGATGGCCGTCTCCAAAATTTCACCCTGCCGCGGGAACTTTCGGCTTGGCGCGCAACTGAAAACGCAAGCTAGCCCGCGCCTTGCCGTGATTTGCCTCGATAACCAGCGCGCATTCCGCATCGGCGAGCCGCGGCATATCAAACGCAAGCTGCGCTCTTCCGTCCAGCCCGGTCGCCGTGGAAAACTGCGAAGGCTCTGCAGCGCCCTCGATGCGCGCGGCGACGCGCGCCCCGGACACCGCCGCCCCGTCTTGCTTCTGGAAGAGTTGGACCTGCAGCGTGGCGCGTTTTCCGGAAAGCCAATTCTTCGCATTCAGCAGTTCAATAGCTAAAGAATCGCTCGCGCCATCTGCAGAAGGGGCGACACTCGTATTCGGGTTGCCGTCCGCGGGAGGCTTGGCGGCAGGCACCGGCTGCTGCGCAAATTTTAAGGCGCCAGAACGCAATTCGTCCAAAACCGCCTGATGCTGCGCGCTAACCCGCTCTTTCAAAGCTTGCTCGCGCGAGGCGTCGAGCGGAAGCAGGTCCGCGTAGCTGTTTGCGCGGCGGTGCAGCACGCGTCCGCTTTGATAGACCATCGTGTCGATCACGGCGTGTGAAGTGCCGCGATCTTCGGTCTGCACATGATAGATTGTCTCACCGATTTTCAAGTTCGAGTTGTGACCGAACACCATGCAGAGAATCCGCTCTTTCGACGTCGTACAAATTACGCCGCGCGCGGCGCATTTGACCGCTTGCGGTTGAATCGTTATTATAACCCTTCACCCATGAGTGGTTCCGGCCTACATGCTTACGCACCGCTTCTCTTACACCTGCTGCTAGCCATTGCGCTAGCCGGCGCGCTCACTGCTGTTTCCGTTCTGGTAGGATGGCGGCGCCCAAATCGCGCCAAACAACAGGCTTACGAATGCGGCATGGAACCCACGGGCGACGCACGCGAACCTTTTTCCGTGAAGTTCTACCTTGTGGCTATGGTCTTTATCTTGTTCGACGTAGAAGCCATCTTCCTCTATCCCTGGGCGTACATTTATAAGGACATGTTCAAGATCTCGCACAGCTTTGGGGTTTATGGCTTCGTAGAGATGCTCGTTTATATTGCCATCCTGTTGGTCGGGTACATTTATCTCTGGAAAAAGGGCGCGTTCGACTGGATTAAATAGTCGGCGCAAGTGGGGATTTCGGGAACTGTGACGGAGAACAGCAACCAAAATACTAATGTTGTGGTCGAGCGATTGCGTGCGTGGAATCCTAACGCAATCAGCGAAGTAATCGAGTTTCGCGGCGAGACTACGATTGTGGTTCCTCGTAATGTGCTGCGCGTCCTGGCCGAGCGATGTCGCGCGGACAAAGAGCTGCAATTTAATTTACTCAGCGACGCCACGTGCGTCGACCGCTATCCTCTCGAGCCCCGTTTTGAAGTGAACTATCACTTAGTTTCGATTCCCCGCCGCATCCGCCTGCGCCTAAAAGTTCGTCTTTCTTCCGACGATGCTACCGTGGATTCTCTCGTTCCCGTTTGGCCTGGAGCGAATTGGCTGGAGCGGGAGGTCTTCGACCTGTTCGGAATTCGCTTCAACGAGCATCCAGACTTGCGGCGCATCCTGATGCCCGAGGATTGGGAAGGCTACCCGTTGCGCAAGGATTATCCAGTGGAAGGCTACCGCGATATTCCGTCGTCGGCGACACGTTATACGAGGAACCGGCCGTGAGCTCTCCCTCCATGATCAGCAGTATGGTCGAAACCGCCACGGGCGGTGCGAAGACCATGGTCCTCAACATGGGGCCGCAGCATCCGTCAACGCACGGCGTGCTGCGCATTCTGCTGGAACTGGATGGCGAAAACGTGGTCAGAGCCATTCCGGACATGGGTTATCTGCATACCGGGATCGAAAAATCGTGCGAAGACAAAACCTATTCGCAAGCGATTACGCTGACGGACCGCATCGATTACCTGAATCCGTTGGGCAATAATTTGGCGTACTGCCTGGCGGTGGAAAAGCTGCTCGGGCTCGAAATCCCCAAGCGCGCGCAATACATTCGCGTGATGATGGTGGAACTGCAGCGCATTTCGTCGCATTTGGTTTGGCTGGGCACGCATGCGATCGACTTGGGCGCCATGTCCGTCTTCCTTTATTGCTTCCGCGAGCGCGAAGAGATCCTGAAGATTTTTGAGTTTGTGGCCGGGCAGCGCATGATGACCAGCTACATTCGCATCGGTGGGCTGGCGCTCGATCTTCCCGCCGGTTGGCGGCAACGCGTCGAAAAATTCTTGAAGATGATGCCCGGGCGCATCGATGAATATGAAGAGTTGCTCACCGGCAATCGCATTTGGATGGGGCGGACCAAGGACGTGGGCTACATCTCAGCCGAAGACGCCGTGGCGCTCAGCATGACGGGACCGACGCTGCGTGCCGCCGGCCTGGCGTACGACAATCGCAGGGTTTTTCCGTATTCGAGCTACCCGGAGTTTGAATTTGATGTGCCCACGCGCACGGATTCGGATTGCTTTGGGCGCTACATGATCCGCATCGCCGAGATGCGCGAGAGTCTGAAAATTATTCGGCAGGCCATGGGCAAGATCACGGCGGACGGACCTTTCCGAACGGAAGCACCCGGCATCATTCCTCCCGACCGCGAGAAAATGAAGACGGAGATGGAAGCGCTCATCTATCACTTCAAGATTTTCACCGAAGGCTTTTCACCGGCGCCGGGCGAGGCCTTTGCCACCATCGAGTCTCCGCGAGGTGAGTTGGGGGTTTTTGTGGCCAGCGACGGCTCGCCGAAGCCGCTGCGCGTGCACTTCCGCGGGCCTTCGTTCATCAATTTGCAAGCTCTTCCGAAATTGATCGAGGGGAAGTTATTGGCCGACGTGATCGCGTGCATCGGCACCATCGACATCGTGCTAGGAGAGGTCGACCGCTAAGAACTATGGACCTTTCGCCGCAACTCGCCACACGTTTCGAGACGCTGCAGAATCGCTATCCCGTGAAGCGCAGCGCGCTCATCCCTATGCTGATGTACGCGCAGGATGAGTACGGCTTCATCAGCGACGAAATAATTGCGGAGATTGCGCGGCGGCTCGACCTGCGCACGGTGGAGGTCGAAGAGACGCTGGAGTATTACTCCATGCTGCACCGCAAGCCGATGGGCAAGCATCACGTGCAGATTTGCACTAACGTGGCTTGCATGCTGCGCGGCGGCAATGAGCTACTGGATCAAGCCAAGAAGCGCCTCGAAATCGGCAACAAGGAAGTCACGACCGACGGTATTTTCTCGCTCGAAGAGGTCGAATGCATCGGTGCTTGCACCGGCGCGCCGGCCATGCAGGTCAACTACGACTTCTACGAAAATCTCACTCCGATGAAGTTCGACCGCATTATCGAGCAACTTGATGCCGGCGATCATCCGTCTCCGGAGCCGGTAACTGCGGGCGCGTTGCACCCGCGCGATCCGGCGGAGACTCCCGTTATCAGCCGGCGCTTCGGGATCAAGTATTCGCACAAGATTGACGTATATCTGCAGCACGACGGCTACAAGGCGCTGGAAAAAGCGCTGAGGGAAATGACCCCGGAATCGATCATCGATGAAGTGAAGAAGTCGAGTCTGCGCGGTCGCGGCGGCGCGGGCTTCCCTACCGGGATGAAATGGTCGTTCGTCCCGAAAGATTCGCCGAAACCGAAATACGTCATTTGCAATGCCGACGAATCC
>DATBYP010000273.1:0-14499 GCA_036513675.1 Candidatus Acidiferrum sp.
GGCTACTACGACATGGCCACCCCGTTCTTCGCCACCGAATACACCATGGACCATCTCGGCCTGCCCGAGCAGCTACAAAAAAATATTCGCCTTCAGTACTACGATGCCGGCCACATGATGTACCTCCGCGACGAGGATCTAGCCAAGCTAAAATCCAACATCGCCACCTTCATCGACTCCGCCTCAAAACACTGAACATGGCCACCAAATAGCCGCTTCGTTTGAACCTGTATGGTAATTAACCTTCTCGCAACCAAGCTCATCGCCGCCACCGCGGCGCCGCAAAAGTCCCGCATACTTAAGCTGTTACGGTCAGCTCTATCGACCTATCTTCCAGCAACTCAAGACGTCGTTTCTGTACAAGGACTTCACGGCTCATGGAAACTCTTACCCAAGCGCCACCCGCCCAGCCGGTCCAGCGCGTCATTCACACCGCGCAGCTCATCACCGCGATGCTCAAGTCCAACGGGCACGTCAGCGACCTCATTTTTTCTCCGGGCCGCGCCCCGCAAATCGAAGTAAGCGGCCAGCTCGTTGAGCTGAAATATAAAGGCCTCGAACGCCTTACCGCCGCCGACACCAAGTCCATCGCCTACGACATCATGGGCGAAAACGAGCATCCGCTCCGCAAGCTCGATCAAGACGGCTCCGCCGACCTTTCCTACGGCCTGCCGGGTGTTGGCCGTTTTCGCGTCAACATTTTTCGCCAGCGCGGCAGTTGCGCGATCGTCATGCGCGTCATCCCCGATAAGATTCCCGGCTTCGATGATCTCAAGTTGCCCTCCCGTCTCGAAGAAATTGTCCATCTCAAAAATGGCATCGTCCTTGTGACCGGCCCGACCGGCTCCGGCAAATCCTCCACGCTCGCCGCCATCATCGACAAGATGAACACGGAAAAAGCCTTTCATATCTTGACTATCGAAGATCCCATCGAATTTCTGCACCGCCACAAGAAGGCGACCATTCATCAGCGCGAGCTGCATAGCGACACGCCTACCTTTGCGCTCGCTCTGCGTGGCGCGCTGCGTCAGGCTCCCAAAGTCATCCTGGTAGGCGAAATGCGCGATCGCGAAACCATTGAAATCGCTCTGGAAGCCGCCGAAACCGGCCACCTCGTTCTTTCCACGCTGCACACTGTCGACGCGTCGAAAACCGTCGAGCGCATCGTCGGCGCCTTTCCGGTCAGCGATCAGCATTCTGTTCGCACACGTTTCGGCAAAGCGTTTCGCTTCATTGTTTCCCAGCGCCTGCTTCCCAAAAAAGACGGCAAAGGGCGCATCGCCGCCATCGAAATCCTGAAGTCCACCCTGCGCACCCGCGACTACGTCGAAAAAGGCGAAGGCGAAGGCAAGACCCTGCTTGACGCTATGCGCGACGGCGACACCGACGGCATGCAGCACTTCGATGGCGAGCTGGAAAAATTGCTTCGCGCCGGAACGATCGATTTCGATACCGCCATCGCCTATTCCACCAATGCCGGCAACTTCCGCCTGGAAGTAGCCGACTTCCTCGAAGCCGGCGGCGACACGAAAGATTCAGAAAGCACGCAGAGCGAAGTCGAGGTCGAGCGATAGGATGAAGGCCGGAACGGAGCAAATATTCGTGATCGCGATCAGTTACTGTGCGCTGTCGTACAATTCCTGAACCGATGCCCGAGTTCCAGAACACCATAGGTCTACAAACCCTCATCATCGTCGCGGCAATCGCCCTGATCCTCCCGCAAGCCGCGGACAAGTTCTTCCGCTGCATCGAGCGATCCCTTTCCCGATTTGCGGAGCGCCAGCGCCTCGCCCTTATTGTGTTATTCCTTTCCGTAATCCTTATTCGCCTTTTAGCTCTCCCGCTTCTCCCTGTACCTGTTCCCGGCATTCACGACGAATTCAGCTATCTGCTAATGGCCGATACGTTCGCTCACGGTCGCCTTGCCAATCCGCCCCACCCGATGTGGGTCAGCTTCGAAACGTTTCACGTCAACTGGTTCCCCAAATACGCGTCTATGTATCCGCCCGCACAAGGGCTTGTTCTCGCGATGGGCCAACTGCTCGGCCATCCCTGGATTGGCGTACTGCTCAGCGATGCCGCCATGTGTGCGGCAATTCTCTGGATGCTGCAAGGCTGGTTGCCCGCGCGCTGGGCGTTCCTCGGAGGCGTACTCGCCGCCCTGAAATTCGGCGTCGCCAGCTACTGGATGAACAGCTATTGGGGTGGCGCTTGCGCTGCCATCGGTGGTGCACTTGTCCTCGGCGCGCTTCCGCGAATCGCGAAACGTGCGAGAGTCCGAGACGCGGTTCTTCTAGGCATCGGCATCGCTATTCTCGCGAATAGCCGCCCTTACGAAGGTTTTTTGCTCTGCATCCCCGCAGCTCTCTGGTTTGTTGGGTGGCTGGCGGGAAAAACCAAATCGCGGCAGCCGCTAAGTGTGCGCTTGCGCCGCGTCTTGCTTCCTCTTACCTCCATGTTGCTGCTGAGCGCCGCGTTCATGGGCTACTACAACTGGCGTCTCACCGGGAATCCGCTGCTATTGCCGCATGTCTTGAACACGCGCACCTATCACACCACCGGTCTCTTCCTTTGGGATCACAAAAAGCCGGAGATGCACTACCGCAACCAGCAATTCGAGGTGTTCTACAACGATTGGGAGCGCAACAATTACAACAATACGTGGCCAGACATTGTGCGCGTCACCGAAGAAAAGCTACTTCGCTATGGCCTCAATTACTTTTGGGTTGGCATACTCCTTGCGGTACCCACTCTCCCTTTTCTATTCCGCGACCGTAAGATACGCCTGCTGCTAATAACTTTCCTGCTCGTGAGCGTGGGCGCCTTCGCTGTGATTTGGTCTAACGCGCATTATGCCGCGCCGCTCACCTGCATTGTCTTCGCACTCGTTGTGCAGGCCATCCGCTATCTGCGCACCCTGCACATCGGGCGGCGCTTCGTTGGCATCGCCCTCTCCCGTGCGATCGTGTTCCTGCTCGTGCTCGACACAAGCGTGAACGCCAGCCGAGGCATATGCGATGCGCTAGTGTGGCCGTGCCAAGGTAATCCCATTCACGCCGCCATCGCCGAAAAGCTGCAGCACACTTCGGGCAAACACCTGGTCATGGTCCGCTACGCAAAACACGATCACAACATACACGACGAGTGGGTGTACAACGGCGCGGAAATCGACAACGGCAAAGTCCTCTGGGCCCGCGAGCTCGGCCCCGAACAAAATGGCAAACTCCTTGCCTACTTCAAAGACCGCAAAATCTGGCTAGTAACTCCCGACGCCGACACCATTTACCTCGAACCGTATACTCCGCCTAGCTTTACATTTTCATCCAACGAGTAATCTTCACGCACCGGTTGAGCAACAATGCGAGCGGCCAACACTCGAGATTTCTTACAATTTGTCATGTCAACGCTGTCGGCCTACTTTCTCTGTTCAGGACTTGCCGGCAGTCACGTTGCAACACCTGCAAGCTCGAGGTTTCTGGCGCATGCCCGACATAGTAGACCCTTCAACGTTGCGGGCCCTCTCGGTTGCGGGAATTTCCGTAACTGCCGCGATTGCTTTGTCCCTATTGTTTTTGCTTACTGGCCGCGGCCAGGAAGTCTACTTCCGAATCGAACAAATGCTCTCACGGTTCGCCGAGCGTCGTCTTTTGGCATCGTGCGTCCTGTTTCTGTCGGTCGTTGGCGTGCGCCTGCTTGCCTTACCGCTGCTTCCTGTCCCGATCCCCAGTATTCATGACGAGTTTAGTTATCTGCTTATGGCCGATACGTTTGCCCATGGTCGGCTGACAAATCCCACTCATCCTCTCTGGATGAGCCTCGAGACTTTCCACGTGAACTGGCACCCGACTTATTCCTCAATGTACCCCCCGGCCCAAGGATTCATTTTGGCAATCGGCCAGTTATTAGGACATCCGTGGATTGGGGTTTTGCTCAGCAATGCCGCGATGTGCGTCGCAATTTTTTGGGCATTGCAAGCATGGATGCCTGCCCGATGGGCGTTTCTGGCCGCCTCCATCACAGCGCTCAAGTTTGGCATTACCAGTTATTGGGTCAACAGCTACTGGGGAGGCGCCGCGGCCGCGATTGGTGGCGCCCTTGTGCTGGGTGGCCTAGGTAGACTCCGCAGGCGCACCAGGGCCCGGGACGCTATTTTGCTCGCGTTCGGCGCCGCTATCCTGGCGAATAGCCGCCCCTACGAAGGCTTGTTCTTCTGCTTGCCCGCCGCACTCTGGTTCTCGTTTTGGCTCACTGGCAAAATCCGCTCGAAGGAGGTGCTTCGGTCACGTCTGCGGAATGCCCTATTACCCGTCGTTTGTGTTCTTAGTGTCACGGCCACCTTTATCGCCTACTACAATTGGAGGTTGACCGGCGACGCGCTTCTCTTTCCACATACTCTCAACGAGCGTGCTTATGAAGCCGCTCCCCTGTTCTTGTGGCAGCCATTCAGGCCCATGCTGCACTACAACAACATCGCCTTCCAATCTTTCTACAACACGTGGGAGCGCTCCCACTATCAGACAGACTGGAAACACGCTATATACGTCTCAAGGGAAAAGGTCGATCGCTTTAAGGTCACTTATTTCTGGGCCGGCGCACTGCTGATTTTGCCCGCCGTCCCGTTCGTACTCCGGGACAGAAGGCTGAAACTTTTCTGGGTAACGCTTGCGGTTGTGACGGCCGCGATTTTTGCAGTAATTTGGTCACAGGCACACTATGCAGCGCCGCTTACCTGTATTTTTTACGGACTGTTGGTTCAAGCCATCCGACATTTGCGCACCATGCGCGTCTCCTCTCTGCACTTCGGCGTCGCATTATCGCGTGTAATCGTTCTCCTGCTGGTGCTCGATACCGGAACCAACCTTTGCTACCGTGTTTGTGACGCGCTCGCATTTTCGTGTGGGAGAAAATTAGACCGAGCGATGCTCGTTGAAAAACTCCGACATATGGAGGGAAAGCATCTCATCATTGTCCGTTACGCAGAGTTTCACAACTACGATGATGAATGGGTTTTTAACGGGGCCGACATCGATGCCGCCAAGGTCGTCTGGGCCCGCGAACTCGACGCGCAACAAAACGCCAAGCTCTTCGCCTATTTCAAGGACCGCAAAATCTGGCTGGTCACCCCCGACGCCGACACCATCTACCTCGAACCCTACACTCCACCGAGTGTCGAGTAGCCATTACGATGGATGTGAGATCGTCCAAGCACGCCTGGACGCGTGCTAAGAGACAAGAACCACCCTCGAACAAATCAGGTCCACATATCCGGCCTTCTCCACAGAGCGCTGAACCGTGGAGTTGTCTGGAGCCGCTTGAATTCCTTCTCGTGTCAGAACGTAAATCCGATACCCTCTGATTCGAAAGAACTCGAGAACTTTCTCGGGCTCGAATCCAAGCTCGACCAAACCTTCTGGGGAATATTCGAGGCATACGCGCGTCTCAGGAAATCTCTCGAGTGTTTGTTGCATGCCCTCACAAACGCCCAGTTCGTAGCCTTGCACGTCGATTTTTATGAACGACACCCCCTGTAGACTGCGAGCTTTGACGAAGGCATCGACGCTGGTCATCGGGATGGTTGTCGTTTCGATAGCGTCTGGCCGGAGCGTCTTGAACTTCTCTGTCACGACGCGGTGATCTGCTGAGTGGGCTCGGTTGTGCCAGAATTCCACGTGCCCATCACAATTCCCGACCGCGAAATTTATAGCTTCTATGGACGCACACAGCTTTTTCCGCCGAATTGTCTCCTCGAGAAGAGCATAGCTCGAACGGTCAGGTTCAAACGCATAGACTTTCGATCGCGGCGTCAGTGCACCCGCGAAAACGCACGCGGTATACCCGATGTTAGCGCCGATATCGAGAATGTCACCGCCCAGAAAAATCTCAGGCATCCGCCGAACCAACCCCCCGAAGGGGTCTTCGTGGAACCGCTTGTAAAGAAAATAGGATGAAACGAAGGTGCTGCGTAACCACCGCACCTCCAACAAATCGGCTTTGCGAGCCAGATTATACGCAGTGGTAAAGAGGGAGATCGAATTTTTGCTGCGCACGCGGCTAAATCCTACGGATGCTCTTCAAGATGCCTACGGCGTTTGGAGCTTCTTCTCCAGAACGAGCACGACCCGCAGTGCCGCGACGCGGCGCCACACGGGTAAGGTTCTCCGCTCCAACCTCGACACGATAGGGTAAAAAAATACAGGCAACAAGTTCATTGGTTTGAAACCAAAGCTTAATAAGTAAGCGAACAAGCAAAAAGGTTCGATTGTAATGGACTTCAGGTCCCTCAGAGCGTCGAGTGTCCTCGAGAGGCCCTGCGGCCCAAACAGCAGATAAGGAATCGCCTGATTGCCTTCAAACGCGTGTTTGCTCTGCGCTAGGTTGTCTCCATTCGCATCCCATGGGCGCGCAGAAAGATCGCACTCCTCCTGATGCAAATACCGATAGACGAAGCGAGAGAACGGAGAAATCCAAGGCTCGACAAGAATCAGGCGGCCCCCTGAAATCAAGACGCGTTGAACTTCCTTCAGAAACATCATCGGCGCGGCAATATGGTGCAACATGTCCAAGCCGAAAATGTTGCTAATGCTGGACGCCCGAAATGGCAATCGCTGGGCGTCTACGACAGCGTCCAGCCATGGGCATCGAATCAGATCGGTGCAAAACACACTTGGCAGTAAGTTTTTGAAGAATCCGGGGCCTCCTCCCACCTCAATGCAAACTCCTCCCGGCCTACGATAGGAAAGCAACCGAGCAAAAAATTCCTCGTTGTAGATGCGCCGCAGAACCGCCTTTTTCTGCCAGACCCGGCGATGTTTTAAAAGCACGTCGTGCGCTTGCGTGTCGATGGGCACTGTACCTACCGAACCGAATGGACTTCAGCATCGAGCCGAAACTCATAAGCGCCCGGGCTAGGCGACTGACTTTGCCCCCACGGAAGCTTTTGCGGAAAGCGCAACATTCGCCAGCCGAACATACAAGCCCGCAAAAACCGCCAGCCATCGACGATCACTCGCATCTTTGATTTGCCCGCGCGCCGCTCTGTGTAGTGCACCGGCAGCTCCAGAACGCGCAGCTTCAGACGCGCTGCGCCAAACAGGACATCAAAGTCCCCCCACCGCTCCTGTCCGCCAATGGGCATGCGCTCGTAATCGCGCCTGAAGAACGCCTTCGTACCGCACAAAGTGTCGCTGACACGCTGGCGAAGCACCTTGCTCGCCAAAAGGCAAAAACCCTTATTGCCTAGAAAGTTGGCCATCTTCATGGCCTTTCCCTCCATCGGGTAGATCAAACGCGTACCGTTCACAAAATCAGCGTTCCCGTCCTGTAAAGGAATTAGAAATTTTGGCAATTCCTCGGGCGACACTGCCATATCCGCATCCAAAATCATCAGGACTTCTCCCCGCGCAGCGCCAAAACCGGCGCGGACGGCGGCGGCTTTCCCCTGGTTTTTCTCCAGGATGATCAGTCGCACGCGCGGATCGCTGCTTAGGAGATCTTGTACTCTATTCTTAGTTCCGTCCTCAGACCCGTCGTCAACTACAATAATTTCTGTCCAGGCGCCCATGCTCGGCACCCTACGCACGCATTCCATGATGTTTTCGGCTTCGTTGTGACAAGGAATAACGACGGAACAAGAGAGCCTTGATCGTGGGACGCGCAGGCGCGCGGCGATGTATTGGATAGAAGACGTGAAGCGAATCACAGGCAGCTCCGGCAGGATTGCATTGAGAAGCGGCCCGAGCAACGGCACTCGCTTTGGTACGGGTAAACTCAATCCTTCTTCTACGATGCTGAACCCTTGCAGGCTCAACACGCTGCAAATGTCGCGGTTGGTGATAAAGTTGCGCGGCGAATCCGGAATGCGCAGCCCAAGTTTACTGGCCAATCGCAGCAGCGGAGCCCACAGCGGATTGTTGGTCGTTACGATGAGCAGGGTATTTTCGCGGATCGCCGGTTTTAAGCCTTCCAACACGTCCCAAACGTCGTAAACGTAGTCGAGCATGTTCGTCATGACCACATAGTCCGGCTCGAACGTCGGTGGCAAGTTTGTGGAATCTACTTCGATGGTATGGAATTCAAATTCCGGATATTTCTGGCGCGCCCGTTCGGTCAGTCCGTCGGCCAAGTTCAGTCCTATGCCGCGTCTCGGCTTCAAAGAAGCCAATAAGTCCCCCGTGCCACTCCCCAGTTCTAAAACTCGGGATCCAGGAGGAATCATTCCGCCGATCAGGTCGCGCATCGAGGCGTGATAGAAACTGTTCCTCCTCTGCCAGTGCTCCCACGAGGGCGCGACGCGTTCAAAATATTCTTTGATATCTGATCCTGTCAAAGATGCTCCTCGTTTGTTTCCCGCAGCCTTCGGCAGCCTGTCCGCCATTTTCTTTCTTATTGAAGCTGATCTTCGTCGTCCATCCTCTTCCACACCACTGCGGCCCATCCGCGTTCCGTATTTTTGTACACTGGCCCTACGGGACAATAGTGCGAGGTCAGGTAGTCGGCAAAATAGGTGTCGTAGAACCTGCCGAACACGGGTACGCCATATTCGGCGGAGGTCCGGTTCGACCACAATAAGTATTGAACCTTCTTTAGCTCGATTTCGCGGATGACGTCTTCTGTCATTTTCCCAGGAGCTAAAACGCCAGGAGTGAACTGAGATACGCGTGTTGGACAGATTGTGCCCGATAGAAAATACAGGCTCGTGTCTTCCGGAATGGAGAGAACGGAATCTCCAGCGGTTGCTCTTTCCTTCATGAACGCGATCGCCTTCTCGTAATTCAGGACCATATGTCTTTGCGTCTTAATCAGCCCGCGCTCGGTGATCAGTGGTACAAGGTCGCTGCGCTGGCCGACGAACACGTCCACGTGAGTTACTGCCCAAATCAAACAGCAGCAACAAACGAGCATGTCGGCTCGAAAGCCAAACGTTGGGGAAGGGCGAGGCACAGGAACGATTAAACGTGAAGCCAGAAAGAGGAAGGAAAGAACGACGGTGGCATTGTAATAGATTGGATAGCCCCAGGTCTCCATGCCCATCAACATACGGAACGCAAGAAGCGTTGGAAACGCGAATAAGGCTGCGATCACGAGGCCTCGCCTAGAGAAACCGTCTCGATAGGCAAACCACCAGGCGGCAACCGCTGCCAACCCCACGATCAGTACCATATCTTTCGGGAAAAGAAACCAGCGGAGGAATACCGTTCGTTGAGGGATGAAGACCAGCAAAAGGCACTCTAGAAGCGCGACGGATAAACCAACGGACAGAAATAGAAGGCCGCCATCGGCGCGCTTTCGTCGCAAAAACAAATGCAGACCCATCGCGACTGCCGCGAAAATCGAGATTCGCCCGAGGGCCGCGAGCAGAGCCTCCCTGCTCAAGTCAAATCCCGTGCGTGCGAGCCACATTTTGCCATACGCTTTCATAAAATAGGACGTCGGCCAACTCATGAAATTTTCCTGAGTGATGAAATCCGCCCCAGCGATCGAGACCATCCACCGCGCGACTAGAGCGCAGGCCAGCACTCCTGGCAAAGCTGCAAGCATCCCCGTCCAGATCGGCTTCCACGATCGTTGTTGCAAACTGCCGCCAACCATCAGCAGCAGAAGAGTGCCGTAGCAGGCCACCCCAAACTCCATTTTGAGGAGCAGCGCAACTGCTGCAACGTTTCCGGCCCAGAGCATCCACGCCCATCGCTCCGACAGGACTGCCTCAACCACTAACCAGAGGAAGGCACACGCGCTGAGGCAGCCGTACACCGCAGAAAAACTGTATGGTAAGGGAAAACAGAACAACCCTTGACCGAACGCTTGAATCAATACGATCGTGCCGGCGGTCCAACCGGCGACCCACGAACCCAAGCGTATGCCTGTTAGATAAAGAAATATCGCGGAGCCTAAAGCGGCAAGGGAGCCGGCCCAATACAGCACGTTCAAGTGAAGGCCGAAAAATCGGAATAAGTAACTGTTGAAATAGGGCGCCGCGGGACCGTACATAAACCAAACATCCCGGTAAAGCATCTTCCCTGCGGAAAGCATGGCAGGGACGTACATTTCGTGACCCGAATCGATGGTTACGTCCCCCCATGCCGCCCACGTCACATAGAATAGAGTCGCCCAAACAGCGATGAGCCCAAAAAATGCACCATAGGTCGTCCGGTTCCAAAGGGCTTTGGGACCTGGCATTTCCGCGAACATGCCCGATAAATGCCGATAGAGGAGCGACAGCGTAGGCAGCGCGGCAAGACGGCGCGAAGCCGGCGCCTCAGTCTGCGTATCGAGCACATCATCCAAAATAGTTGGTGTCTCGCGCATGCCGGTAGGGTTTTATTCACCCAAAATTTTAATATCTGTGGGCAGTCAAAGGGTTGCGATTTGCGATTTCACGTTGCCACAGGAAGAGATTGCATCACGGTAGTAGCGTCCCTGCAAGGCGCGGCGGGGGTCGGTGTGCCTAGTGAGTGACTTTATCGAATTTAGAAAGGTGGGGCCTCAGCGGGATGCCACCATGAGGTTGTTCAGGCCTAATTCGAATGTGTAGTGGATGAATTCGTTGAAGCCGATGCGATGCAGGATCTGCTGCAACGTGCCGACCGGGATGCGCTTCTGATGCTCATCGCTTTCCATTTCGTCGCTTACGAGTTTCAACGTGTGCAACACCTTCAAGAGCGGATCGACCATTGCCGAGGGCCACGTCAAAATTAGCGAGCCGCGTGGCGCTAAAACACGGTAGGCCTCGCGCAGGACCGGCTCCGGCTGCGGCAAGTGCTCCAGAACCGCCAGCATCACTACGTTGTCGAATTGCCCGGACTCCAGCGGCAGCGGCTGGCGAATGTCTGCACGCACTCGTTGCCATCGTCCGGGGGCGCCGTCTCGCACTTGATCGTCCACGCCGACCCCGTGCGCAATTCGTTCCGCGGCAAAATCCAGGAATGCTGCGTCCAGCCCGCAGCCCAAGTCGCAAACGCGTGATCCCTTGCGAATGTGCGGATATGCCGCGCGAAAACGCTGTCGCGCAATGAACTGATCCAATCCGGTGTAGGACATTATTTCAAGTCGTAGTCGCCGATATACGTTCCGCGGCTAATCCCCAGCATACTCAAGAAAAACGAAGCAAAGACAATCTGCAGTCCTAAAAACAGCCACATGGCCCAGAACAACACCTGCCGCACTTGCTGCAGCGGCCCGAATCCGCTGGCCACCCACTGCCATGTCACCCAAGCGCAGCCCGCTAACCCCGCAAGAAAAAAAACGCCGCCCAACAGGAGTCCCGACTCCAGCGTCACTCGTTTCAGCACTCGCTTCAGCGACACCGTGCCGCTGCGATCGAATCGCTCCGAGTAACTGAACACTTTGGCAAACGCGCCAATTGAGAGTATCTGCGCTCCCAGCAAAGTAAAGATCACGCCAAAAATCATCGTGTGCAGATCGAGCGTAATCCGGGGGGTAAGCGCTCGCGGCCCCGGCAGCAACCACAAAACGAGCGCCAATCCCAGTAACATAAACGCCGTCCCTGGCAACAAGAACAGCCAGTTCGGCGCGTACAACAGCATGAATCGCAAGTGCCGCCACCCGTCGCGAAAACTCCGCAGGTGCGGCGGCCGGCCGCGCTTGTCCGGCCACAACGTAATCGGAATCTCCGCAATCTTCGCGCCCAGTTGCGCCGCCTTAATCACAAACTCTGACGCAAACTCCATTCCCGTGCTGCGCAAGTCCATGCGGTCATACATGGCGCGCGTAAAACCCCGCATCCCGCAATGACTATCGCCAATCCCCGCGCGAAAAAATAAGTTCAGCAACGAAGACAGCGCGGGGTTCCCCACATATTTGTGGTGCCACGGCATCGCTCCCTGCTTGATCTCCCCGCGAAACCGATTCCCCATTACTACGTCATTCCCCTGCCGCCATTTCTCGACGAACCTTGGCACATCGCCGAAATCATAACTGTCGTCCGCGTCGCCCATCACGATAAACGCGCCGCGCGCGGCCGCAATCCCCGCGCGCAACGCCGAGCCATACCCGCGCGCCTCCACGCGCACCACGCGAGCGCCCAGCTTTTCCGCAATGACGATCGAGCCATCCGTCGAGCCGTTGTCCGCCACGATCACTTCGCCGCGCAAACCCGCCGCGCGAAATGCCTCGATAGCTTTCGTAACACAAATCCCAATGGAGTTCGCCTCGTTCAAACACGGAATCACCACCGACACCTCGACGCCATTGTCCGCGCCCGACCGAACGCGCGCGGCATTCTTCGCTTTTAACCCTTCAGTATCCACGCCGCCTCGCATGCTCCTCACTTCCGACTTGCATTTTCTCCCGCGCCCATTATCATGGCCAAGTTTCCGAAAGTCCTTGAGACTCTCCCATTGCCCCATCCATCGGACCTATCTTCCACGCCCAGCGCCTCCGCGTCGAGCAGCACTTTCGACGCTGTCACCGCACCACGCAACCGCGGGCGCCTCCTCAAAGTCCTCGGCATGTGGTTTGGAATTTCTGCCGCCGTGGGCAACACCATCGCCGCGGGAATCGTGCGCGCGCCCGGAGACATTGCGCAATGGCTGCCTAACGTTTATCTCTTCTTCGGCGTGTGGGTCATCGGCGGACTCTACGCGCTTTCGGGCGCGTCTTCCATGGCCGAGCTCGGCGCTGCCATCCCACGCAGCGGAGGCCAATACAATTTCTCTCGACGCGCGCTCGGCGAATACGCCGGCTTCATTGTCGGCTGGAGCGATTGGCTCTCCACTTGCGGCACCGCCGCCGCCGTCGCGATCGTCATCGGCGAATACAGCGGCGAACTCATTCCATTGCTCGGCGGCCACGTTAAGCTCATCGCCGTTCTCGTCATCATGGGATTTTTCGTTTTGCAGTGGCGCGGCATTAAGTGGGGCAGCGGCACGCAACTGGTCACCGCGGCAATGAAGACTTTCGCATTTGTGATCGTTGTCGCAGCCTGTTTCCTCTGGGGTGGACACGCTCGCGCTGCCGCTTCCGCATCGATTGCTGCCGCGCCGCCGCTCCCTTCGGGAGGGCCGCTCGCGCTGGCCATGTTGTTCGGACTGCAGGCCGTCTTTTACACCATTGACGGCTGGGACGGCATCATCTACTTCGGTGAAGAGGTCCGCAATCCGGGCCGAGACATCCCTCGCGCGATTTTTGGGAGCGTTGCAACGATCATGGGAATCTATCTATTGATCAACGCTGCCGTCCTCTACGTTCTGCCCATGTCTCAAATCGCTGGTAACACGTTCGTTCTCGGTACCGCTGCCGAGAAAATCTTTGGACCTTACGGCGATACGATCATCCGCGCGATCATGGTTGTTTCGCTACTGAGTTGCCTGAACGCCAACCAACTCTTCTGCTCCCGCACGCTTTATGCGATGAGTTGCGACCGCTTGTTCTTCCGGAGCTTCACGCGCGTGAACCAAGGCGGCACTCCGACTCTTTCTCTTCTTCTCAGCACCATCGTCGGCGTGCTGTTCGTGCTCGGCTCCTTCGAAGTCGTCATCGCCATGCTGTCGTTTTTTTTCGTTGCGAACTACACGCTTTCTTACTATTCGCTGTTCGCTCTGCGCAAGACGGAGCCGCAAATGGAGCGCCCTTATCGGGCGTGGGGTTATCCCTGGACCACGGGAATCGCGCTGTTCGCGTCCGCGCTCTTTCTGGTCGCGTCCATCGTGCCCGATCTGAAAACGGCCTTTACAACGGGCAAAGTTTGGCCCCCCAGCCCCGCGATGCTGGCGCTGCTAATCCTGCTGCTGAGTTACCCGGTATTTCGATTGCTCAAGCGGGTCACGGATACGAGCGAGAGCAGCGAGCATAAAATGTAGAGGCCAAGCTACCGCGGGCCGGCGCGCGTCACGCAAGTCCACTGCGCCTGCGGCGCGCTGGGACGCGCTGAAGCGCGCCCCTACAAGGCTGGATTTAACTCACCTTTTCTGCGACGGTTTTGGCTTGCAGGAATAGGAGCAAATAGTCCTTTCCGCCGGTCTTGGAATCTGTTCCGGACATATTGAATCCGCCGAACGGATGCGCGCCTACCATTGCGCCCGTGCACTTGCGATTCAGATACAAATTACCTACGTGAAATACTTCCTGTGCTTTTTCCAGTTTTTCCTTGTTTCGCGAGTACACGCCGCCGGTCAATCCAAACTCCGTGTTATTCGCAATCTCCAGGGCGTGATCAAAATCCCGCGCCTTGATCACGGCTAGCACCGGACCAAAAATTTCTTCCTGCGAAATACGCGCCTTGGGATCGACATCGGCAATAATCGTGGGCTGGACAAAATAGCCGTCGCCCGGCGCGCGATCGCCGCCGTGCACCAGCTTCCCTTCCTTCTTGCCTACGTCGATGTATCCCAAAATCGTGGTCATCGCGCTCTTGCTCACCACCGGCCCCATATAATTGTTGGGATCCTCGCTCGGTCCGACGTTAATCTTTTTTGTCCGCTCCACCAGCTTCTGCACAAAATTGTCGTAAATCTTCTGCGACACAATCGCTCGCGAACACGC